>NZ_AP043852.1:0-342667 GCF_055397165.1 Halopenitus salinus
CTTTGGTGATCTCGAATGTTTCACCCCCTCCCCCCTTTTTCGAGTTGTAAGTCGCGGGGGAACAGGCCATCCAAGACGTAGTGTAACGAGAGGTGAGGTAACTAAAATTGGTGTAGAGGTGTTGAGACGCGATAATACACGGAATGAGAACCACGAATGGGATGAAGTCGTCCTCTACATCCCGAGACATCAATCGTCTAGCTGAGCTAGACGATATATTTTCTTATCCCTAGTGCGGTTATGGTAAGGTAACGTGTGATATAAACTTTCGCATATCTAATCGCAAGTTAGAAGATTAGACACTCAGCCTCTCTATCGCGTATATCCACCACAATCGGCTGTTTTGCAGTCCCTCTTGCTGTTCACCCCCTCCCCGGCGTCACGAGTTTACAACTCGAAAAAGGGGGGAGGGGGTTCGTCAGGTCCAGTCCGTGATACCGACTACATGTGTTCCGTTGAGTTCTCGTCGGATGTCGTTCCGATCCCAGTCAAGAGGTGCCAGTATGCTCTCGACCGCTCGAACTAGCTGCGTCTCGTAGTACGAGGCGTCGTAGGTCTCGATCGCTTCGTGGGCGAGGGCGACCCGGTCTCGCGAGAATTTCTCGTCGTCGACGACTACGTACTCGATGTCCTGGCCCGGGTGGACTGCCAGTTCCTGCTCGCGGGCTCGCTTCAAGGCGGCCACGTTCTGGGTATTCTGTGAGTAGCCTTCCAGGGGCTTGGAGACACGGTTCCGCTCGACGAGCCGCTCTACTGCTACGTTGCCCGCCTGCAGTTCGTCGATTGCTCGTTCGAGACGTCCGAGCACTGCGTCCGGTGACCGCGTGGCATCGAGCCGGTCGAGGCAGTCCCGCTGGACGTCCTCGATGAACGGCGGGGTCGAGCGCTGCCGCGCTTCGATGCCTCTGATCTTGAAGTCGTCGTCGCCGGCGACCTTCCCGAAGTACTTCGTCAACGCGCCGGCGTCGCTCTCGCGCTGCGGCACGAACGCCACCCAGTCGTACTGAGCTTCGTGTTCGAGCCGAATCTCGACACGTCCCGTGATCTCCGTCGCGAGCGTCTCGAGGTTCTCGCGGTCCTCGTCGTCGACGTCGGGGTCCGGCGTCACCCAGATGGAGTCGACGATGCCGTGGACGACTCGCCAGCCGCCCGCTTCAAGCCGCTGTTTCGCCGTCAGCAGAATTTCGCGAGCGAACGCGTTGATCGCCTCGTGGCACTCGATGCGGCCGAACTTCGCGTTGCTGAACCCTTGATAGCCGAAGCAGGCGACGAGGATCCACTTCAGCGCTCCCGACCGTCCCTCGAGCTCCGCCAGCCGGTCCTTGTCGGGGTCGTCCCGTTCCTTCTCGCGACGGATGGCCGCCTTGATCTCGTCGCGAGCGTCGATGATCGGCTGTAGCACGTCGACGAGGTAGCCCCGGTCGTCGCAGATCGAGTACCCGAGGCCGGGGACATCGTCGCGGTCGCTGTGGCAGTCACACCGGATGACGTCCGGTGAGATGTTTCTGGTACAGATGATGTTCGGGTACAACGAGGAGAAGTCGAGTTCGTGGACGTTCTCGTGGAGGCCGGCCTCGGGGGCGAAGATGAACCCGCCGCGGTCGGCGTCATGGAGCGTCCCCATCGGCTTGTAGAACTCGTGGCGCCAGGAGTTCCACGGGACGAGGACACCGCGGTCGTGGGCCTCGCAAATCTGGATCGCCGTCAGCACGTTCCCGATCGACGCCCACGCGAGCTCCTGGACGGGCTTGTTCGAGCGCGACACGAGGTCGAGGACGCCGTCGAGGTTCGTCTCCCCGTAGAAGAACGTGTTCGACTCGTCGATGATCGCCCGGCCGGGCACGTTGTACCGCGCCGGCGAGTGGCCGACGCGGCCGTAGCTCGAGTACGTCGACCGGCTCGCGAGCTGCTGGTAGTCGACGTCCGGCCACCGACTCAGCGAGAAGTCGTCGACGCCTGCGTCCGTCGCCATCTCGTACAGAGTCGGGATGATCTCGCTGGTTGAGCAGACCAGGACATCCGGATCGTGCGCTTCGAGTGCCCCTTGGACGGCGGTCAAGATATCCGTCGGCGAGCCGGTGACGGCGTCGCCGGCGACGGACAGTTTCTCGTAGACGTCGTTGCTCGTTTCGGTCACCGGAATACTGAGCCGGAGCGTCGACAGCTCGCTCGCTTTTATCCTCGGCGTCATCCTTTTAGTGGTAGGTACACTATTCCTCTTTACAGTATGACCGACGAAGGAAACTCCGGTGACGGCGGCTCCTCCGGCGACGGTGAAGCCCCCGACCTCGGACAATTCGGATCCCACGAGACATTCAAGGGCGGAGACAGCCCCGACAACACACGGCCCGGCGACACCTCCGACGACGAGTAAGGCCGCTGTAACCCCTCTAGTCTAGATTTTATATCACGGTTAGCAGCAGGTATTCAATACAGCAACGGCTTTGTCAGCTACTTGCTTGCTGTCAGCAGCGGTGTGACCGATATAGAGATTCCATGTAGGACGGAAGCTTTTTTCTTTCGCCTCAGATGCGTTGAAGCAACCGTTCACTGTTTATGCGCAGTGACCAGGCCACCCCGGTTACGATTACGGGTAGGAGGCACGGTCGTTTAACGGGCCTTCCCGGGTCTTACTCGATGTATCACCAACGTCAATAACCCGGCCTACTCTACCGGAACACAACATGAGCATGCCGAACAACCCTTTAGACTCGCTATTCCTGTGCGTCACACCGATCAAACTACCGGGCGGCGGTCACGCAACAGGGACACTATTCCGATACGAGCAGGAAGACGAGAAGACAGACTATCTCGTCACGAACCGGCACGTCTTCGTTGAGGAGAACGATGACGGCGAAGAAGAATTCGTAGCCGAGGAAGCCCGGATTTACCTGCGAGACAACGCGGACGCACCGATGCTCCGTATCAGCCGCCCACTAGATTTAGTGAAGGACGGCGAGCGGCAATGGATGGAACACTCCGCTGAACCGCAACCCGACCTGGCAGTGCTCGAATTGTACGACGATTTGGATGATTACATCAATCAACCGATCGGCCCGCCAAACTTCCTCCCTGATGAACGACCGATAACAGCAGGTGAGGAAGCGATGATTGTTGGGTACCCAGTGATCGAACCGAACGACTACATGCCGATAATCCGGAGTGCCCTGATCTCTAGTCATTACGGCGGCGGATTTATGGGGAATCTCGCGTTCGCAACAGACGCGAACACGCACTCCGGGATGAGCGGAAGCCCAATCTTCACAACACCGTCGATAATCGATCAGATGGATGGCGGGCCCGTCGTGTATAAGCAACCGCAGCGGTACTTCCTCGGAATTCACTCATCGACTCTGCAATCGCCCGCGCATTCGATAGAGGAAGGCCCGCTGAATGTTAATTTCGCGTTCTACCCGGAGCAGATCATTGAGATCATCGAAAACAGTGAAGAGTGAACATGTCGTCAGCCTCACGGCTTGACCTTCCCGTACCAGTTCCACACGATCCGAGCGCGTTCCGGCCGCGCCACTCGACCAGCGACAGGAGAAGTACGACGATTGTCACCAATCACGACCCGATACCGGTGCTGTCGGATCAGACATGTCCCAAGGATACCCATCAAGATAGTGAAAAGCAGGGTATGGACAGCATTGAGGACGTCGTGTGAACAAAAAACGCCTGTTTCGGGTCTGTCGTAGGACCGAGTGGGAGGAATTAGCGCAATAATCACAACCACAATTGACTCTCTGCTGTCTCGGACTACAATAATGTGAAGAGCTGCTCTGTTAAACTCGATGACCGCACGGCGATCATGATCTCTGAAGAGGCGATCAACTCACTCTTCGTCGTCGAGGAGTTGGATCGATCCACCTGGCGATTTCGATCTTCACTTTCTCTTCCAAGAATCCATTTCTGACTTTTCTCGACAGCGCTCCTAAGTCGAGTACAGAGTGACCGATCCCAACTCCTTCTGCGGATTCAACAGAGCAGATTCGAAAATGACTGGGAGAAAGTGGACTTCTGACGCCGATATTTCGGCAGCACATAAATGAATATGTTCAGGGGGAAGCGATTAAGTCCCGACCAGTCAACGTACCTGTTATCCATGCCTGGTCCGGATGAAGTCCGTTCTATCTTAGAGGATTTCGTCGACGATCTAGACGACCACCTTGGCCCTCAAAAGCTGGAAGAGACGCTACAAGGTGATTACAGTCCAAACACCGCAGAGTTAGGAAGTCAGCCCGAGCCTTGGATTCGCCGACACCTCATCCGTCCGCTTCTCGAAGAAGTCGATCTCTACTGGGAGCCAGAGATCCACGGTGGAGGAGAAGGATATCCTGACTTCGGAATTACCAACCTTGATGTCAAGGTAATTGGCGAGGACAAGAAACTCAACGGATCCGAAGACGCTGCCGAAGATATCGAGACCTACCTGAATAACCGGGCAGCAAGCCAAGGAGCCGAATACGGTATCGCCACGGACGGGATCACTTGGACAGTAATCCGCGTCGAACTCGGTGGAGACTACCTTGACTACGATCGAATCGATCCGACACCAATCGACTTCCGCCAGGAACTGCTGAAAATAGCTTCCGAACGTACCTCAATTTCGCACACCGGTGTCTCAGAGGTAGACGTAGATGAAAAAGCTGAACTGTTCTATGAAACATTCAGCCACGACAGCTTCAACCAGTTGTTAACTCAGGAAGCTCCGAAAAGAATCCGTAGAGAGAAACAGGCGGGTATCGAGGAGTTCTACGACCTGTACGTCCAGATCTTATTCGGAGAAGGTTCCAACGACTACGACTACGATACAACTCTTATCGACAATATCCAAGCCCCTGAAACTGCTTCAGAGGGCGACAAACGGAAGTTCGCTATCAAACTGGTGAATAGGCTGCTGTTCGTCAAATTCCTAGAGGACAACGAAGTTCTTCCGGAGCGATTCCTCACAGAGCGGGTGGAGAAGTACCAAGAGGCACAAGATGTTGACCAGCTTACTGGCGGCCTGTACAAGACTCAGCTTCAGCCGATTTTCTACTCCCTGTTTAATACTGAGAAGGACGACCGGATCTCGAAGCATCGCGGTGGCTGGTTTGACGACGTTGAGTACCTGAATGGGAATCTATTCGCACCGGAAGAGCAGGAACGGGAGTACGACGTCGACGACCCGATGCTAATTACCGTGGTTCGGGACCTTATCGAAGGGTCTGAGCTTGAACAGGATAACGGCAGCCTCGATCCCTCTGTTCTAGGCCAAGTGTTCGAGATGACGATTAACCACATCAACAGTGGTCAAAGCCAAAAAGACGAGGGAGCATACTACACCCCGAGCGACGTAATCCAGTTGATTAACAGGGAGACTGTTGATCCAAAGGCGTACGAGATCCTTGTTGACGCCTACAGTACTCGTCTCTCCGAGAGTTCCAATGTGGATGAGGAGACAGCTCAAGAGCTTGTTAGGGACTATGAGCTCGGGGAAATGCTACGGGAAATCGAAGAACGAGAGGGGTACTTCAGCGATCCTAATGCATTAAACGAGGCTTATCAGAGGTTGGGTGAATTGAAAGTTGTTGACCCTGCTTGTGGTTCCGGTCACTTTTTGACAGGTGTAATGGACGAGATACACCGGATTCGGATGTCGCTTCTCCGCGGCCTGTACGGGGATGATCTATCTGATGCCGAGGTCTACCAGTCTAAGAAAGAGCTAGTATTGAACTCGATTTATGGCGTCGACATCAATCCGATCGCTATCGAAATTGCAAAACTCCGAGTATGGCTGAAAATGGTGGAAGAGGGCTGGGAACAGGACTACGGCGAACTGCCAAACATCGACATTAACATCGTTCCGGGTAACTCGCTGATCGGGCTTCCACCTCGCAGCGAAGGACAGACTGCGTTAACTTCATTCGAACTGGATCTTTCCAGCTTCCGTGATATCCGGAATCAGTACCGGCAAGGAAATATCTCTCGTAGAGAACTTGACCGTCGTATCGAGGAGATGAGACCCGAACTAAACGACTACTTCCTCGATCAGATGAACCACTACATCGAAGAAGTGGTGGAGTCTGAATCTGATTGGGAAGATCTAATCGATGGATTAGACAGCCTGTATCCGTCTATTCAGAAGGTCACTCTCCGACGGAGCGACAATCAAGAACTATCTGACGATACAAAACAGGGGCTTGAAGATGCTGGATTCAACGTCGAACCTCGATATGGGAAGAGTGCGAAATTAGAAGAAGGCGATCTGAATACAGCTGATTCAATCTCCAGATTTGTTGGAGATGAGTTCTTTTTTGAGGTAGAGAGGCAGCCGCTCCAAAGCGACATAGATAAACTGGAATCGTTTGCTTCTCAACCTGATAACCCGAATCTGTCGTACGAACCGTTCCACTGGCCTGTCCGGTTCCCAGAGGCAGCACGAGAAAAAGAGAGCGGCAATGGTTACGCTGTCGAGTTTGATCTAGTTGTCGGTAATCCTCCGTACGGTGACGTTCAAAGTGATTTAGAGAAGCGGTTCACTGCCGGATACAAGACTGAGAATGTGAACGACGTTGTTGGTCCGTTCATTGAACGGCAGATCCAGATTATGAATGAAGGCGGCTACTTTGGCAATATTGTGGCCCTGATGTTTGCCTACCAGGGTAATGCTTCCACCATACGTGAAGTAATCAGGGGGAACCTCGCTGAAGGAAAAGTAGCTTGCTTTACTCGACGGCCCTCACAAGTTTTCGCGGGTTCACAAGCCCGTACAGGAATAATTACCGCTGAGAAAACTGATGGAGGAGACGATAAGTCGATCAAAACCAGCAAATTCCTCAGATTTACTGAGGACAACCGGAAGGAAGTTTTCGATAACATCGAGTACGAACCAATTGAGGGTCTTGTGCTAGGCGATAAGATAGGCGGCGGTGGGGACTCCAGTCTACCCAAGATCGGCGACGATGATGTCAAGAATATCCTTACAAAACTGAAAAATAGTTCTGACACCGTTTTCCGGGACAAGATGACTCGGAACGATTCAAACAGCACCTCTCATGTCGTTTGGAGAAGCTACCACCCAGCCTACTTTATCAACCCATTCCTTGAAGATCTCTACCCATCAGGTGAACAATCAAGAGACTTCAAGCCGATGTACTTCAACTCGGCACTTGAACAAAAAACAGCATTCCTCCTCCTCCAATCCTCTCTGTTCTACATGTACTGGATGGTCTATGAGAACGAGCGTGATGTGAACTGGAAGTCTATCGACGCATTCCCATTCCCAGATGATAGTGACTTAGAGGAAGAAAGCGAGAAAATTCACGACATTGCCGACGAACTTTGGGAGGAGATGGAACACCGATTCCTCGGGAACATTCGAGAGACATTCGACACTATCTCGGCTGTTAAACCGATTGCTGACAAGGCTGACGAGCTTCTCGGTCCGATGTACGGACTAGATGAAGACGAAGTTGAGTACGTCAAAGAGTACGACGAGCAGTACCGGCTTAGTGACGTCGATCAAACCCAGCTAGCTGATATCTCGTTCGACTGGGAAGGCGACGAAGAAGGGGACTAACTTGTAGCCATGTTCACCGGCCAGTTGGAATACGCAGGTCAAGTCCATGCTGGTCCATGAGGCGGACTCCAAGACATAGTTTAATTCCGAACTGTGAGCACCGCAGCCTCAAACAGTAGCGTGTTCTCAGCTTACCGGAGATTCCTGTGCGACCTGTCGGTAGACATCTGGATTTGACTGAACGTACTCGCCGTCTTTCTGGATGACTTCCGTTTCTGCCAGCTCGTTGAGCTTGTCGTTGACCACGAAGGGGTCAATGTCCTCACCGTACTGGCGCTGGTAGTTCCGCGTGACCGCGTCTACGTCTAGATGTAGGCTCGGGTCTTGGCGCTGAAGAGCATCGTAATAGTATGAATTACAGAATTTCGGGTAGTGCCGCAGCATCCGCAGTTCCAAGCGATCCTGTAGGACATTATACCCCTCCTTGACGACGTTCCCGATCACCGTCTTGACGTACTGATCGTTATCAAGTTCGAGCAACTGGGTTTCCTGCATCTTCTCGCCTTCAGCTACCATCTCACCATCAAAAGTCAAGAACCCGAGATCGGACAAGACCTGAACGTACTCCTCACTGTTCCCGGAGCCCTGTGCATCCTTGAGCCGAGACAGCGGGATCGATTCCTCTTCATGTACCCACCGCACCAGCTGGATGATCGCGTTCAACTGGTTCTCCACCGGTGTGAGTTCGAAGACGTGTTCGTAGATTGCCTTTGCCATCGACCAGTCAAGCCGGTCGATGATCTGCTGGCGGCGCTGTACGAACCCTTCATGAACATCATCGCGGTCCGGGAGGTTAACGATATACGCACCCTCACCGGTGGCTTCTCCGCGTAGCGTGTAGATATCTCGGATATTGATGAACTGCAGGACGCGGTCCTGCTCAAGTGAATCGGAGACATCCTTCGGGACGGTGTTGCCCAGCGAGATGACCAGATCGTCGTTGGATGTCTCGTGGATCTCGTTGACGTAGATGCCGCGGCCGTACCGGTGCTTTAGCTCGGTCTCCGCCCGGCCGTGCCGGATCTCTTCGAAGCTGTGGAATTTCAGGCGGTTTCCGGGCCCTGCGTTTGTACTGGCCATTACTCCTCGTCCTCCTGTCTAAACTGGGGGTTTGTAAGGACTTGTTGGTCGCTTCGCTGTAGCCACATCGTCCAACGGGAGGATGCTGCTGTCCACCATTCGTAGAACTGGGTTTTGGATCTTTGGGTGGGTGGGGAATCGATACGGGTAGAGCGCTGGAAGATCTCCTCGAACGGATCGTAGAACAACACGGTCTCGTCGTTGACGGTGAACGGGATGACGACGTGGTCCCACTGATACCCGTCGACGCCGCCACGGGGGTCATAGCCGTCGACGCTCTCAAAGTATGTAGAGTCCAGCTCGATGATGGGGAGTGAGCGGTCGTTGTCATCGATGATGGCTTCGAGATCCTCGAATGTCGCGTTGAACATGATCTTGGTTTCGATGCCGTAGTCTTCGATCTCTGGATCGAGTTTCGCGGGGACGTTGCGGGAGGTGGAGGCACCGCCAGCCCGGTAGTCACAGATGTCGTTGATGTCGCTGAGGCTGAGCGGGCTATCGGAATTGTGGCGGTCGGCAAATTCGTCGAGGACGTTTTTCAGTGCTGTGGGAAGGCACATGTCCTCAGTAATTTGCGGGCGGAATTCCTCGACGGTGGTCTGGAAGGTTTCCCGGTCCGCGTCCGTGATCGTCACGTATGTAGCCTCTGTCTGTCGAGTTATAGCCGAGAACAAGGTATAACTTTCGGTCATCTGACCAATTAGAGCAGTAGTCTCAGATGTCGATAAATAAAAAGGGATTTGTTGAAATCCTCATGAGCGATAGATTTCAGCAACTGTGCTGAATTTATCCTCCAAGTCTTGCACTGGTCGACCTACCAACACCTGAGTATTCCTACTGTTTCACTACCTCTCTGTACAGGACACTGATCTCAACTGCGTCGAGAAGGTAGTGGTATAGATAGAACCGCAAAAACACCCACTTGTTTAAGACAGTGGCACGTCCTCGAAAACATGAGCGAAAACGGACCCACGACCGCGGCGATCTACGCCCGGGTCTCGACATCGGATCAGGACGTGTCTCGGCAGCTCGACGAGGCGCGCGAACATCTGGAGCGTCTCGGTGTCAAAGACGTCGAGGAGTATCCGGAGATCGTCTCCGGCGCCGCCGACACCGACACTCGCGAGGTCTACAACCAACTCCTCGACGACGTCGAGAGTGGAGAGTTCGATCTCGTGGTCGTTCACGAGATCAGCCGGCTCTCTCGCCTCGGCTCGACTGAGATTCACGAGTTCATCCAACACTGCTTGGAACACGACACTGGCGTCGAGGCCCTCGACGTTGGCCTGAAGATTCACGTCGACGACGGCGAACTCCAGCAGACGATATACAGCATGGTCGCTCGGTTGATGGGTGACCTCGCCCAGATAGAACACCAGCAAAAACTCCAGCGAATCCGGTCGGGCGTCCGCGCCGCACAGTCCGCCGGAAAGTGGACCGGGAGGCCGCCGGCAGGGTTCGTCGTCGAGGACGGCTACCTCCGCGTGGATCCCACCGAGTTCCTACACGTCCGTGAGGCTCTCGCCCGCGTCGACCGCGGTGATTCGTTCGCGACCGTCGCCGACGACACCGGCATCGCCGAGTCGACGCTCCGGAGCCTCCACCAAGATCGGCGCGACCTCTACCTCGCCGGCGAGGCCGAGAACGAGCGCGTCGACGACGCGCTCACCGATATCCGCCCGCTGGAGGACGCCCGAACCGAGGATCCTGACCTCGAAGAGTTGCGCGAGCGTGTTGAGCGGCTGGAGGAGGCCACCGATATTGACCTCCACTGACACACCCTACCTCCTCAATCCTGAGTCGTGCGTACGTGTCGAATTGGCTCTGTTAAAATCCTCAACCGGTGATATGTCCTCAACGATTTGCTGAATACAGCGCGTAAATTTCACACAGATTTATCCCCAGATACGATCAGACCGGATCGGTCAACACAGGCAAACACTGTAACACACAAGTTGTCTTAATAAGAATCCCCTAGGCAGAGCCTCCATCAGTCAGTAAAACCGGCATTTGTTCGGTTCGGTGATAGGCAACTCAGTGTGTCTAAATTCTCGTAATTTTCGGCTTTGATGAATTGTCGTACAAGAATCCGGCGGAACAACCACAAGGTCGCCTCATAGTCAAGATTCAATTCCTGCGAATCAACCTTTTCATCTCCGTGAAGAACAAAATTTCTTGACTTAGAGTAAAAATACTCGGATATCCTATTCGGATCCGAACCATCCAAAGCATCGTCTGTAAACGTTCCTGAGAACTCCGCCAAATCCTCGAACTCAACCCCCAATTTGTCAATAAGATTTTTTATTTTATGCGCTGTTTTCCCACTCTCCTTATCCCGAGCTCGATGACCTTCAGCCAACTGTTCAATCCCAGATGCAAGTGACGCCATTCGGGCATCTACCGTTCGTCCGTAGATCAACGCATCGATATACCAACTAATCGCACGATTAAATGTCTCCTCATCAAGTTCGTCTAAATACGTTTCATACCCGTCGTTAAACAATACACGAGCTTCACTCCGATTCGGAAATGGATGCCCGGTATGCGCGCAACCGACACTTTGGCGATAATCTGTAATCCATGACTCACATCGCCACGATGGGGATCTCCCATCGATTGTTGTGATGCTCGCACGTATAGGTGCGGGGAGAACGCCTTGTAAAACCGCGAACAACCGTATCAGTGGCTCTATCCGTTCTAACGCGCGCTGTAGATGGATCCTCGGCGGGCAATTATCATGCTGCTCAACGATTAGCTTCGACGTTCGCACCGGTTGCTTGCGTTCTTGAATAAGATCAATACGATTCCTGTGATTATTCACTGGTTCAATATTGACCTGCCAAGAGTCACGTTCTAACATCGGTCGGTCTCGCGGTTCTGATCGAGGTTGAGGAAGATATTCAGCGTTCAACAAATCGATTTCAACCGTGACACTGCTACCAATGAGAGGTTCGTTATTGTGAGAGTCAATTTGTAGGCGTCGGGGATGAAGTTGTGTGATTTGGGTATTTTTCCACTGGAATCCCTGACGTTTCATGCCAATCCGAGCATCAAGAAGAGTTATCTCACCCCCCTCGGCCATTTCTGCGTGAAAATCTTCCTTGGGTATTGGTTTATTATCTTCTACATTCTTCTTGAAATGTTCTCCTGCTTCTGGTGCTTCAAAGGTACCTACTGATTCGCCACCAACGGTGCCGTTTTCATACAAAGTGAACTCCACCTCCCCGCGTGAGTTGTAGGCATCTACAGTAGCAGTGACGCTATCAATACTGTCATCGAACATTTGTTAGTGGCAAATCAACAGGCTAGGTTATATTTCTGAGGTAAACCTAGCTCGAATACCAATAAGGTTGCGTTGAAAAGCAAAGAACCGGTTGCGACATTCGCATTCTTCAGCGACCAGACGTTTCAGTCGATAATGTGTCTGAAGAATAGGATTTCAACAGAGACTCATATGAAGTTATCCGATTAGATCACCTTTCAAATCATAAGGCGTAGAACAACAGAGCAATCAAGATTGAAAACACCAGAATAGTAATTTTCACTTTGTGCCTGTTGAGTACCCGTTTACCTACATTATAACGGCTGTCATCAACCGCATCCCACTCCATCTGTTGAATATTCAGAAGGTAATCGATTTTATATACTATCCAGACAGTCCACGAAAGTATAATAAAAACGAGAACAAGGATTGTCAGCAATGGCGGGGCGTCTACTCCTCTGAGAACAAAGTAGAGTCCAGTAAAGAGTAGCAGACCTGCATATGTCAGACTGTCCTCCTGAATCTTGAAGAGGAATACGTTTAGACCTCCGATAACTTCGAGTACAAATGCCAGCATTAGGAAGCCAGCCGAGATCAGCGTAGTTACTAATGCGAGAGATTCTACGTTGATTATCTCAGAAGTGGGGTCAATAATAAAATTCACAACCACAAGAACAACCGCAAAGATACCAATCGCGCGGGAACCGCGCTGAGCAACCATTTGATTTGCGTTTGGACTTGTCGGTTCCTGAATTGGGGAATATGGGTTAACAAATAGATGTACCGTCGCCTGAAATACAAAGAGGCCTATTGCAGCAGAAGTTATCAAAGACCCGGATAGCATTAACGATGATCAGGACAATACCTGTGTTCTGTTCCGATTCGAGTCTTACAACCCGCTTCTTTACAATGCCTTTCGCCTTTTTGTAATTCTGCCCTCGCCTTGTCGTCATCGGACATATTCACTCACAGTTTTGGGTGTTGGTTAAGTGTTCTGTACATACTCTGTACTGAGCGATTGGGTGAAAAACTATCAGCTGCTGAGGATTTCAACAGAGCCAATTAGGTCACAATTGAGTTGAATAAGATGGGGTGTGGTGCTCTAACTGCAACAGAGCACGCATTCGTAGAACAGTACGTCGAAAAGCGGATGACTTCTCGGCGGATTGGATTTGCAACCTCCTCGAAGCGAATATCGACGAGTTCGACGACCAGCCCGACCCGCAAACAATAGTGCCGGCGATCCGGGAACAGTTGTAGATCGGTTATACTCCCCCGTTTTCCGGCTTCAAGGAGTTAAAAAACCGTTTATGCATGGTGTGGAGGTTCATTCAAGTAGTGTTGAAATCGCTGATTATGCTGATCTGGCAACTTTGTAGAACAAACTCTACCTAGTATCTCGGGGGTTGTGGGTCCCTAACCCCTCTATTTTGGCATGCCTAAAAAATTGTATAAGAATTTTTATCTGCGAAATATTTAAATACACCAACCGCCTTTCTGCAAGTGGAAAGAAAGCAACTAAAGATGATACACAACTGGAAAAGTCAGATGGGTTCGAACCTGTGGCAGCAGGTCCGAACGATCCCTCTTCGGAGCAAGCACTTCGTTGGTGACGACAGTGAGGTGCTATCTCTGTCGATTTATAAATCTTACTGCGGAGAGGCGAAGAAACCCTTCGTCACCTAACAGACATTGAGTTTGCAAGACCTCATCAGCGATCTGCAGAATCGACACCACAATCACCCCAGCCTTGAGGATCAAATCAAGGCACTCACAGCCCATTACTGGGTTGGAACTCGACCCCAAGGGCTCGATCTCTCCAAGTCGGAACTAGAAGAAACCTTGGAGGAGATGGATCTGGCCCTTGACCATAATACCGGTACGGTGGTCAGCAATCTAGAGGATGCCAAAATTATTCACGGCTCCACTGACCCTACCAATCCGGATTGGTGGGTCATCCGTGAACGTGACGGCGAGTTCCCTATGGGCGACGACATGCCGCCGGCTGTCAATGAAGAAATCACCCGGGCAAAAAACCATATCCAGAGCATGGATCCTCCGACGACGGACGGAGGCACACCCGTTCCCCGCACGGAGGAGCCTGAGAAGTTCAACGAGAATGGGGAAACACTCCGGGACGAAGTAGCCGACTACGTCGGAACGGGCCCTGATGACCTCGAAAACTACCTCGATATTGGAACACCCCGAAGTCGGAGACAGAAACTCAACGAGGTAGTGGAAGCAACCGAGGAGTCGGACCACTTCGAGATGCCCGACACATTTGACAAAATCAGCCTAATTCCAGATCCGGTGCGGTATCACCTCACCTCTACAACCGTTCGAAACTACCATCTGGACTAGTGA
Source organism: Halopenitus salinus (assembly GCF_055397165.1). NCBI lineage: Archaea > Methanobacteriati > Methanobacteriota > Halobacteria > Halobacteriales > Haloferacaceae > Halopenitus > Halopenitus salinus. The sequence goes on from NZ_AP043852.1 coordinate 14,271, forward strand.
AGTAGTCCCGGATTGAAGCTAGTGGGGAAACTCCTACTGGCTTATTTTCTAGATGCTTTGGTACTAGTAACTACATTGTGGAAAGATATATCTGTAGCAATTTACATCCAGAGATCATGAATAATGAGACTGACAATCTGGACTACGCAAAAACGCAAGTTAACGAAGCAAGGCGGCGGCTAGACTCGGTCGTTGATAGAGTGACAAACAAGAATGTCGGCCCAGATTTTCTACCAATGGACACCAGAACCGATGAAATTGTAGCAGGTGAGGATTTGGATGAGATCCCCGATGAGCATCTGATTTGGTTGGCAAGTAGAGATGGGGACAAAACGAGAGATATTGGCGGACACATACAAAATATAATTATTGATTGTCAGTTATCTATTGAGATCGCCGTTAAGTCGATGTATAAAGCCGTAGATGAAGAGTTCAAACCAACTCATGACATCTCCTTTAGTTCTCACGAGACAGATAGATTCAATAATTCAGTACCTGTCGATTTTGAGCGGAAAGATGAGATAATCAGGGCAATTTTCCTAACTCAGTTTTGGGAACGGTTCTATGAACTAGCGAAATATGGAGCACCCGCACTTGACGTTGGGCCATCATTCATATTTGACACACCAGATGGTGAGAGAGCGATAAGTGATGCTCAATTCTGCGTGGGTCTCGCTGAGGATTTCATCGATCACGTTGGAGATTGACCCTCCGCTGGTAGACTATCCACATTATGGGGATGAACACGAATGGAACCCGGACCAAGGGATGGGTGGAGCATTCGGACAGGGATGGTTCTCATGTCCAGAATATGGTGAAATACCGGTTGGTGACCCACGAGAGGAGTGATGAATCCCTTAGCTCTAAACAGAGCCAGATCAGTAGTATTTCAAAACTCGAACGAGTAAATTGTGACATGTACGATCTCACTGGCTTTCAGCGCGATCTGCTGTACGTAGTTGCCGGACTTGATGACCCCCACGGACTCGCGATCAAAGACGAGCTCGAGGACTACTACGAAAAGGAAATCCATCATGGTCGGCTCTATCCCAACCTTGACACGCTCGTTGAGAAGGGACTCATCGAAAAAAGTCAGCGCGACCGGCGGACCAACGAGTACAACACTACTCGCCGGGGCACTAGAGAGATCGAAGCTCGGACTGAATGGGAAGCCGGGTATATTGACCACGACGGGTGATCGAACCGCTGTGTCCGAGGACTGTTTGACTCTAGTTTTTCGCGCTCTCAGCATTGAACGCTGAGACAGCGTACTCGCCGACGAGAACGTACTCGTGGCCTTCTTGGATGAGCTCTTCGAGCAGTTCGATGAGCGCGTCACTTCGGTTGTTGAAGCTCATGGCTGGGCCCGTTCGGTCTCTCGATACGTGACGCCGAGGTCGAGGTCCTCGTACATCTGGTCGAGCATCGCCAGCGCCGACTGGAACTGGGCGTAGTTCTCGCGCATGTACTCGATCGCCTCTGCTCTCGGTATCACCGGGTACCCCTCGACGTATTCGATGTCGAGTGATGGGCGGGGCTCGAGGACCATCTGTAGCGGTTCGTTAAGCTCGTCTTGGGGCTGTCGTTCGAATGCGGTCGGGAGGTCGAAGGACTCGAAGAACCCCTCCCAGGCGTCGACGTCCTGCTCACGAACAGCGAGGAACAGTGGATAGTCGTCGGGCTCGCGACCGATCTGGTAGCCGCCCTGAGTCCACACGTAGACGGCGTCGATCCGCGTGAACGCGAACGGCCAGTCACCGAATTGAGGGACGACGTATGTTTCCTCGATGGAGGGTGGACTGACGCCGGCGCTGGCAGCGACGAGCTCGAGTGCTGCGTCGCGTACGCGCTCGTCGACGACTGAGAGGCCGTCGTCATAGGAGACGTAGCCTGCGTCTTCCAGCCGATTGACGGCCTGTCTCACTGTCTCGTACGGTGTGTGGAGGTGTTGGGCGACACGGCGGATGGAGTCACCACTCTCGATAGTGAGGATGACCTGCGCCGCGGTGTCGTCGAGCACCTCATACATCTGGTGGTTACCAATAATCCGGTAACAGTTAAAAGACTTACTAGAGGACTGGGTAGAACGGCTCTGTCTGAGTTCTATCACTCAGGGCTCTCCTATTGAATGACTGAAGAATGTAGATCTCATAGCCAATCCACATAATGTGGATAATGTAGATAATGCAAATTGGGCTTCTTCAATTGGTTCGTGTGGGTGGCAAAGATTGCGATGAATACGTGTGAAATGCTGATAATCTAAATTATGTAGATTGCGTAGAGTCGACGGTGACTATGACAATTGAGATTGCGCCAACAATTTACATAATGTACAAAATGTAAATTATGTAGATAGCGTACGCAATCTGTCTGACACAGAATTAACATGGACGAGCTTCATTGACCGCGTATGACCAGTACAAAACGTACATTATCGACAAAACTCGCGCAACCTTTAACATCTACCCAATGTACATTACCTACAAAATGTACAAAATCCGCTTCTTACGGGGTGCTGAGCTATGAGTGCTGACGAGTTTGAAGGGCTCCCCGGAGCAGCTGTCTCGTTGCTCAAGGGAGGGGTAGGGAAATCCACGATCGCGCTCAACATCGCTGATCGACTCGCTGCTCGTGGCCATGAGACGGTACTATTGGATCTGGATAAGGACGGGCACATGACGACCCAGTTGGGATACGACGATACGTACGACCGAGATGCGAACCTCGGTGACGCCCTTATCGATGGTGAGGACCCCGAAGACCTGCTTATAGAGACGGACTTCGGCGTTCACCTACTCCCGTCGAGTAACGAGCTCGAGAACGTCGAGACGAGGCTGAAGGACGAACGGTTCGCAGACGTGAAGCTTCGACGGAACGTCGTCGATCCGCTCATTCAAAACGGATACGACTACGTGATAATTGATGCCGCAGGCGGCCGTGGAAAACTCTCCGACAACGCCCTCATCGCCGTCCAGCGCGTCATAATCCCGCTAATCCCGCGTGCTGGCTCGATCAACGGCCTCAATAAGATGATTGAACGCCAGATCTCCCCAATCCGGCAGAATATCGGGTTGGATATCCTCGCAGTCACTCCGAATATGATTCGCGAAACAATGGGACAACGCAACGAGCATCGGACTCTCGTTGAAAATCTCAACCGGGAGTTCGGTTCATTCGTCCCCGAGTACGCTCGTGTGGACCCGGAGATCTTCGATGCCCTCGATGATTCGGGACGCACCATCGATAGTATTCCGAAGCCAGGGATTCGCGAACGGACCGCGATTTCTCGCGCGTTCAAGCAAGGAATGCCGGTCTCGGAGTTCGACGAAGATTGCGACCAGATCACGAATTTCGACCACTTAGCGGACCTCGTGGAGGAACACAGCCATGCCTAATGAGGACGACCGTTTCGGGGACGTCGCTGAACAGCTCAAACAAACGGGGGAAGGAGCCGAATCGGATGACGACGAACGTACTGACACCCAGGATGAACCGCAACCGGATGAAGAGATAACTACTGAGGACACAGAGTCGGAGACTGAGTCCATTCCTGAGCAGGATGAGGAGGATGTGGACGAATCCACCGGTGGACCGGCCTTCTCCTTTGATGAGACCGATATGCACGGCTTCTATGTCCGGGAGGACACGTGGGATGGCGTCACCCGGATGCGATCATCGGTAACTGCTGCGTGCTCTATGTTTGATGTTCCCAAATTTGAGGGAAGAGAGTTTCAAGATGCGTGTCTCCGGGTAATTGCGGATCATGGTGATGAGGTCGCCCTCCAGATCCTCCGGGAGCGTGGTATCGAAGCCGATGCGGAACGTGTTCAGGAAGTTGTGGGGATGCTGAGCGAGCAAGCTACGAACGACTAACATTGGATTTGGGTGATTTCCCTCATCATTCAGATTTCGTGCGCATTGTACATTATGCAGATTGTGTAGCAAACCATCTGCTTGCATTCTTGCGATTATTCTCGGAACCGGGTCCGAACGCACAACCTCGGAGGATGGATCTGATGCGTGCCTTCGTTTCGTTATTAAAATATACTATTATTTATGTTTTTGAGTCCTCCTATATATTATACTATCGACAGGATGTACTGTATAGGCGTGGACATCATCGATCGACACGATATTTACTACAGAATGTGTCTGAGTAGGAGAGAGCAACAAAGACATAAACACGACCTGCGTACCGAGGTATAAGCAATTGACACTCTACCACTTAAGCACTTTGGGAAACAAAGAGTGTACCATCATCTCTATTTATATCGATCTGATATCGGACAGATAGACGGACCCACCGATACTGAGATATGACTGGCAACTGTGACTTGTGTGGCCGTGTGATTCAATCTTCCACATTCGAGACTGTTAGTGAGCGGTCATTCTGTTCAAGTGGGTGCCACGATGTGTACACGACGCTTGGAGCTCCCGATTCCCTCGATACCACCCAGACAACTGAGAACAGGATCGATCAAGAGGAAGACGCGGTTCCTACTGATCAGCATCGTTCTCGGACGTTTCTCCGGATCGACGGTATGTACTCCGCGACGTGTGAGGCGTATCTTGAATCTCTCGCCGAGAAACAAGAGGGAGTGACCAGCGCCGAGGCGAGTTACGTCACGGAGACGATCCGAGTTGAACACGATCCAGACACTGCTTCGAAGGAATCGTTGCGCGAGGCGTTGAGCACTCTGGGGTACACGGCGTATCTCCGTGAGGATGCCTCATCAGACGTGGGAGAGGCCGGTGGCACGACACGTCGATCACGGGAGATGGGTGGGATTCGAAAGCGCCGAGACGACCAGCTCTTGGGGATGCGATACTCCGTTGGATTCCTCTTCGGTGTGTTTCTGTTGGTCCCATACGTTGCGATCCTCTATCCAGCGCAGCTCGCGTCGATTTTCGACTGGCAAGTGCTCGAAATATTTGAGGGCGCATTTCGGTTAGACAGCCAAGGGGCATTCGTATTTCTCCGACTGTATTTCGTGATGACTGGTATCATTCTCGTCTTTACCGGTCTGCCAGTGTTGCGTGGCGCGTATATCAGTCTCAAAATGCGACGCCCGAACACCGATCTGTTGGTCGCGCTCACCGCCATCAGCGCGTACACGTACAGTACGGCTGCCGTTATCCTCGGGCAAAACGACATTTTCTTTGATCTCGCGATCATCGTCACGGCCGCGGTTACCGCGATGGTATTCTACGAATCGTCAATCAAACAGCGGGCACTTGATCGTCTCACCGAGCTCACCATATCACAGGTCAAGAGTGCACGAACGTACGACTCGGACGGAGAGACTGAGGAAGTTCGCGTGGAGAATCTCAATACAGGGGATGTCGTGCTCGTTCGACAGGGCGAACGTGTTCCAATAGACGGTGAACTGGTTGAAGACAGCTGTACCGTCGACGAAGCGATCGTGACAGGTGAATCGCTTCCGGTGCTCAAACGCGCCGGAGACGACGTGATCGGGGGGTCGATCGTGACGGACGGTGCAGCGTTGGTCCGTGTCGGCCCAGACGTAACGAGTAGTATCGACCGGATAACGACCGCCGTCTGGGACCTACAGAGCGCGACTCACGCCGTCCAACGCCATGCCGATCAACTCGCGTCGTACGCCGTCTCCCTCGTCGTCGGAGCCGCTGTCTCGGTCGGCGGCGTCGGTGTACTCGCATTTGGGATTGGTCTCCCAGATGCCGTCCTCCTCGCGCTGTTGATCATCCTTGCCGGCTCGCCGTGGGCTCTCGGACTTGCGACGCCCCTGTCGGTCGCGAAGAGTCTCTCCAGTGCGCTCCGGCGCGGGATCATCATCTTCGACGAAACAGTCTTCGAACGGCTCCGCGACGTCGATATCGTCGTCTTCGATAAGACGGGGACACTCACAACTGGGGAGATGGAGGTGATCGAAGCGGACGCGCCCCCCGAGCTGCTCGACGCTGTCGCCGCGCTCGAACAACGGGCGTCACACCCCGCCGCAAACGCTATCACGACGGCATTCGCGGGCAGTAACGGGGGTGACGGCACAAAGGAGCAGTCGGATTCGGTAGATGACGCTATTGGAGCGGAACGCGCCGATCGGATACGCGAGTTCACGAACCACCGGTCCGGTATCGACGGCGTGATCGGCGACACGTCGTTTCTCGTCGGGAACCTCGATCTGTTCGCGGAACAGGGGTGGACCGTCGACGACGACATCCGGTCTCGGGTCGCCGACGCTCAGGGATTCGGTCAGCTACCGGTTGTGATCGGTCGCGACGGGACGGCAGAGGGACTGATCGTCGTCGGGGACGAGCCGCGAGAGGGCTGGGACGACACCGTCTCTCGGCTCGGGGAACGAGGCACGGAGATCGTGGTCCTGACCGGCGACGACGAGGAGGCGACAGACTTCTTCAAGCGACACGACGCCGTGACGCACGTCTTTGCGACGGTTCCGCCGGAGGGGAAGACGGCGACGATCCGGCGGCTCAAATCCAACGGCCAGGTCGCGATGGTCGGTGACGGCACCAACGACGCGCCGGCGCTCGCTGCCGCCGACCTCGGTATCTCGCTGGGCGGCGGGACGGCGTTGGCCGCCGACGCCGCCGATGTTGCGATCGTCGACGACGACATCAGCTCCGTCGAAACCGCCTTCGACCTCGCGGGAGCGGCCCGCCGTCGCGTGAAACAGAACAATCTCCTCGCGTTCTCCTACAACGGCATCGCCCTCACGGCGTTGGCTGTCGGGTTCTTCAATCCGCTGACGGCAGCGGCTGCGGTCATTGCTGGCGGTGGGGTGCTCGCGGTAAACACTCGCCGGAAACTCCTCGGGTAGCGAGGTATATTTCCGAACGAACCTGATTCCGGGTCGTTCTACTGACGAAGTATGGAGAGTGGCTGTCCATCGTTCCCCCCGTCGTTGATCCGATCGTTGTAGTCGCTAACTGGATCCATATCGCTTCTGTTGGTAAAGTACTATTCCTGTCCAGACGCTACTACTACTACTATGGAATTTGATTTCGTGCGCTCAGTGATTCCGCTCGCTGTGATTGTCGCCGTCGCAACGGTCGCGTTGACCATGGTGATGACACCCTCGACCGTCTTCATGATGGTTCTTCCCTCGATGATCGTGTTCTCCGTGGTCGCGTACTTCCTCGGAATGAAACATGGTGAATTCCGCGTTAGCCCGTAGCGGTCCTAATTGGTACTTCCTCGCTAGAGCCACAGTATCCCCCGTCCGAGGCGTCCTAATCCGAGTTACTAGCCCGTTAATCGTCACTTCGCGCTCAATAGGGCTCGCTGGGACCAGTAACCGAGGATCGGCGTGGCCGGAATGTCTATTCTGTGATCCCCGTACTGATCTCAGACGACTCTTGTCGGACAGGTGCTGGGGAGTCAATCGAATACACCAGCGTGCCGGTGAACAGTGCGATGCTCCCTAACAGGAATATTGAACTGAGCGGCGACGCCGAATCGACGAAGATCCAGTATATCGGCGCCGCGATCGTCGGGCCGGCCGCGATGACGGCGACTTGGGAGACGAGTGGGCCACAGCATCCACACGTACACGCACCGACGACCGTCGCTGTCCCGGCCGTGCTCTGCGTCGCCCCCGCCTGCCGATCGAGACGCCACGAGTGAGCGACGGCGGCCGCGTTCAACCCCACGAGGACGCCGAGTAGTCCGAGCACGATGACCACTCCAGGAGAGATTGCGATGAAAAACGGGATATCGGGAAGCAATACCTCAAGGGTTGGCCATCGCACTATCTGATACAGTACGTTCAGAACCGTCACAGTCGTTTCTTGCGGGTCCCCCTCTTCATTGAAGAAAGACAGGTATCCTGTCGTCGCCATAAAGAAGAGGCTCACCATGACTCCGACGCTGAATCCGAACCGACGCGCCACCGGATCCTGAAGGATCGTCGACAGCGCCGCGCCTACGTCCTTCCAGAGAATGTATCCGACGAGCAGCGGTGTCGCGATGACGATCCCGTACCCTATTGGGTTGGTGTAGCCGCTGAAGCCGGGCAGCAGATACGGATACAGTATCCAGCCGCCAAGCAGCATTCCCAGAGCCATATACCGGGGACGTGTCGTCCATCGCACGAGTCCGGTGATGAAACTCGCAACCACGACTAACAGGCCAGTTCCTATCGCGAGCGGCTGATACCACGACCGCGGAAACGGCATTGAATCCGCCTGATACGTCGGATCCGGAGCCAGTCCCTCGAAGAGGATAGCGCCGACGATAGCAACTCCGATGCCGACCGCAATTCCGTACAGTGCGGTTCTCGGTGAGATCTTCCCCCTTCGCTTGAGGAGGACGAGCGCACCGACTGCGAAGGCGCCGATACCTGCGATCGCCAGTCCGTGCGACTGTGAGAGACCCGACGACTCAGCGCCACCGTGGGCCGAAACTGTTGGGATCAGCGAAAGGAGGCTAACCCCGACAGAAATCAGGATGAGCAGTCGGATCGACCTCCGCCGAGGCCCCGGTCCGTCGCCATCTGCATTCTCTCCACGGCCTCTCAGAGCCATTACGAGTGATTTGTGATCCGCACACAATTATCTGTCTCTTCCTCGCTCCTCCGAGACGCATTGCGTGACCTCCCCGGGAGTCTGTATACGCGTGGGACCATTCTGTAGAGTCCCGTTCGGGATGGTTCAGAAAGGTGTCTCTGATCGTGTCAGTTCGGTTCGTAGCCGGCGTACTCCATGAGCTGGCTGAAGATGTCCGAGTCCATGACGGAGCGGTACACCACCCCGGTAAGCATGCCGCCGGGGTAGAACGACCCGTTCATCACGTGGTTGACTTTGTGGCAGTGCATGAGGTAGATCCCGGGATCCGCGTCAGCCGTGAACTCGATCGTGTGCCGTTCCGCGGGGGCGATATTCGTGACGTCGATGTCGTGTCGGGCGGCTTCCGGGACGATCCCGCCGTCCTTTTCAACGCGCTGGAAGCGGTGGTTGTGTATGTGCATTGGGTGGGACATGTACCCACCGTTGACGAGGTGAATGCGGACTAAATCGCCCTTATCGACGATGATCGGAGAGCCCTGTTCGGGGTGGAGCGTCCGGGGCGCGCTCTTCCCGTTAACGGTGAAGACGTCTGGATTGCGTGAGGCCGTGTTGTACGTGAAGTCCGCTTCACCAGCCCACTTCTTCGGGATCCGCGAGTCCCAATCTTTGATCGTCATGAAGTACTCCCGGTCCGCCGGTTCGTAGCCCTCGGGATCGACCCGGAAGATCCCGTACATCCCCATATCGATGTGGCGGTGGGTCTGGAGGTGGCAGTGATACAGGTGCGTCCCCGGAACGTTCGCCGGAATCTCATAGGTGTGCTTCTCGCCCGCGGGAACTTTGATCCCGGTCGACGTCGGGACGCCGTCGTTTTTCCACGTCTTCGTGACACCGTGGAAGTGGATCGTGTGCGGTCTACGCCCGTTCGTGTTGTCGAGCGTCACTTCCATGTCGTTACCTTCGGTCGTACGGAGGATCGGGCCTGGAACGCTCGGATCGTTGTCGTCGGCCTGCCACGCCCAGACACGCGGCAACTCAACTGGACCACCCATTGAATCGAGCGGGTGGACGGCGTGTCGTGCCGGCTGCGTCCCCATCGTCACAGAGCCTCCCTGCTCGTCGACGTTGACCACCGTCGGAGGACTGGTGTAGGGAAGGTCAGACGATGTCGTCTGGGCTTCACTCGGTGTGCCTGTAGCTGCTGTCGGGGCGTTAATTGTTTTTGATGAACAGCCCGCCAACGCCGATACGCCCGTCACGCCGGTCGCAGCAAGAAATTCTCGCCGGGACAGTCCGGTTCCGGGGGCGCCGAAAGGTGTCGTCATGGTTCATTCGACACATTGGGCTGTCGCGACAAACGAGGACTGCAAAATTCCTGTTTTTGAGAAGGCAAGCGAATATGTTCGGCAACAGTCGGACGGGCTTCACAAGCAAACTGAGGGTTTGCTGTCGAAAGAACTGAGATCTGAGACCCACAGATAGCAGACAGTTACATTCCACTTGTTGCCGTCAGATACGCGCTCGTGAATTGAATCGCATTGTACGCACCGTGAATCAGAGCCGGAACAACGAGGTTATCGGTGTACTCGTAGGTCGTACCGAGTACCAGAGCTAGAACGAATGCGATACCGACGTACACGAGCTTCCCTTCTCCACTCAACGAGAAGAGATGGATCGATGCGAAGAGGGCGCTCGCAAGAACGATTGCACGGGTTGGATGTAGCGTTTCTCGGAGTGTCCCCTGAACCAGTCCTCGGTATAACAGCTCTTCGCCCGGACCGACTAGCAGAAATGATAGAGGAATGAGAATTAGAAAAGCTGTCGGATTTTGCTGACCAACTGTTACTACTTGGTTTTCTGCTGATTCCAGTCCGAGCGAGGAGATAACGCGTGATGAGACAATGAGCAATCCGAGAAGTGTACCTATCCCCCCGATGATTACAGCAACATCTCGCCTGTCCGGAATCGAAAGCGAAACGAATTCGAAGTCGAGATCTCGGAATCTGAGATAGAGGATTGAGAGCCCTCCGAATGTCACCCCCTGTAACAAGATCGTGCTCATTACGAGGCGCAACGATGGACGAGCGGTTACATCGACCCCGAATGCGCCCAGCAGTGCGGCAACGATGGTGACAATTATCGACCCAATAACCGTTGAGCCGTACGTGAGCCCAACTGCACTCCCGACAGACTGAATCCGTGTCGTTATTTCTGTCATTTGAAAATTAGTGGTTGTGACTCGTGTTGTCGGCAATCTCCGGGTCCATCTCAATCTCACCCACTAGTTCGACGGTTGCGTGATCGATTTCATGGTCGGAAAGAAGCTGATGGACGCGAGAGCGGATCGCCTGATGTTGGTCTAGTGATGTGGGCTCATACTGAAGACGCACTGTTGCTACGGTCAACTGACTACATACTTGCCAGACGTGTATGTCGTCGACGTCTTCAACGCCATCGACAGTTGTCAGTTTATTTCGAAGTTTATCCGGTGAGATAGGGCTCCGTTCTAAGAGAATTGAGGTGCTTCCGCGGAGTACCTTTCCTGCCGAAACGAGCACTAACACGCCGATGAAGATGGCAGCCACCGGGTCGGCGACAGGTAAATCGAACGTGACGACGGCGAGTGTCGAAATGATCACCGCGACTGATCCACCGGCATCGCCGAGAAGGTGATAGAATGCGCCGCGCTCGTTGAGGCTCATCTCGCCCCCTTGTACGATATAGACCGATCCCAAGTTGACAAGCAAGCCGCCGCCGGCGATGATCAGCGTCATTGTCGGATCGATCTCAACCGGGTCCAGGAACCGTTGATATGATTCCCACAGGATGTACCCGACCATCGGAACGAGCAGTATCCCGTTGAGAAACGCAGCAACCGGCTCCAGTCGATGGAGTCCGTACGACCACTCAGCACCGCCTTCGAATCGTTCCGCGGTGTAGCTCGCGCCGAACGCCATCGCGTATGCAAGCATGTCGAATAGCATGTGGAGTGCATCGCTGATGAGAGCAACCGAACCGAAGAGGAGTCCACCAGCCAATTCGGCAAGAAAGCCAAGGAAATTGACGACCGCTACGAGGGCAAGTCGGCGCGTACTGCTGCCTGTTTCGGTTGTTAGTTCATATTCTTCCGTCTCTTCGTGAGCATGCCCGTGTTGACTCATACGTTTTGATCTGATAAATTCGTAATGTCCGGTATTACGACTCTCAAGCGTCAGTTGTTCTCTGTCTCCGGTTCGACGTGAGAGAGTCGCATCGCGTTCCCGGTCACGGCCATCGTCATTCCCGCGTCGCCGGCGAGGACGGCGAGCCAGATGGGAACGTACCCGAACGGGACCGCAAGTGCGAGTCCGGCCTTGACACCGAGGCTGGCCCAGATGTTTTGCCGGATGACGCCGTTTGCGTCGTTCGCAAGCTCGTAGAGGTACGGGAGCTTCGCGAGGTCGTCACCCATTAGTGCGATGTCGGCCGTCTCCAACGCGGTGTCCGTTCCGGCTGCGCCCATCGCAATACCCACCGTTGCCGTCGCGAGCGCTGGAGCGTCGTTGATGCCATCACCGACCATCGCGACGCCCTCGTGTTCCTCAATGAGCTCCTTGACGGCAGCCACTTTCTCGTCTGGGAGCAGTTCTGCCCGGTACTCGTCGACTCCGACTTGATCAGCGATCGCGCGAGCAGTTCGCTCGTTGTCGCCGGTCAGCATGACCGTCCGTGAGACGCCGAGATCCCTGAGCCGAGCGATCGTTCGCGCTGCTTCGGGACGGATCTCGTCGGCCACGGCGACGATACCCTCAAGTTCGTCTTCTGTGCCGACGAGGACGACCGTCTTCCCTTCCGACTGAAGCTTCGGAACTGTCTCTTCGAGCAGATCGAGGCAGTTGTTCCGATCACAGATCTGCCGGGCAGTCTGCCTGACGACACCCCCGTCGGTCGTCGCATGGACGTGTGAGAGATCGAAGCCTAACTCCTCGAACAGACCCGGCTTCCCGGCGAAGTGCGGCGTGCCGCCGAGATCGGCACGCACTCCCTTTCCGGTGATGCTTTCGAAGTCATCGATATTGCGCTTTTCGACCCCCATACTACCGGCTTCAGCGACGATTGCCTCGCCGATGGGATGTTCGCTCCGCTGTTCGAGCCCACGCGCACATCGGAGGACATCTTCTTCGGAATTTTCGTTCAGTGGAACGACGTCAGTGACAGTTAGTTCACCTTTCGTGAGCGTCCCCGTCTTGTCGAAGGCGACGACGTCGACGGCGCCCATCGCTTCGAGATGGTTACCGCCCTTGATCAGGACCCCATTCTTCGCGGCGCTCGTGATACCAGATACCACAGAGACGGGCGTTGAGATGACAAACGCACACGGACAGGCCAGTACCAGTAACGTCAGCCCGTAGACGACGGCCGTGGGCCACGTGGTTCCAAGGACGTACGGGCTCCCCACTGTCGTCAGGATGGCGAAAGCGACGACGACCGGCGTGTAGTACGTCGAGAAGCGCTCGACGAACTGCTCGCGCTCGGTCTTGTTCGATTGAGCGTCTTCGACCATCTCCACGATACGCGAGAGCGTGTTATCGCCGGCTTCGGAGGTAACCTCCACTTCGAGATACCCCTCTTCGTTGATCGTGCCGGCGTACACCTCGTCTCCCATCGTCTTGTCGACGGGCACGCTTTCCCCCGTGATGGGCGCCTGATTGACCGCGCTTTCACCGTCGACGACGGTCCCGTCTAGCGGGATCTTCTCGCCCGGCTTCACGACGACGACGTCACCGACAGCGACCTCGTCGACGGGAACCGTCTCCGTACTACTGTCTCGCTTGACGGTCGCTTCGTCCGGCGAGAGGTCCATCAACTCCCGGAGCGAATTCCGGGCGCGATCCATCGAGTACCGTTCCAGCAGCTCGGCGATGCTGAACAGGAACGCGAGAGTGGCGGCTTCGAAGTAAAGCGCTTCACCGAATGCGAGGCTCGCGATCAACGCCCCGAGGATAGCTACCGACATCAGGAAGTCGATATCGAGGTTCAAATTCCGCGCTGAGTAGTATCCGTTGCGAAGGATCTCTTGGCCCCCGAAGGCGACGGCGACAAGGAACAGTCCGTCAGCAATCAAAAGCTCCGTGCCGAGAAGGCTCGCAATCTGTACGTTCTGCCCAGTGAGGAAGAATTCAAGGAGCAGACCGAGGGCAACGAATCCACCGCTGATCCACGTCTTGAGTGCCCGCGGACTCACCCAGATGCTCTCGCGTTCCTCGGTCGCGTTCTGACCTTCGGACTCGTCGCTCGAACTGTCTGTAACCTCGTATCCAGCACGTTCGATAGCACAGATTATCTCGGCTTCTCTGGTTTCCGAAGAATCGTACGTGACAACGACGGTTCCGGTCGTTGGCTGGGTCTCATATGCTGTGACTCCAGCTTTGCCGAGTGACTTTTCGATCTTCCCCGCACACGAGGGGCAGTCCATCTCGGGCACCGTGAATTTCGTCGTTATTTCGTCGACGTCTTCGACGGTGTATCCAGCTTTTTCGACCCGATCCGCTATCTCGGTAGCGCTGGTTTGCTCGCGGTCGTATGAGACTGTCAACGTTCCCGTCGTCACTTGCGGGTCGAGACTGTTGATCCCGTCCAGTTTTTCGACGCTGTTCTCAACTTTCCCTGCACACGAGGGACAGTCCATCTCCGGAACTGAGAACTGTGTAACATCCCCTTGTCCGTGTGGTGGTGGGGTGTCATCGACACCCTTTGTATGCTGAATAGACTCGTGACGATGCTGAGATCCCTCTTCGTGCGTGTGGGTTCGGTTCGGTGGTTCGCCACGTTTGTCGTGGGAATCGTCGTCAGGTGAGGTCATTACTCACCGCTTGCCGCTACAGATTTATTAACTCTACTGCGATATCTGGTCCATATTATGTTAAATATTAATAAATACTATGGATTAGATTATTAACATTCCTGTCAGATCATCTCACTCGAACTGTCCCGACCATTCCAGAACTTTCATGCGGAATACAACAGTACCCGTACGTTCCGGGTTGATCAAACGTGTGCTCGTAGTTCTCTCCCGGGGCGATGAGTCCCTCAGTAACCCGGTTCCTCGCAGCACGCTCTGACTCGAAGCCACCACTTGCGAAGTATACGGCCTCGGCAGGAATTTCGTCTTCATACGCTGTGACCGTGTGCTGGACGTCGCTCTCGTTCGTCCACGTCACTGTCCCTCCGGTTTCGATCGTCGCAGTCTTCGGCTCGAACGTGTGATCGTCGGGCATCGTGACGGTCAGGGTCGACGGTGACTGTCCGTTCAAACATCCGGCGGTGCTGAGCGTCGCCAAGGCGGCAGTACTGAGTCGCAATACCGTCCGTCGATTGTAGGATTTGAGTGCCATTGGAACAGAGATGGATGGTACCTCTCAGAGCGCCACGAAGAAGTCGGTCACGTACATCACGCCGAGGCCGAGCAGGAACGCGAGCAGGTTCGTGGCGCTAGCCACGCGACCGCCTGCATCCCGAACCATTCCCGCGATCTCCCAGTTGACCTGTAGGATCGCACCAACCCCGATCGCGAGGAAGAAGGCTCCGATCGTCGGAGAGTACGCGAGACTACCGATCCACCCGCCGAGGATGACGGGGGCACCGGCGATGACGCCGAGCGCGGCGAAGTGCTTGAACGACGGACGCTCTCCGCGGGCGACCGGTGCAACGACGGCCGGGCCTTCCGTCACGTTGTGGAGCATGAACCCGATCACGAGGAACGCGCCGAGCGACACACGCCCGAGTGCGAACGAACTCCCGATCGCCAGCCCTTCCGCGAGGTTGTGTAGGCCGATTCCGATCGCAACCAGATATGCGATCCAGAGACCGTTACTCGCCCGACTGTCACCGGCGGCGACACGGCCTTTGCGCCACGCGCTGATTGCCTGAACGAGAGTGAGCGCGCCGAGGATCCCGAAGACGACCAAAAGGTCGCCCTCGTACGCGCCCGGAACTCGTTGAGCGAGTTCGAACGCCTCGAACCCGGCGTCGAACGCCAAGAAACCGAGGACGCCGGCCGCGAACAAGAGCACGGCGTGCAGCCACCGATCGCTCATCGTCTTGATGTAGGGGAACCACAGCATTCCTAATGCGACTGGGATCACACCGACGAACAGCCCGATGACTGCAAGCGTCCAGAGCAGGCTGAGGCTGAATCCGGGTGCCTGACTCGGAGCGACGATCGTATTCTCGAATGTCGCCCCGTCAGAGAGTACGAGGGCGACGTTGAGATCCCATCCCGGATTCCAGTGATACGGGATCACGATCTGTGCGCTTTCCATCGGAGCGAGCGTTTGGTCGCCACCAGCTCCTTCGACCTGAAAATTCCAGTAGGCCTCATCGACGAGGACCTGTGCTATCGTCACGGAATCGGGCCCGTTGTTCGTTACGTGTAACACGACCGTTTCGTCGCTCGGAAGCGTCGTGTGCGTGATCGTCACGTCGGGAAGCGGTTCACCACTCTGGCTCTGAATACTCGCGAGTGGTGACGTAAACGCGAACACACCCAAGACGAGTACGAGCAACACGACCGGGAGTATCGCGCTGACCCATCGCGGTAGTCCGAGCGGCTGTGTGACCTCGTTTTCAGTAGATACACCACCGTCTGGCGTCGGGTTTTGTGTCTTATTCGCCATATTAGACCACCTCAAAGAAGCTCATCCAGCCGAGTTCGGCGAACTCGGACTGATGGGCGTGGAACATGTACAGCCCGGGTTCGTGATCTGAGTAGTCGAGTTCGATGATACCGCGTTGCGCCTGCGTCTGCATGATCGTGTCCACGGTCTTGCGCGTCGGTGTCAGCGTAGTCCCGTGGTCATAGTAATCGAAGAACTGCGAGTGCGTGTGGAACGAGTTGATGAGGTCGAACTCAGTCGCATTGGAGAGATACACGCGTTGCCGTTCGTTCTTGTCGATCTGGATGGGACGCTTCGTCTCGCCCGCCGTCCAGTTGCCGGTGCCGTCGGTACTACCGACCCCGTATGCGAACGCCCGTGTGTTCGCCGCGTAGACCTCGTTCCCGCCGTCGAAGTTGGTGTCGAACGAGTTCATCACCATGACCATCTCGTTGACGGCGCCGTTTTCGGCGTACTCGTGGTTCCGGCTCTTCGCCTCTTCGACGAACCGCGTCCGCATGTCGTCGGTAATCGGGCCGGGGTAATTGACGTAGTCGCGTGGATTCTCCCTGACCCGTTCGGGGTCTGGATCGACGATGATCGTGCCGTAGAGTCCCCGGTGGATGTGTTCTTTCAGCGGGAGCGAGTGGCAGTGATAGAAGTGCGTACCGGCGGGCTGGGCGATCCACTCGTAGGTGAATGATTCACCCGTTTCAAGGACACCAGGCCCGTTTTGGGGGATTCCGTCCATTCGCGGGTTGAGATTCTTCAGATGCGGATGAATCGTATGTGCGTGCCGACCCAGGTTCGTGAATTTAACGCGGATTAGGTCGCCCTCAACGGCACGGATCGTGGGCCCCGGAACCTGACCGTTGAACGCCCACGCTTGGAACTCGACGCCCGGAGCGATGGTGATCGTTGTGTCGACCGCGGTGAATTCGAACTCCCGTACGGTTCGACCATCCTCCTCGTAGACTTGCTGCGGCACGTTATCCTGCCCGCTGTCTCCGGTATTGAACGCGGCGAGAAACTCGTGCGGATCGAAGTCCAAATCTCGGTATTCGCCCACCGCACCGAAGTTACCGTGTGTATCATCGCCCTCGTGGTCGAGTGACGCACTTGCACGTGAACTCCCGAGTCCAACGGCAGCACTTCCCGCGACACCAAGACTGCCGAGTACCGTGCGACGACTGACGCTCGTTTCACCAGAGAGTGATTCAACCAAACGCTGTTCGAGTCGTTTGGTGACATCTGCCGCACTCTCGTAATCTATCGAGGGCATGATCTCCTCGACGGGTTGACTATTCGGATACCCATATGTGATAGTGGATTAGCCCAATATATAAATTAGATCTATCTAAACTTTGAGCAAGTCTAAACTAAAAATATACTAGCAAACTTCCGAGCTTCTCAGTGAGAACTCTGTGTGAGAGATTGGGTGGATATGGAACATGCGACTTCTTCGGGTAGCGCAACCGGATCATCTCCGCTATCAGGGTCAAGTGTGACCATTCCGAATGGCGCAATCTCGACAACATCTACGACAGTTCCGGGGAGAATCCCATGTTTGGACAGGTACCGGAGGAGATCTGGATCGGTGTCCGGAACCCGTACGATCTGAACGCTGTCACCCACTTGATGATCAACAAGACGTTCACCATCCTTTGCTCCCGATATATCCAGATCCGCGGTGGGAATTGGGTCGCCATGCGGGTCAACCGCTGGTTGTCCTAGCTGCTCTGCAATCCGGTCGGCAAACTTACTGCTGATGTGGTGTTCGAGGCGATCTGCTTCGTCGTGTACCTCTGCCCAATCATACTCGAGGTGGTCCGTCAGATATCGTTCTAACAGTCGGTGATGGCGAATAATTTCGAGAGCAATGGGAACTCCAGTATCAGTGAGCTCAACTCCCTTGTAGGGTTCGTACAGCACGAAATCACGCTCTGATAACTTTTTCATCATACTGGTAACCGTCGGTTGCTCTACATCCATATACTCAGCGAGCACCGAGGTTCGTACCCGGTCGTCCGCTTCGTTCTGGAGATAATAGATCGCTTTAAGATAGTCTTCCATGATCGCGCTCAGCATTGAGAAATAATTAGATAATGCTAACTTTATAATTTACTGCGTCCGTCTTACTTGAAGTGATAATTATTGATTGTGTCCAGCCAGCAACCACAGCCAAAATTGAGGTAGATGTCGGCGGAGTAATCGGTTGATCGCCCTATTGAATTCCGTGGTTCTGTTGAAATCCTCTTCTTCAGATAAGTTCTCGTCTGAAACAACCGATCGATAAGAGTTGCTAGTAGCACGGGCAACTTTGGGTGTCTGCTGGTGGATCAAAGTGGATTGTAGTACTGAGAGCGATTATGAGACCTGAACGCCCTCGGCCCGCTCGGCGGGATCTGTGGCGGATATCCTCGTTCCACTCGGATAGGGCCGCCGCAGATCCCGCGAGGCGCGCCTCGCCCGTTCAGCCCACCAGGTCAGACCGCCGCAGCACTACAGCCACACCCCTCCCCAACCGATTCCTTCGTTCGTTCCACTCACTCAGTCATCCCTCGCACAGTGTCGTCGCGCCACGAGGGCGCGACAGCGCGCGCCACTGCAGTTTGTTACGTAGGTGGACTGTACGTAACGTTTCTCGAAATTCCGTTCGTTCGGTTCCGGCGGGCGTTTCTTAGCGGCCGCGCTCGGGATGAACTTCCTCGTTGTTCCCGTCATCGTGTGGGGACTCACTCGGTTTCTCCCGACCGATCCGGTCGCTCTCGTCGGTGTGTTAATGGTTCTCTTGACGCCGTGTATCGACTATGTCATCACCTTCACCGATCTTGCCGGCGGCAACGCCGAGCAGGTAACGGCGGCGACGCCAGCCTTGATGCTGGTACAACTCCTGTTACTTCCGGTGTATCTCTGGCTGTTTATGGGAACAGAGGTTGCGGAGGTTATCGAAGCCGGCCCCTTCATCGAGGCGTTCCTGATAATCATCGCACTTCCACTTGCGCTCGCGTGGCTCACCGAAGTATGGGCGGAACGGTCTCCAAGCGGCGAGTCGTGGCAAGCGACGATGGGCTGGTTGCCCGTCCCGATGATGGGTGTAACGTTGTTCGTCGTCATCGCCTCGCAGCTCCCCCGCGTACAGGATTCAATCGGTCAGATTGTGGTAGCCGTTCCGATATATGTCGCGTTTCTCGTCATTATGCCGTTACTCGGGCGGCTGGCTGCCGGGCTGTTCCGGATGGACGTTGGCGAGGGTCGCGCGCTCGTTTTCACCTCAGTCACCCGGAACTCGTTGGTTGTTCTCCCTTTAGCGCTGGCGCTCCCGGCAGGCTATGAGTTGGCTCCGGCCGTTGTCGTGACGCAGACGCTTATCGAACTGACCGGAATGGTCGTTCTTACAAGAGTGGTTCCGTCTTGGCTTCTACCGGAGCGCCCTACGCCTATTGTGCTTTCTGACAGAATACAAGGCGATTAAGCCCTCATACTCTTGCCGCTACGACTGTAACATAGGAGTCTGAAACTCGCATTCGTCTGTGTAGGGAACGCTGGACGGAGCCAGATGGCAACGGAATTCGTAGAACGTGAACGAGATGAGCGAGGGATGGATGTTGAAATTGTAACGGGGGGCGTCAATCCATTCGACAGCGTCCATGACGAGGTTGTCAAAGTGATGAAAGAATCTGACATCGACATCAGCGACCGAATACCGCGAGAAATCACGCCAGCCGATATTGAGGACGCCGACTATGTTGTCACGATAGGGTGCTCTCTCGAACAGTTCCGTCCGGATGGGTGGGATGGAGAAGTGCATCAATGGGAGTCAGAGGCATCTGCTGGCGAGACTCTATCTTCCTATCGAGCATTTTGTGATAAAATCCGAGCCGTGTTGAGGCGTTCTTCGATGAGATAGAACAGACGACTCAATCGTGAGTGATACTTCACCTGTATTGACTGCTCAGAGTGATCGGTCTACATTATGAATGAGACAGGCGATGGTAAGTTCCCGGAACTGTTTCCACCAGTATCGTGAGCGGACGAACGCACCATATTTTTACTTGAGCGTAGAGTTGACCGTCTCGGATTGACCTCGCTAGCCGTAGAGTTCAGCGTCTAACCGCGCGTTCCATGCCTTATGGAGCGATGTGTACTCACGATGCTTGATCAGTGGCCGAACCTCGCGTTGACGGGCAAGTCGTCTGATTTTCTGGTCGTCGTAGCCTTTGTCACCGAGCAGAACGTCAATACTCTCGGGGTTGCGCTTGATCAACGACGGGGCGATCTGGCTATCGTGTTTCCGTGTCGTCGTCACGTGGAGATTGAGGATTGCGTTCACTTTCGTATCGACCAGCAGTGTTACTTTGAGCTGCTGAATCGTGAGTTCTGCCTCGTTTCGTGTAGTGTTTCGAAGCGTGACTGCGGTCGAATCCTGACGCATCAATTCCGATGACGCTTGCCGGAAGTAGGGTCGCTGAGAGAATCAATATGATACGCCATACGGTCATATCAAGTCGATTGAATGCCTTACAGAGCGTAGATGGAGTAGGAAGTTCGGCTACCCCGAGAACACGACGAATACGTGGCATCCCGATCAGTTCGTCAAGCAGGCCACGATAAGTTGTGTTCTTCCGAACTTTGAGACACAACAGAACAACGTGTTAAGAGGGTGTATAGCGGTGTTTGGAGAGCTTCGAGGAGTATCGAGAGACTGCTCGCCGGGCCAGATGGATCGCTTTCTCAGTAAACCGGAGAATCTGCGACTTCGGGAGAGCCTTCATTTCGTGGAATTACAGGACGAAAATGTAAATCTCAGAGGATTTCAACAGAGCCAATTCCGTTGTTCTGGCTCTCTTTGTGCTTTACCTGGGTGCTCTTCTCAGGTAACACTGTAAGGTATTGACCACAATCAAGCCAGCATATATCACTTGAATGGTATTTCAATCTAGCTGCAAATTCGTGTTCTACTCAACGTTTCCACTCAAAGCGTTGATTTGTAACCTTCCTCAGTATATTGTATGAGCACCTCTGACGATTCACCTTCTAGTGAAAATTTTTGAATGCACTCTGTGCGAAGCGTACCAGCTAGGGATCACCATCCGTGACGAGTTCAAAGAAACCGATCTCGTCACTGCGTTCGAGAACCTCGATCACTCGATAGACGCGATCGAAGACGAGTATCCAGCGTGGCATCCTGCGTCACTCTCGTTTCGCGCGATGGTGCTCTCGTTCGTGTTCATGGAGATAACGGGTGACTCATACGCCAACTTCACTCGACTACTCACCCGCCAACCGGAAGTAGCGACTATCCTCGGCTTCAGCCGAGTGCCCGACGAATCGGCGTTCTCGTGGGCATGGCGGAACCGATTCGACGACGCGATCCACGAATACGTCCACGCTGCCGCCCAATTCGTTGTCAAAGAGGTCCACGATCGTAACATCTCAGCGCCCGAGGTTCGGCCAAAGGCAGAGATCGTCGAGGATACTGAGGAAGCCGCAGAATCAGTAGAAGACGAATCCTTCTCACAGGAGAAGATCATCCAGACGACGCGCCTCGCACGTGATCACGCCTATAGACACTTCGACTCGGATCGGGCGTCGAACGCCTCGTACGAGGACACACAATTTTTCGAGCTACAGACGTTCATGGGGATGGTTCGGTGCGGAACCTCACAGGGGGCGACTCGCTTCCAATATCGTCGTGGCGAAGAGTACGGACCGCATGGCGACACCCACCTCCGCACCGTCAAGCAGTTCGAACCTGACGAGCTCATAAACGGCTTCAATGAGACAACGGACCGCTTGCTCTCCGTGATCGCCTCAGAAGCATCGTTCCGCCGGTCAGTCACTGCCGCGATCGATATCACCGCCATTCCCTACTACGGGGATACCGAGGAGATGCCGATGGTCAGCGGGACCAAAGACAGAGACAGTCGAGCCTTCAAATTCGCAACGCTCTCGATCATCGGACAGAATATCCCGCTCGTTCTCGCCGTGGAACCGGTTCGAGAGAGCTCTGAGTGGGATGAGAACCCGTCGAATCAGATCCATCGGACTGTGCGACGGCTCGTTCGACGAGCGAAAGAGTATGTTCCAATCGAGACAGTGCTGTGTGATCGGGAGTTCGACTCGATACAGGTGTTCCAGACACTCTCAAACCTCGATGTGAACTACCTCATACCCAAGCGGGTCTCCACCTCCGAACGGGATGTACTCGAACAAATGGAGGGAGACGACCAAGAGGTGGCTGTTGAGTCGGCTTCTATCCATGTGGAATCCGGATCGCATCCAATGCGGCTCCTGTACGTGCCGTCGACGAGTGGGGAGGGGACAGCCGTCTTCGCGACGAATCTCCGAGTGGGGCCCGATGAGGCCGAGGCGTTCTGTCGGCGCTACAGCCGTCGGTGGCAGATCGAGAGCGAGTACAGATCGATCAAAGGTGACTTTCTCGCGAAGACCTCCTCGAAAGACTACCGCGTTCGCTTGTTCTACTTCGTGTTCGCGGTCCTCTTGTACAATATCTGGCGGCTCACCGACTTCCTGCTGAAAGCAGGCGTCGACGGTGAGATGGACTACGCACCCGTGTTGACTGCGGGTGAGTGTGTTGAGCTCGTTGCCTCAGCATTGATTCCACACGACTAACCCGCTGAGCTCTCGCTGAGTCTGCCGTTCGGAAGTGGCAACTCTATTCAGGAGCGCTAAAATCCATACAATTTCGTACGCTTGTCCGGTAGTTCAAACTCAGAGATTCAAAAACGGCCCTTGAGTGGTGAGAATGACCATGGATAGATGGCGATTCAACCCAAAACCAGCTCATCCTCCGAGACTGTGGGTGGATGCACAGGAAAATTCTGTATAGCATAATACGGTATATGCCTGTTCTATCGTGTGAGAATCGGCTCTCTGGGGCTCGTATTCCCTGAATTCCATCGATCGATCTATTTTGCACATTGGTCTTGATTATGCCCGTAATCACGACCACTTTGAAGTACCCCGACGCCGTCGGTGAAGCACGAATGCTGCAACCGCCTCACGACGGCGCTTCCTCCGGGGTAGCGCCACTGAGACCGGGTTCGAGTTTGCTCTGGCTCTCCTCAGCTGAGGTCGAAGCGATAGGCGAAGGAGTACTTTCGGTATAGAACGAATGACCTCAACCTATATTAAGACAAAGCCCGAACGATGTTGTATGACCGAAGACGAATCGAACTCCGAGGGCCTGATGGAACGCCAGACCACGGGTGAAGACCGCGTGCGGATGACCGCCCGGCAGTTGTCGGAGCCGCGGACAGCCAACTGGATCGCTTCCGAAGCGGGCTGGTCACACGAGCCGACGAAACGCGTCCTCGAACGGCTCGTTGACGATGGCATCCTCCATCGCGACGACAGCGGTACTCACACCACGTACTACCCCGATTACCGTCGTCAGGCGATGCAAGAGGCGATGCGCCTCCGGGACAGCGGACACACTGTCGAGGAACTCACGGATCGTCTCGCCGATATGAAGACGCAGATCCGCGACTGGGAGGACGAATTCGGCGTCGAGTCACCGAACCAGCTTCGCGGGACGCTCGCTGACGAGGCTCTGGACGCTGATGAGGAAGATCGGCGCCGTGAAATCGCCCGCGAGTGGGAGCACCTTCAACGGCGTATCCAGATCGTCGGCTTCGCCATCCGCGAATGGGACTTTCTCGCGCCGACGACAGAGCCTGCTGAGGCCAGCAGCTAACGGATGTCGGTCCCGCATCCAGGTGGTGATCCGAACGCGAACCTCTACGCCCAGCTGAAGCGAGACGTCCTTGACCGTGTGCCACAGATTTCGGCGGTCGAGTTCGTACCTGACGATATCGAGGCCAAGCAGCTGCGGGCGGTTTTTGATCCAGCCCGCCTTGATCCCCCAACGGGCCCTGATTCGCCGGAACTGACCGTCAAGTGGTATCGACAGGACCCACACGATTGGTTCCGTATCAACTACACCGACCCGAACACGGGCTTTCACGCCGGCTGGCACCAGGACGAAGACCATCCCGATCTCGGACAGGCGCATTTCCAGTACTCAGCTGCTGATACGGAGGACCGCTGGGGGATCACATTTGAACACGAGACTCCTTCCCTGATCCTCTGGAAAATCGTCGAAGCACTCCTCGAGGATGCTCGTCCGACTTACCAGTACGCGAACGAGGAACCATGACACCCCGAGAACGCACCGATCAGTCACTCGCGAGTTCCTTCGAGCGCTACCTCCAGGACAAGGGGAAAGGCCGCGGTGGCGACGGCGGGAACTATCGGCGTAACGCTGCACGCGAGCTCGAGCGGTTCGCCGAGTGGGCCGCCGGCCACCGCGGCGCCGACGGCTGGACCGGGATCGTCCCCGACGACCTCGACCGCGAGCCGACCTTCGTCGATCTCGACGAACGCGTCTTCCGGGAGTACGCCCGGCATCTCGGTGGAGATCGAGGACTCAAACAGAATACGGTACAAACCTATTACCGCTATATCTCTGCGTGGTGCGGGTGGTGTGTCAACGAGGGATATCTCGAAGCGCACTACGCGCAGCGGGCGAGTGCGATGGCGCCGCTGCCGGAGGACGACGGCCGCAAGCCCGGTGACCAGCAGGCTTGGACGTCCGAGCAGCGCCACGCGCTTACCCAGAACGTCGACGAACGTGCCCGCGACGCCGTTGAGGCGTACACGACACTCCCGGAGGATACTGATCCCGTCGACAAGCAGCGAGCGCACTACGCGGCGTTGAAGGCGGCTCGTGACCGGGCTCTGGTGTTCGTCCTCGCGTACACAGCTGTCCGCGTCGGGGAACTCCTTCGGGATCCGAACGATCCGCGCCGGCGCGGCGTCCGCTGGGAGGACCTCTCGCTCGACGACGGGAGTATGGACGTTTACCGGAAGAAACAGCAGTGGGATGCCGCGAGTCTCCCTGACCCGGTGATCTCGCCGCTGCGGAGCTATCGAAGGCTGATGGACCCACCGACGGAGCGCTGGCCGGTGTTTCCGACGTTCGACCAACGGACGCTCGCAGGGCTCGTGCGGGACGAGCTGGCTGACCAAGGGGAACACCCGGATGCAATCGATGAGCGACGTGAGGAGTACGCTCGCGACCTATTGTTGGCTCTCGACGAGGACGTTCGGCCGCCGTCGATCACAACGGATGGAGCACGGTCGATTCTTCAGCGACTCTCGGAGACCGCAGAGATCGACATCGACCATCCAAAACACGAATATCTTGCCCCCCACGGTGGTCGCCGCGGGATGGGTGAGGTTCTTGTTCGTGCGTTTGGTTACACCGTCGCTGCCCGGTATTTAGACAACTCTGAGGAGATGGTGAGAGAGCGGTACTCACATATTGAAGCTGGTGAACTCGGCGACGTCGCAACTGAAGCACTAGAAGAGATTGATAGTCTTACATAATTGTAGGCGCGCTCTCAACACAATACGTTTTCAAGAAGACAGGGTAGATGACCAATTGAGGACTATTCGTTTTTGAGCATCTGCCGGATCAACGGAGTCAGAACCGCGGCAGCGTACCCTGCAGCACCCCACTTCGACGTCATCGAGTAAGCAATATACCCCGCTATCCCTCCAATAACTGCCCGCTGGTAATTTGTAGGTTGCTCATTAAACCACTCTCTGGTCTCAGAACCTGCTAAAATGAAATACGTAATCTGAGTCGGTACCTCCAACGCCAACTCAAAAGAGAAACTACCTGCATCCGGCAGAGTAGCATCCACAGTAGTCTCAGCAGGGCCCGCCTCCGGAACCACCTCGGCAGTAGCCTCCAACGGCTCGGCGTCTACACTTGTCGTCGACGTCGGATCAACAACCGACCTCTCAAACTGGGAAGACGGATAGCCACTGGCCGCAGCTGCCGCACTTACGGACGGTTGAATTGCCGCTAAATCAGCCAATACAGACTGAGGAACCCGGATATCTGCAATCACATCAGATAGCATCAAAGCAGCTGATCGAGCAATCATATTTTGCTGTTCCTCAATGACCGCAGTCAATGGAGCCAAACTCCGTGCGAGTGCCATCTCCTGCTGAGCAATAATCGGCTGGAGGGCACTTGCCACCATTTTTTCCGTTCGAAACAGATCTGAACCCACCACGCCAGCTAAAAGAGAAGTCTGATTCTGAAGAACCGTATCGTGGATGTCCGGAATATTAGCCACCGCAGCAATCGTGGAAGCCGGGATTTCAACACTCGGAACTAGCTCACTCATATCCAGATTCAATCCTTCCCAGTCAAAGGGTAGCGGCGGCGTCTCCTCCTCTGGTGGCTCACCTACTGACAAATCCTCAATATCGTGGTCCAAGTACAGCGCACCGACATACTCTCGAAGCAGATCTTCAACTGGCTCATCGTCATTCCCCTCGTCGAACTCCTCCTTCAACTCTTGTTCCAGAGAAAAGTACGCTCGTGATGGCCTCGACGCCTTCGTCGCCACATCCGAGGGATCCTCGAAGATCAATCGGTAAACCGTGAGTGCCTCCTTCGTCGTCTCCACAGACAAGTCAGTCTCCTCAGCAACCGTTTCTATATCTCCTACATTACGCCATAATTCGCCGGCCTCACGAACCGTCTCTACCCACTCAAACGATACCTGCTCCTGACGCTCCTGGCGCTCCTCCTGAATCGCCTCCATCAACTCCTCAAAATCAGCTTC
Organism: Halopenitus salinus; assembly: GCF_055397165.1. Lineage (NCBI taxonomy): Archaea > Methanobacteriati > Methanobacteriota > Halobacteria > Halobacteriales > Haloferacaceae > Halopenitus > Halopenitus salinus. The sequence continues at coordinate 41,077 of NZ_AP043852.1, forward strand.
ACTACTCGGTTCCTCGTCTTCTTCCTCACTCATTACCAGAAGGATAAGTCGTACGGCGTAAAAAGACACTTCTCCTGATCAGCTATTTGGCTGCTCCAGCACTAGGTTTATACTGCTTGACGGACTTCTTTTCGGTATGAGCCTCGAAGAGACGGTCGACTACCTCGCTGAAGAACTTGATCTTGAGCGAAGTGAACACGTCCGTGAGGTCGGTCAGTCGGTCGCCGAGCTTCGCGACTGATCAGAACATTTCTCTGAAGTCACGTTCGACGAGTCCGTCCTCCAGATACGTGATGAACTCTTGTTTCGTGGGTCGTTGACGGTCGAGCAGATCGTCCCGTTCTGCACGTTCGAGAACTGCCTGCGCGAAGTCCGTACAGTGGGATTCATGCTGCTCAGCGTACTTCGAAAGGGCTTCTCGCCAGTGCATATCCAGCTCGAACTCGGCTAATCGGATTTGGATTCCGTCTTTCCGTTCGACGAGGTCGACGTTCAGGTCTTCGAGTTGCTTGAAACGGAGGTTGTTCCGTCGGACCGTGATGAGCCGCTTGGAATCGACGATGTAGGGATTGACCCACTCTCGCCAGGTATCGTCGTCGACGTGTGTTCGTGACATCTCAAAATCCGGATCCACACTCTCAATACAGAACTGAAGCATCGCGATGCCAGTTCGATGATTCGCATTCGGGAGGGAATGTCGGAGAATCAAATTCGACATCACCTCTCCAGCGACGGTCGGGAGTGGTGCTCCCCAGGATACGTGATCAAGTCCCTGCTGGATCTTTTGTGGTTCGAACTCCTTGTAGAGTCGAAACTCATCCTCTTCGCGAGCATCGACAGCGGCTTCGAGCAATTCCACTAATCGGAATGCGACAACTTGTCCAGCACGGGGGAGGTCACGAATACGGTCGCTCAGCCATTCCTGATCGAAGTTGATGTCTTGGGCTAATTCGATCTCTGAATCGCCTTCGTAGAGCACATAGACCGGTGTTTCGAAGGGATACCCGATGAGCTTTGTCGACTCGTCGGATCGCTCCCGCTGAGAACGAATTTCTGCTACCGATGCCGAGCTATATTTGAGTGAGAAATTCTCGGCCTGTGGGTGGTGATAGAAAACGAGCCGAGCCATCTAACTGTGTATTCGTGGGAAGTGGGTAAAGCAGTCCCGCTTTTATACTGAGTTCTACTTGCCTGGTTCTACGACGTCGTGGGTGCGTTCACGTCCTCTAAATATTGGCTTTCCCACTCACGTCGCGCCTTGATTTCCCGCACCCCGCGTTGTGTGACCGTGTACACGTTCGTTCGTTTGTCGAGTTCACCCTTCTCGAGCAGTCCTTTGTCGACGAGGTCGTCGAGGTTCGGATAGAGCCGCCCATGATTGATCTCCTGTTCGTAGTAGTCGTCGAGTTCGGCCTTGATTGCGAGCCCGTGTGGTTCCTCGAGCCCAGCAGTTACGTACAAGATGTCCCGCTGAAACCCAGTCAGATCGTGCATCCGTCTGTTTCCAATTTTTGAGGGGTGGCATATGTTCTCTCTGGTCCTCAAAGGCGGAGATTCGGACCAAGGGTATCTACGAGTATACTCGTCACCGAATAGCGTTTAATATCGAGGCATCTGTATCTCCGGTAATGTCCTTTCGGCTGAGGTCGCCGTTGAGGCTCCGTGTCTGTGATCGGCCCGCTGTCAGCAGGTGGTAATCAATTGTGTCTTCATCTCAATCACTATCTCCCCCGTGCGCGCTTTGTGGTAGGGCTGTCCCCGACGATCGAGTCGTGGCTGAGGACGACATCGTCTTCTGCTGTGATGGTTGTCGAAACGTCCATCGGGGGCTCGGTAGCGATGGGGTTCACAGTCAGATGGCCCCGACAGACGGCACTATACATGAATCCGGAATTAGAGCGGGCGAACGCGAGGCAGATCCGCGTCCAACGGGGACTGAGGAACGAGCCTTCTTCCAGGTCGACGGAATGCACTGTGCGACGTGTGAAGCGTTTCTGGAATCGGTTGCTGAAGGCTGCGAGGGCGTCACTGACGCCGCGGCGAGTTACGTCACCGAGACGATCCGTATCACATACGACCCTGACCGCGTCTCGAAGGAGACTCTCTGTGATACCCTGAGTACACTCGGCTATTCGGCAACCCTCCGTGCTGGAGGGAGCGATGACGCACCGACTATAATCGGGCAGTCGCGCCGGTCGGACGAGCAGAATGAACGAGGGATTGACGAGGTGCTGGGATTTCGTTACGCTGCTGGTGTCATTTTCGGGACGTTCATGCTCCTCCCGTATGCGGTCCTCCTCTATCCGGCGCAGCTCTCGTCGTTCTTTGGTGAGGGGACGCTCGATATGTACGCGAGTGCGTCCGGGATCGGCGGTGGAGATGGCCTGTTGATCCTGCCGCTCTTTCTCGTTCTGACGGGTGTCGTCCTCGTGTTCACCGGCCTGCCGCTGTTACAGGGTGCATATGTCAGTCTGAAGATGCGACAGCCGAACACGGACCTGCTTGTCGCACTCCCCATCGTGAGTGCCTACGTGTACAGTACGATCGCCTTTCTCCTCGGTCGGATCGACGTTTTCTACGATCTCACGATCGTGGTTGCCGCGAGTGTGGTGGCTGCCATCTTCTACGAATCACTGAGCAAGCAGCGAGCGATGGATCGCCTGACTAATCTCACTATCTCCCACGTCACCGAAGCCAGGCGGTATGGCGCCGATGGGACGACGACGATGGTCGACGTACACGGTCTTGAACCCGGGGAACGGGTTCTCGTCCGTGAGGGCGAACGCATCCCAGTCGATGGTGTTCTCGCTGAGGGTGAGTGCACGGTCGATGAAGCGATCGTGACGGGCGAGTCGCTACCGGTATCGAAACAAGCTGGGGACGAGGTCGTCGGCGGGGCGATCGTCACAAATGGGGCTGCTGTCCTCACGGTGAGCGATGAGACAACCAGTAGTATCGATCGCCTCATCACCTCTGTCTGGAATCTCCAGAGTGGGGATCACGGTGTCCAGCGGCAGGCCGATAGGCTCGCGTCAGTCATCATCCCGGTCGTTGTCGGTGGGGCGGTACTCGCTGGATTGGGGTCGCTTCTGGTGGGGGCTGGCATTCCCGTCGCCGTCCTGACGGCGCTGATAGTTCTCTTGGTGGGGTGTCCGTGGGCACTTGGCCTGGCAACCCCGCTCTCGGTGGCAACCAGTATCGAACAAGCGGTAGAGCGGGGCATCGTCATCTTCGACGAGACCGTCTTCGAGCGCCTTCGGGACGTCGACGTCGTCGTCTTCGACAAGACGGGGACGCTCACGACCGGCCAGATGGATGTCCTCGAGGCGGATGCACCGTCGGATCTGCTTGCAATCGTCGCGGCCCTCGAACAGCGAGCATCCCACCCAGCGGCCGACGCAATCGTGAATACGTTTGCACAAAGGAATCAGGAGGGCGATCGCTCAAGAGCCGATGGGGGGGTTGCCGATGGCAGTGACCACGAGTACGCAGCGGACATCACTGAATTCACGAGCCACGCGACCGGCGTCGAAGGAGTCGTCGAGGACACGCGCGTTCTCGTCGGGAATCTCGATCTCTTCGCGGAACTGGGGTGGTCGGTTAGCGAGCGGATCGAGACGCGTGCCGCAGAGGCACGAACGGCCGGTCACCTTCCGGTCGTCGTCGGTCGTGACGGTCATGCAGAGGGCGTCATCGTCGTGGGCGACGAACCACGGGTGGGTTGGGATGACACACTCACGCATCTGAATGACCGTGATATCGAGATCGTCGTTCTGACCGGTGATGACGAGGCTGCCACTGACTTTCTCGACAGTCATCCTGCCGTCGATCACGTTTTTGCGGGGGTCCCGCCGGCAGGCAAGACCGCGACGATCCGGCGGTTACAGTCCCGGGGACAGGTTACGATGGTTGGTGATGGAACGAACGATGCACCGGCTCTTGCGACCGCAGACCTGGGAATCTCGCTCGGTGGTGGAACGGCACTCGCGTCCGATGCCGCGGATATTTCTATCGTCGATGACGATCTCGCAGCGGTGGGGACGACGTTCGACCTCGCAGATGCAGCTCGTCGGCGTGTCAAACAGAACAACGGGCTAGCGCTGCTCTACAATAGGATCACGATGCCCCTTGCGGCGACGGGGTTGCTGAATCCGGTGTTTGCGATGGGAGCGGTCGTGGCGACCGGCGGTCTCCTCGCGGCGAATTCGTTTCGAGACCTGCTTACCGAGTAGCGGCTCTAACCCCGCGAAGCGGCAGATACCTGCTGTAACCGGGTGGAGTCGGTTCCTATCGCTTCAGTTGAGAAGTTCGAAGACACTGAGGCCCGCGTACCCGACCGCAAAGCCCGCGACGATGATAGCTCCAGAGAAGATCTGGTAGAACGGGGTCGACAGGAGGAAGCCGGTCGCGAGGGTACCGACAACGATCAGTACCGCTGCCAGTACCAAAAACACGTACTGACGACGTTTCCCCTTCATATATTGAGACATTTGTCCCCCTTGGTACCGTGAGATCACGGTAGATACCTTACCTCAGTCGGCCGGGATGATGGCAGCCGATTGATCGGGCTGTCGGGCTGCTTGGACCGAGTAGATCAGACTTCCGGTGAAGAGGACGAAGCTTCCAACGATGAATACTGCACTGAGCGGCGAGGCCGAATCGACGAAGACCCAGTAGAGAGGGGCGGCAATCGATGGCCCGGCAGCAAGTACCGCGATCTTCGCAACGAGTGGCCCACAGCACCCACAGGTACACGTCCCGACGATTGCAGCACTTCCGGCGGTCCCTTCGGTCATGCCGGCTCGTTCCTCGACGCGCCAGTGCCGGGCGATGAGCGCGGCGTTCAATCCGATGAGTGCGCTCAGCATCCCGACGACGATGACCTGGCCGGGTGACAGGGCTAGGAAGAACGGGATATGTATGAACGGGAGATGCGGAATCGCGATTTCGAGCGTCGGCCACGATACTAGCTGATAGATTGCGGGTAGAACGACGACCGTCACCTCTTCGGGGAAGCCCTCCTCGGGGAAAAACGAGAGGTATCCTGTTATAGAGACGAAAAAGAGTGCTAACACGACACCGACGCCGATGCCGAAGCGACGCGCAACTGGATCACGCATGACTGCGCGGATGACACTCCCTGCGTCCTTCCAGACGACATAACCGACCAGGATTGGCGTGCCGAGGACGATTGCGTACCCGAGTGGATGCGTATCGCTTGCCAGTCCTGGAAGGAGGTAGGGGTACGAGATCCACAATCCCATGAGGATGCCGAGGAACGTGTACCGTGGTCGGGATGGCCAGCGGAGCCACCCAACGACGAAGCTCGCGACCATGATGCCCAAGCCACTCAGCAGCGCCAGTGGCTGATACCACGCTCGGGGGAACGGCATCGAACTCGCAGTATATGTCGGATCTGGGGAGAGCCCTTCGAAGAGTACAGCTCCGAGTGCAGTGATAGCGATACCGGCGAACACGCCGTACAGAGCGGTTGTCTCCGTGATCCGATCTGTCCGTTTGAGAAGGATGAATCCACCGAGAATAACGGCACCAACGAAAGCAATAATTACACCGTGTCCTTGCGAGAGTCCACCGCTTCCGGTTGTACCGTGGGCGGACGCGACGGGAACCTGAGTGAGCGTAACAATCGCTGCGAGAAGTACAGAGAGTGGCCGAATAGATCCGATTCGAGAGGTCTGTCCACGGGAGGGGGCCCCACGTGGTTGACGCTCTTCTGGTGACATTATTCTGTCTTGGACAGGGAGCCACTTCTACCTGACTGATTCACCCCTGATATCCTGGGTTTGACTGTCGTTGGATCATGCTGGGTGTGGAAATATCCTCCTCCGAAAGTATGACCGGCACGGTGAATTCACTCGCTGTCCAGAAATACGAGGAACTGTATATGCTTGAGGAACCAGACCGGAAGAACGGCTCCAACCACTGCAGCGAGTAGGAGACTATTCGCTGCTGTCCACACGATTTGCCCGAGGACGGTGCTAATAATCAAGACGCCGTTGTACGCGATGGCATTCACCGCTAAATCGCCTCTCGACTCAGGCCGGGGCCACTTGACGAGACTGGGCTTGATTGCTGATGTCCGACCGGAAGCTACGGCGACAAGAAGTCCGAGTAAGCCGGATACAAACCATCCGAGAACAGCCGGTGGCCAGCTGTATACGACCGTGGCGGTGGCAAGAACAATCAGACACGGGCTGGTGATTGCACAGATCTCTACAGAGACATAACGGGTTAAAATGTGTTCCTCGGTTTCTTCTTGTGCGGTGGCCATCTGTGAGGGTTCTGAGTAGAGCAATGGAACGAATGGGGAATGCTCCGTCGAGGATTTGAACCTCGGTCCGCGACGTGAGATGCCGAGATGATTGGCCGAGCTACACTAACGGAGCATCTCGAACTTGTGGCCCCAGTACTTCAAATTCAGGCGGTGTCCTATTCACTGGGAATCCGCCGTTTCCCCTTATGCTGAGGGCTTTGATATCCCGGTATGGAACGTCGACAAGTTCTCAAGACAGCTGGAATCCTAGCAACAGGTGGCGTAACTGGTCTCGCAGGATGTAGCAGTTCGGGGAACGGGGACGGTGGCGACGAGCCGACCACGACCGCAACGCAGGAGACGGCTGGTGGGTCGGGCGACTCGAATACTGTCATGATGGTCACCGAAGGGAGCGAGTATTATTTCGATCCAATCGGGCTGTTCGTCGAATCAGGTGAGACAGTCACGTTCGAAATCCAGAGTGGGAGCCACTCAGCAACCGCTTACAAAGAGGGCACGAGTTCGGCCTCAGTAACTCGGATCCCCGAGGGAGCGGAGGCGTTCAATAGTGAAACGCTGAGCCAAAAGGGTGCGACCTACGAGCATACGTTCGAGACTACGGGGACGTACGATTATTTCTGTATCCCGCACAAGTCCCTGGAGATGGTTGGTCGGATTGTCGTTGGCGAACCCGGCGGTCCCGCGGAGGGGAGTATGCCGCCGGACGGCGACGTTCCTGAAAGCCAGACCATCGTCGATCAAGGCAGCGTCTCGTACAGCTCGTTCTCCGGGTAGGCGGTCGCGTACCCTGCGAGCTGTGCGCTCCAGAATCACTTGTACACCATATGGTCGACACTGACAGTGCTTCGGACCGTCAGTACGGAGACACACGCTGTCGATGACGCTCGCACAAGGCTCGTGGCCGACATACACGGATGCTGCCCTCGATAGTGTTCGGCGAGAACGACGCGAGGTCGAACGCGAATGTCGAGCATTCCAACGGTTTCACCAGCGTATTCAGACCGTTGACACACAGACTCCTCGGTTCGAACGGTCCGTTGTTGGAGTGGATCAGAACCTTACATCCGAAGAGAAGTCGATTCGTGATACCATCGAGCCGTGGTATCATGATACTGTGATGGCGGTCGGCCACTACAGCGACGTGTACGGTGATTCGTTCGAGGAGAGCCTCAGTGCCGAATTCGGTGTCGACGTGCTGGTTCTAATTTCGGAAGCGACTACGTTCTCACCGCTCATCAAACAACAACTCCTCGAGGCCGCACAGCAGTGTATTGACAACCGCCGGGTCTTTCTGGAGGCGCTCAAGGCTGAATTCACTACGCTCAAAGACGCACAATCTACAGGTCAAGAGATCCGAGAGGCGATAGTAGAACTTGATTCTACGGAATCACAGGGAATCTCAGATACTGAACTGACCGATCGATACGACACGCTTCACATGTTGAACGATGAATGTAAGAGTTGGATCCAGCAACGGCAGGAGGAAATCCACGCTCATCGAATCGATCAGTCGGCAGACGTGGATGCCTACACTGACCTCTGTTCGTACCTCTATGAGGGTCTGGAGGTTGACTATCCGGTATTGGCGACGTTTGTCGATATCTTGGAGATCATCTCCCAATATGAGTAGTTCTCTCTTTCACCTTCTACTCAGTCTTGATGTCCTCCCATGGCTGAACAGTAGTTGCTGATTTGGCTGCGATTAGTGCTGGCAAATTCGGCGATGGAATCGAAAGACCCCGTGGACCGGGTGCACGACTCTCAGAATCGGCGTGATTGGGCGTCAAACACATCAAATAATCCACTTCATCAACTACTGTGAAGGGGTGGGCTTCCGCTCGCCCCGTGTCAGTGCCGGTTTCCAGCAAATCTACTTTGTTAACGGTTTTGTCTATCCGGTCACAACAGTACATATGGAATTCGACTTTGTGCGCTCGGTGGCTCCCCTCGTCGTAATTGTCGCTGTCGCGGCGATTGCGCTCACGACCGTGATGACCTCCTCGACGGTCTTTATGATGGTTCTACCCTCGATGATTGTCTTCTCGGTCATCGCGTTCTTCTTGGGAATGAAACATGGCGAGTTCCGCGCCAGTCCATAATAGGCCGACTCAGTAGCCGAAGTCCGCTGGGTTGCGGTCCATGCTAGCCCCCAGCTGTGTTGATTCAGATTTATTCCGATACATGCAACAGGAATCCACCAGAGCCGGGTAACCCCTATCGTTCAGTTGGACCCAGTCCTGGTCGTCGTGTAGAGAGTCTCTACGTGGAGTAACCGGCGTACTCCATAAGCTGGTTGAAGATGTCCGTATCCATGACGGACCGATAGACCACGCCGGTAAGCATCCCGCCGGGATAGAACGTGCCGTTCATGACGTGGTTGACCTTGTGGCAGTGCATCAAATAGATACCGGGGTCTGCATCGGCAGTAAATTCGATCGTGTGTCGTTCAGCAGGGGCAATGTTCGTGACGTCCATGTCGTGGCGGGCAGCCTCCGGAATCGTCCCGCCGTCCTTTTCGACACGCTGGAAGCGGTGGTTATGGATGTGCATCGGGTGCGACATGTACCCACCGTTAACGAGGTGGATACGAACTGAGTCGCCCTCGTCGACGATGATCGGTGACCCTTCTTCGGGGTGTAGCGTCCGGGGTGCGCTCTTCCCGTTGACGGTGAATACGTCCGGATTGCGACTGGCCGAATTGTATGTGAAGTCCGCCTCACCGGCCCACTTCCGCGGAACCCGCGAATCCCAGTCCTTGATCGTCATGAAGTATTCGCGGTCCGCCGGTTCGTAGCCTTCGGGATCGACTCGGTAGATCCCGTACATGCCCATGTCGATATGTCGGTGGGTCTGGAAGTGACAATGGTAGAAATGCGTTCCAGGGACGTTAGCGGGAATCTCATAGGTGTGTGTCTCCCCTGGCGGGACCTGAATCCCGGTCGTCGTCGGGACGCCGTCGTTCTCCCACGTCTTGCGAACTCCGTGGAAGTGAATCGTGTGGGGGCGTCGGCCATCGGTGTTATCGAGTGTCACCTCCATCGCGTTACCCTCGGTCGTTCTGAGAATTGGGCCTGGGACGCTGGGGTCGTTGTCGTCGGCCTGGAACGCCCAGACGCGCGGGAATTCGACGGGCCCACCCATTGTATCGAGCGGGTGGACCGCGTGGCGGGCCTGCTGAGTCCGCATCGTCACTTCGCCACCCTGCTCGTCGACGTTGACGATTGTTGGAGGGCTGGTGTAGGGGAGATTAGGCGAGTCAGTTTGTGCCTGCGTGGGCGTATCGCTCGTTGCTGCTGGCTCGTTGGCTCCGCCCGCAGAACAGCCTGCTAACGAAGCGATGCCGGTCGCGCCAGTTGCCGCGAGAAACTCACGCCGAGACAGTCCGGTTCCGGGTGCGCCGAAACGTGTGGTCATAATACACTCGGTATTTTGGGTGGCCTAAACATAGGGCGACTGCGGTGTCCCAATTCACGGGACAGCGCGTGGATATGTTCGGCACAAGGCGAATGGAGATGGCGGCTTCTCATCTATACTTGGTCGCCGTTAGGAGTCAAAAATTGAGGCGACAAAGTGGTCAGTTTTTCAGAATCCGCCCGTCGCCGTCAGATAAGCCCCTGCGAACTGCACCGCGTTATACGTCCCGTGAATCACAGCCGGTACTGCGATATTGTCCGTGTACTCGTATGCTGCTCCCAGTACGAGGGCCAGAACGAATGCGATACCGATGTACACCAGTTTGCCTTCCCCTGACAACGAGAAGAGATGGATCGATGCGAACAGAGCGCTTGCGAGGATGATTGCCCGAGCCGGATGGAGACTTTCACGTAGGGTGCCCTGTACGAGGCCCCGGAACAACAGTTCTTCTCCCGGGCCGACCAACAGGAACTGGAGGGGGATCAGAAGAAGAAATACACTCGGATTTTGCCGCCCGACCTCGACGATCTGATTCTGAGCCGAGTTCAGACCGAGGGCTGTGATTACTGAGGACGCCACAAAGAGCAACCCCAAAATCGCTATACTCCCGCCAACAATCACCGCCCCATCACGTTTGCCAGGGAGACGAACTGGAACGAATCCCAATCCGAGATCACGGCCTTTGAGATAGAGAATGGCGATGCCCCCAAACGTCACTCCTTGAAGGAAGAACGTACTCACAACCAGTCTGAGGGCTGGGCGCGATGCGAGGTCGACTCCGAACAACCCGACGACTGTCGCGACGGCAAGGATTACGATAGCCCCCGCGACGTATGACCCATACGTGAGACCAATCGCCGAGGCGACAGACCGGAAGCGAGATATCGACGACATTAATCAGATGTGAGCGTAGGGCTCCACCCTACAAGCTGGCTTCGATAGGTCGATTGCGGCGCTATTCATTCCAAGACATCCCGCGGTAGTGATTTTGTTCATAGCTGACGTTCAGGTTCGACGAGGTTGGATCCAGCGAGGACTGTAATCGTAACGAACACGAACGCGATGAGTGAGAGATTCGGAATCGTGAGTCCGAGTACTGGTGCCTGCCACTGGACGACTGCACAGGGGCCAGCAAAGGTGCATGAGGCCGTTGTTGCTTGGAGTACGGAGTGATATCCCGCGATTGAAGCTCCTATCACGGTCAGTGGAACGACCGTTCGCCAGATTGTGTTGTGGCTCTCGAGAACGGCAACGCCGAGAACGACGACGAGCGGATACATGAGGATACGTTGGTACCAGCAGAGGGTACACGGAACGAGACCGAGGCCGAGACTGAACCAGAGGCTTCCGAAGGTTGCAATCGCCGCGACGCCTGCCCCGCCTGCAAGCCAGAATCGTCCGTCGGACATCCATGACTCAGTTTGATCCAGCTGCATCTTCGATCAACTGTCTTGCTCGCTCTTCGTTTCCGAGTGGGTTGACCGTCGTGCCATTGATGAGGAGCGTGGGTGTGGCGTCGACACCGGAATCGCTCGCAGCCCTGTCAGTCGCCCGAAGCGCGTCGTCGTACTGGTTTTCTTGGATCGCCCTGCGGATCGACGCTGTCTCGGAGACGCCTGCTGCCTGAGCAAACTCAACCAGCCTATCGGCGGTCGCCCACTGGTCGCTTTCGGGCGGCTGATTCCGGAACACGTATTCGTGAAACGGCCAGTACGAGGCTGGGTCGGTGTTCCAGACGGCTAATCCGGCCTGACCGGCTGCCGGTGCATCGGGGCCCAAAAACGGGTCGCCACCGATATATGCGAGATTGCGGAACTCGAGCGCGACTGTTCCTGGTTCCACGTAGTCCGTCACGAGTTGTGAAAGCATCTCCGTACTGAACTGGGCGCAGTACGGACACTTCCAGCTCCCGAAGTATGTGACCGTGACATCGGCATCAGCAGACCCCATCGTCGCATAGCGGAAGTCTCCAGGCGAGTCGGGAATCGGGGCAGTGGTAACGGCACCCGTATCACCTCCAGCAGTCGCGTCGTCATCCGGCTCAGTACTCGTATTGTTAGAGAGAGCGGTGGCGCCGATCACGAGACCGGCAGTGGCGGCACCACCACCGCCGAGGAGAAGCTGTCGGCGGGTTAGTCCTCCGACAGCAGCCCCGACACCTCCCTCGGAGAGCCGCTCTGAGAACGTGAGTGAATCAACGACTGTCTCAGCCCGTTTGTAATCCACACGTGAGAGGTCGTCGGGGTGCGCGACGAGCCAGTGTCTATAGAGCTGCTCGTCAGTTTCGTCACCGAATTGTTCACCACAATAGTGGTATGCGCTGTGAGCGTTCCATGTGTGGTCGCGCGCTGCTCCCGCTGTTTCGAATTGATCTGTACAGATCGGGCAGGTATGGGCAGTCATTCGTGATCACTACTCCAAGTGTAGATTTCATAGGCTCCGTGTTCTGCTCTCATAGTGAGCTGAATCGTCGGTATCTGTGGCATTGTGTTATACGCAAGGGGCATCAGCGGCGGAGATATGCGACGAGGCAGGTCGTCAGGAGACAGAGGAGAATAAGAATTGCCACGCCAAGATGAGTCGTCACGATGATCGGTTGGAGATCTTCCGTGACGGTCAATCCTCCGAGGATAACCTGTAACGGAAGGAGGGCGAGAGCGGCCGTGGCCGACCATTTGACAATCGGGGTATTCCGGTGTGTCACCCACGCTCCAAGGGTCGTGCCGACGATCAGAACCCCGGCCGTCATCGCCAGTCCACGGTGAGCCCACTCAGCGAAGATTTGGAGTGCAGAGTATGGCGAGTTAGCAATGATCTCGGGTTGAAGGAAGGGAACCCACGTCCCGTAGCAGGTTGGCCAATCAGGACAGGAAAGTCCAGCACCGATTGCACTAGTGTAGGCTCCGAGAAGCATCACGATATACGTCACTAGTAGCGTGAAACCGGCGATATGCCTGTACTCGACCGGAATCTGTGAAATTGTGGTTCGCAAATCGTGCCAGCGGAGTCGGGCTTGAGACATAATAGTGGGTAGGGACGTTGACTTGCGGTGTGAGGAGTTGATGTCTTGGAGACAAAGTGTTAGGCCGGATTCCCAGCGAGTGGGACACCGCCAGCGATTCATTGAGGAGCCGTCCCACGGGACTGTTAAGAAAACCCACGGTTTGTAGGGAAAACCCCTATAGGCCGAGATTATGATGTCTCAAGAACATACCCAGGAACGGTCAATAGATGAACGCGACCGTGAGGTGAAGTCTGCTAACGACAACACCTGTCCCGAGTGTCAGGGCCATATCACCCAGAATGGCGATAGCGGTGAGGCGACCTGTGAAAGCTGTGGATTGGTTTTTGAAGATAATCCAATCGACCACGGTCCTGAGTGGCGTGCGTTCACGTCAGATGAACGCGATGAAATGAGTCGGGTCGGGGCTCCGACGACGCAGCTGATGCACGACAAGGGACTCAGCACGACTATCGGCTGGCAGGACAAGGACGCCTATGGACAGGCGGTCTCGGGTCGCAAACGTGCTCAATTACAGCGCCTTCGGACGTGGGACGAGCGGTTCCGGACGAAGGATGCCCACGAGCGGAATCTCAAGCAAGCGCTTGGGGAGATCAGTCGTATGGCGTCCGCCCTGGGACTTCCGGAATCGGTTCGGGAAACTGCAGGCGTCCTGTACCGACGTGCTGTAGAGCAGAACCTGCTCCCGGGTCGCTCGATCGAAGGAATGTCGACGGCGTCGTTGTACGCGGCTGCCCGACAACACGGAATGCCACGGCCGCTGACTGAATTCGCCGACGTCAGCCGTGTCGAGAAAATCCGGATCCAGCGAGCGTACCGATATCTGTCCCGAGAACTCGGGCTGGAGATCAAGCCCGAGGACCCCACGCAATATATCCCACAATTCGCGTCATCGCTTGACGTGAGCGACGAAGCAGAACGGCGCTCGCGGGAACTGCTTGAGGTAGCTACAGATAATGCCGTCCACAGTGGGAAAAGTCCAGCCGGGTTGGCGGCTGCCGCGCTGTATGCTGCGACCCACCTCACGAACGAGCAGCTCACACAGGAGACGGTGAGTGAGGTCGCCCACGTGAGTCGAGTCACGATCCGGAATCGATACCAAGAGCTTCTCGAGGTGTACGCGCAGCATGACTGACCGGCCGGCCTTTGCGGGCGAAATACAGCTACGGATATACCAATGACACGTTATTTACTATGACCGTGTTCTCAATACAGACCGAGATCGAAGTATTGGAGGTGCTCGTTGACGAGTCACCTTGCCATGTGATGGAGATCACTAATATCGTCGATGGGCACCCGATCACTATCAACCAAGCGTGTACTCATCTCCACAGTGAGGGCTGTATTGTTCCGCGCGGGAGGGGTCTCTACGAGATTACCGACGCCGGCGAACAACGACTCGAAACTCAACAGGAATCATAACGTTTCATAACTGTGTCACTATGTTTGCCCTCATTGGATGGATCAGCCATCAACACTCCCCAGCCCGGATCCGTAATGAATACGGGGTGCCGATGGAGCCTCTCGTCCATAATCGGACTCCATTTCCCGACGAACACGTATTCTCGAATAATGGGAGATAATTCAGTGTCTTCCGAGGACCCTTCGGAGCTGCAGGATGTCCTCGATGCGCTGGATGATCCCGCGTGTCGGACTATTCTCCGGGAAACTATCGAACCAATGACTGCGAACGCACTCCTCGACGCATGTGACATCCCCAAGTCGACGCTGTATCGAAAATTAGAACTCCTCAGTTCCGCTTCCCTCGTTCGAGAACAAGAGACGATCAACCCTGGAGGTGGACGGGTTACCTACTACGAACGGTCGTTCGAGGACGTCACGATCTCTATGGACGACACAGGTACGTTTTCAGTGAATGTCGATCGGCCGCCGCAATCTACCGACGAACGGCTTGCAGATATCTGGTCGATGATGGGGGACGAAGTATGAACGGCGTCATCACGGCGATTGCAGTCGTCAAGTTCGTAATCCTGCTTCTCGGTGGCGGGATCACCTACATTGCATTTAAAGCCTATCGACGTACGGGTGAGGACTCGCTCCGCGTCCTTGGTGTCGGGTTCGGTATCATCACACTCGGGGCAATCCTGACTGGAGTGGCCAATCAGTTCTTTTCTGTCGGATTGGCCCTCGGCGTACTCATCAATAGCCTGTTCGTCGCCCTTGGCCTCGCGGTCATCATGTACTCGCTGTATATCCAGAAATGAACTCCGTTCCGAATGGTGCCGTTCCTGATCTCCGTCGGGGTAGCTACCTAATCCTTTTCGGCGTGGTTCTGTTCGTTCTCACGCTTGTTAGCAGTGCAATGCTCGCCCCTGCGATTGGGACGGCTTCGGAGACAGATCAGACGTCCCGAACCTTGGTCGGGTCTCAGGGGGGTGGCCCAGGCTGGCACGAATACGGCAGCGTCTACCTCCTCAACGGTACGAACACTACCTGGCGTGAATCGAGTGCTGATACCTATTTCGACGTCACGCAAACAGAGAACGGAACAGTGTTAGCTGGGTTTATGGACAGCGGGTACGCTTCGTGCGGACCGTACGAGTCTCCCTGTACCGAACGGGATTCCGAGTCATCGACCCCGGTCAAGACACTCGGGTGCTTTCGGAGTATAGCTTCCCGGTGCGAACGAACAAGAACAGCGAAGTCCACGATGTCGAACGACTTCAGACGGGAGAATACCTTGTGACGGATATGGAGTACGAGCGTATCTTTACTGTCAAGAACGGCGAAGTTACGTGGCAGTGGAATGCGAGTTCGTTCTACGACGCCCCACAAGATCCGACGACGACCGACTGGCTGCACATCAACGACGTGGACGTCATCGGCCCTGGGCGCTATCTCGTCTCAGTACGGAATGCCAACCAGCTTCTCGTTATCGAGCGCGGCGAGGGCGTCGTTGAGGTTATCAATGAGGATACGACCGATTCGAACGATGCCAATTGCCGGAAATCCGGCCAGTTGAACGACTATGACAATGATGGCGATATTCGATGTGGTGACCCCGACGTGCTCAACCACCAGCACAACCCCCAGTGGCTCGGGGATGGTGCCGTCCTCGTCGCTGATAACGAGAACGACCGAGTCGTGGAACTGCATCGAACGGAGGCCGGTAAATGGGAGCCAGCGTGGGCTCTTGATCGGGCAGCGGGTGTCGAGCTCGATTGGCCCCGGGATGCGGATCGACTCCCGAACGGAAACACGCTCATCACCGACACGCTCAACCGGCGACTCGTAGAGGTCGACGAATCCGGGACTGTCGTCTGGAGCGTTCGAACAGAGCGTATTCCATACGAAGCCGACCGACTGCCCTACGGTGAGTCTGTCGGAGCCCCGAAGTACACGACTAAGGGAAGCAGCGTCGACAGCCCTGACGCCGGCGTGCCGGGCCTCTCACTACTGCTGGTCGGGCTTCGGGCAGTCGTTCCGTCAACGCCATTCTGGTTCCGGGAACCACAACTCGGCCTGACGCTTGTCTCTGCGCTCCTCATCGTCGTCGGCGGCGTCGACCGTATTCGTAACTAAACCTTTTCCCGAAGCCAGTCGAGAGCTCGCCCGCGTTCCGTAACGTCGAAATATCGCATCTTGTCGGGCGAAACTGGCCAGATCGGTCGGATCGCACGCCACCAGTCGAAGAGGAGTTTCGCCCATCTCGAGTCTCCGACTGCGGCGTACCGGGCGATATCGAAGTCAGAACCGTACCGGAGATCGGGAACCACTCCGTGGAGATGTGTGAGAAACGTCCTGAACGTCCAGTTCGGAACTTCCTCATACACGTGGATATGCTCGTACTGGTCGCTCTTTTCGACGAGGAGCGAGTACAGCTCTTGGTATCCTGCTCGCGTGCCCCGCCCGACGCGAATCGCAATGATGTTCTCATTCGTTTCGTCCAGTACCTCAAACATTCGACTGGACGCTGTGATGGACATGGTTAGTGGGAGTGGTTCGTGGTGCCGGCAGGGTCAGTGTCGAGGTCGACGTGGCCGACGAACTCGACGGTCGCATGATCGATCCCTCGATTCGTGAGATGGTCGTGGACTCGGGATCGAATCCCCCGTTGCTCTTCGAGAGTGGTCGCCGTATCGGTGAACCGGACGGTTGCCACGGTGAGTTGACTACAGACTTGCCAGACGTGGAGATCCTCGATCTGGTCGACACCATCGAGTGTCGTCAATTCATCCCGGAGTTCTTCGGACGACACCGGGCTCCGTTCCAACAGGATCGAGGTGCTTTCTCGGAGGACGTTCCCAGCCGACGCGAGCACCAGCAGCCCGATGAGCACGGCCGCCACGGGGTCTGCGATAGGGAGGTCAAACACTGCGACGGCGGCAGTCGAGACGATTACCGCAACAGATCCCCCGGCGTCACCGAGCAGGTGGTAGAACGCCCCGCGTTCGTTGAGACTCATCTCACCACCCTGCAACACGTACACGGAGCCGATGTTCACCAGCAGGCCACCCGTCGCGATGATCAGCGTCAACTCTGGATTGATCGCCACCGGCTCGAGGAACCGCTGGTAGGACTCCCAGACGATGTATCCGACCATCGGGAGGAGCAAGACGCCGTTCAGGAAGGCCGCAACCGGCTCCAGTCGGTGGAGACCGTACGACCACGCCTCGCCACCCTCGAACCGTTCGGCGGTATAGCTCGCGCCGAACGCCATCGCGTACGCCAGCATATCGAACAGCATGTGGAGTGCGTCGCTGATAAGCGCGACCGACCCGAACAGGAGTCCACCAGCCAATTCGACGACGAATCCAAGGAAATTGACGACCGCGACGAGTGCAAGCCGGCGCGTACTGCCACCTGTTGCAGACGCGGATTCGTGTTCTGCCGTATCTTGTGTATGCTCGTGGGGGCTCATACATTCATTTTGGAGGGAGAGCTATTTCGAATCTGAGGACTCTGGGTTTTCTTGAGTAGACTCCTTCGACCTATCTTCGGTCGCCAACGGCGAATCCTCCGCCGATGATTCAGTACGGTCCGAGGGTTCGGTCTCGCTATCGCCTTCTTCAGGTGCTGTGTCGGACTGTTCCGATTCCTCGGTGAGCGATGTATCCTGGGCGGAGGAGCCACTGAAGTCGAGCGGACGAAGCCAGATGAACCAAACGACAAATATGGTTGTGCCATAGCCGACGATCCACACGAGATCAGCTACGGCAGAGAGGTTCGCCTGTTCGAGAGTGTATACCAACAAACCGGGGCCGATGAGCCCAATGAGCACTACGAGGACGGCAAACTGCGGAGACGAGAGTCCGAACGGGTATTCTCGCTGGTCGGCCACCATATGGGAATTCACAGTTTCCTCGTTCTCTGTCCCCATATTATCCCTCCAGAGCGTTAGTTTCGGTGTCTGTCTCCGGCGTGATTCGAGAGAGTCGCATCGCATTCCCGGTGACGGCCGTCGTCATCCCGGCGTCGCCAGCGAGGACAGCGAGCCAGATAGGGACGTATCCGAACGGGACTGCCATTGCCAGCCCGGCTTTTACAGCGAGACTCGACCAGATGTTCTGCCGGATGACGCCGTTCGCATCGTTTGCGAGTTCGTAGAGGTACGGGAGCTTTGCGAGGTCATCGCCCATCAGAGCGATATCTGCAGTCTCCAGCGCCGTGTCGGTCCCGGCTGCCCCCATCGCCACGCCGACTGTGGCGGTGGCGAGCGCCGGCGCGTCGTTGATACCGTCCCCGACCATCGCAACGCCGTCGTACTCGTCGACGAGCTCCTCGATCGCGGTCACCTTCTCTTCGGGGAGCAATTCGGCTTGGTACTCGTCGACGCCGACCTGTTCGGCGATCGCGCGGGCAGTCCGCTCGTTGTCACCCGTCAGCATCACCGTTCGGGAGACGCCGAGTTGCTTGAGTCGCGTCACTGTTCGCTTCGCTTCCGGTCGGATCTCGTCGGCGACTGCGATGACGCCTTCGAGTTCGTCTTCGGTTCCAACGAGGACAACGGTCTTCCCTTCTGCTTGGAGTTCGGGGACGGTCTCGTCGAGAAGGTCGAGGCAGTTGTTCAGGTCGCACATCTGCCTGGCTGTCTGGGTGACGACACCGCCGTCAGTGGTCGCGTGGACGTGTGATAGGTCGAATCCCAGCTCCTCGAACAGCCCCGGCTTGCCAGCGAAGTGGGGCGTCCCGTCGAGGTCGGCCCGGACGCCCTTGCCGGTGATGCTCTCGAAATCATCGATCTCGCGCTCGGCGACTCCCATGCTGCCGGCCTCAGCGACGATCGCCTCGCCGATGGGATGTTCGCTCCGTTGTTCGAGCCCGCGGGCACACCGCAGGACGTCTTCCTCCGAATTCTCGTTCAATGGAACGACGTCAGTGACGGTGAGCTCACCTTTCGTGAGCGTCCCTGTTTTGTCGAAGGCGACGACGTCGACGACCTCCTCGGTATCGTTATTTTCGGGAGCGTCGCTCGGGGCGAGGCTGACCGCCAGAGCGACATTGATTGTTTCGTCGTCGTCGATGGCGACCGGACGACAGCTCGCCGACGAATTACTAACGTCGTTGCTGATCTCCAGTCTGAACGCTTCGACGGTGACCGATTCGCGTTCGAGCCGTATGTTGAATCCGCCGAGAGCGCACGCAGAGCCGGGTCAAAACTCCGCGAAATATTCGGGGAGGGTATTACGGTGTACGGCAGCGGCGACCTTGACTCGCTCCGAAAGGAGGTCGTCGCCGATGAGTAGTACGCGAATCGAGCAACTCATCGACAACGTGCAAGCCGCGTTCGACCGCCGCCCAACAGATATCGAGGCCGGACTTGATGTCGAGGATGCCGCCCTCCTTCAGCTGCGGAAGGCCTGTCGCTTGCTCGCCGGCGCCGAGGCGCTTCAGGATGCAAGCTACTACACCCTCGTCATCGAAGCGTCGTTCGTCGCTATCGAACGGACCGTGGAATTCCGCCTCCTCGAACGCGGCACGATGCAGCCGGACGATCTCCCCGGAACGCATCCTGGTGTCTACCGAGAGGCGGCGGTGACCGGTGTTTTCGGGGAATCGATGGGGCTGATCTCGCAGATCTCTGGCGTGACCACCGGGCAAAAACGTACTATCAGGACGGGCTCGCCTCAGCATCGCGTGCTGACGCGATGTATGAGCTCGCCACCGAGATTCATGCATACGTGACTGGGCGGTCTCGACAAGGGCACGAATGTATCTGTGGGGTGCCAACGTAGGCGAATGTGTCTAAGTAGTCGAGGGAAAGTCATCAAGGCTATTAACCAACACGAGATGCGATTAGACGCGGATTAGTTGGTTAAATAGATGAGGATCTTCGTAGTTTACCTGAATTGAGGCGATAAGGCCCCTTCCTCAACGAGCGAGCGGAGCGAGCGAGTAGGGAGGGGATACAGCGTTGACGAGACGCTGTGCGTCTCGTCCGCACACGAGAGCTTTGCTCTCGTAAACGCCGCACAGGTAGCAAACCCGTCCGACGCTCGGCCTACAGGCCCACCGCCATCTTTATGTTAAAACATAATATAAACATTGGTGATGGACAGACACGAAATCGAAGGTCATGAAGTCATCGACGGGACGGCCAAAGCCACCGGCAACGGCGCTCACGTTCTCGTCCCGAAGGGTTGGCGTGGCGCAGACGTGAAAGTCGTCCGGACCACCGAACCCGACGAGTAGCACACTCGATGAACTACAACTACAGGTACCGACTCCACCCGTCCGACGCCCTCGAACAACGGTTAGCGTGGTCTGTCGATACCTGTAGACAGGTCTACAACCACTTCCTTCACCGACTCAACCGCACCGACAACACCTCGGTATACAGCGAACAGAAACTCCTGCCGAGTCTCAAGAAATGGTGGAACGACCTGAAACACGTTCACTCGAAGGTGCTACAGAAGGTCGTACAACGGCTGTACGACAACCTCTCGACGCTTCGCGGCCGCAAAGAGAATGGCTACCGCGTGGGGACGCTCAAGTGGAAAGCACCGAACGAGTACCGCAGTTTCACCTACAGTCAATCCGGCTTCAAGCTCAAGAACACGAGCGGTCGGACAAAACTATGGCTCTCGAAACTAGGAGAAGTCCCACTCACGTTCCACCGCGACCTACCCAACGACACCGAAATCAAGACAGTCACCGTCAAGCAAGAACCGACTGGGAAGTGGTACGCCATTCTCGGCGTCGAAACTCCGGACGACCCGCCGGAGAAACCGGAGAACCCCGAGAAGCGCGTCGGAATCGACGTTGGGATTCTCAAGTACGCCCACGACACCGACGGGACCGCCATCGAATCCCTCGACCTATCCGATGAGCGCGAACGCTTGGAACGCGCACAGCGCGACCTTTCGCGGAAGGAACACGGGTCTGCGAATTGGGAGAAACAGCGCCGGGTCGTGGCCGAGCGTCACGCCGAGTTGAAGAGTAAGCGCCGCGACTTCCTCCACAAGTTGTCGAACTACTACGCCCGAGAATACGACCTTGTGGCCGTAGAGGACTTGGACGCCGCCGGACTGGTCGAACTCCCCGGCAACTCACGGAACCGCGCAGGGGCGGCGTGGGGGACGTTCCTGCGGATGCTAGAATACAAATGCGAGCGCGAAGGCACGCACTTCGTCGCCGTAGATCCGGCAGGAACCACCACGGAATGCGCGTCCTGCGGTGTTTCGACGGGCAAGCCGCTGTGGGTGCGCGAACACTCGTGTCCGGCGTGTGGGTTTGAGGCGGATAGAGACGCGAACGCGGCGTGGAACATTCTTTCTCGTGGTGTGAATAAGCGGTTAGGAGCGGGACGCTCCGAATCAACGCCTGTGGAGACTGCGCTCCCTGTGTCCTCTGTTGCGGATGCAAAGCGCGTCGTGGAAACAGGAAGCCCCACCCTCAAGCGCGAGCTGTCAGGCGAGCGGTAGGGTGGGATAGTTCACTCTAGAGTAACCCACTTTGCCACTCTCAGTCGAACATACAGCTATGGGCGCCAGTTTGGACGATGAGAATTATATCGCATACGGGGTATGGGTGTTCGTCATCGTGAGAATCGTGGTTAACCAACAAAGCTCTCTCAATCGATCCCTGTGTTGGTTAATCTTGCTCGCAGGCCCCGAACGCCGTCAGCTCCGGCACCCGTGTCTCTGCGAGCTCGCGACGGATCTTCGAGCGATCCCAGCCAAGCGGTGACAACACACTTTCGACAGCTCTGACCAGCTGCGTTTCGTAGTACGACGGATCGTACGACTCGATCTCCTCGTGAGCCAACGCGACCCGTTCTCGCGAGGTCTTCTCGTCGTCGAGGACCACGTACTCGATATCCTGGCCCGGATGGACTGCCAGGTCCTGCTCGCGAGCTCGTTTCAAGGCGGCCACGTTCTGGGTGTTCTGTGAGTAGCCTTCCAGCGGCTTGGAGACACGATTCCGCTCGACGAGCCGCTCCACTGCTACGTTGCCCGTCTGCAGTTCGTCGATTGCTCGTTCGAGCCGTCCGAGTACCGCATCCGGTGACCGCGTGGCATCGAGCCGTTCGAGACAGTCCCGCTGGACGTCCTCGATGAACGGCGGGGTCGAACGCTGCCGAGCTTCGATGCCTCGGATCTTGAACTCGTCGTCGCCAGCGACTTTGCCGAAGTACTTCGTCAACGCCCCGGCGTCGCTCTCGCGCTGCGGGACGAACGCCACCCAGTCGTAGTGAGCCTCGTGTTCGAGCCGAATCTCGACGCGTTCCGTAATCTCCGTCGCGAGCGCCTCGAGGTCCTCGCGGTCCGCGTCGTCGACGTCGGGGTCCGGGGTCACCCAGATGGAGTCGACGATGCCGTGGACGACGCGCCAGCCGCCGGCTTCCAGTCGCTGTTTCGCCGTTAGTAGGATCTCGCGAGCGAACGCGTTGATCGCTTCGTGGCACTCGATGCGGCCGAACTTCGCGTTGCTGAACCCCTGATAGCCGAAGCAGGCGACGAGGATCCACTTTAGCGCTCCCGACCGCCCCTCGAGTTCTGCCAGCCGCTCCTCGTCGGGGTTGTCTCGATCCTTCTCGCGACGGATGGCCGCCTTGATCTCGTCGCGAGCGTCGATGATCGGCTGCAGCACGTCGACGAGGTAGCCCCGGTCGTCGCAGATCGAGTACCCGAGGCCGGGGACGTCGTCGCGGTCGCTGTGGCAGTCACACCGGATGACGTCCGGCGAGACGTTCCGGGTACAGATGATGTTCGGGTACAACGAGGAGAAGTCGAGTTCATGGACGTTCTCGTGGAGGCCGACCTCGGGCGCGAAGATGAACCCGCCGCGGTCGGCGTCGTGGAGCGTCCCCATCGGCTTGTAGAACTCGTGGCGCCAGGAGTTCCATGGGACGAGGACGCCGCGGTCGTGGGCCTCGCAGATCTGGATCGCCGTGAGCACGTTCCCGATCGACGCCCACGCAAGTTCCTGGATGGGCTTCTTTGAGCGCGACACGAGGTCGAGAACGCCGTCGAGGTTGGTCTCCCCGTAGAAGAACGTGTTCGACTGGTCGATGATCGCCCGCCCGGGGACGTTGTACCGCGCCGGCGAGTGACCGACGCGGCCGTAGCTCGAGTACGTCGACCGGCTCGCGAGCTGCTGATAGTCGACGTCCGGCCACCGACTTAGCGAGAAGTCGTGGACGCCGGCGTCCGTCGCCATCTCGTACAGGGTCGGGACGATCTCGCTCGTCGAGGAGATCAGAACATCTGGATCGTGCGCTTCGAGTGCCCCTTGGACGGCGGTCAGGAGATCCGTTGGCGAGCCGGTGACGGCGTCGCCGGCGACGTGTAGTTTCTCGTAGACGTCGTTGCTCGTTTCGGTCACCGGGACGCTGAGCCGGAGCGTCGACAGCTCGCTCGCCGGCGTCGGATCGGCGCCGGTCTCCAGACAGTACCGGAACTCTCGCGAGAAGTCGACGTTGAAACAAGCGAGATCCCCGACTGGATAGTCCGACAGCTGGCGCGCTTGCCGGGCGAGTGGAGTGACGCGGTCGATGTGGGCGACGTCGACCGCGAGAACGGCCTCCTCGTCTCGTCGAAAGTCCGGCCGTCGCGCAACCAGCTCGGTCGCGACGACATCCGGGTGCTGGTCGTACACCGACTGAAGTGTCGTGAGGTCGAGGCCGGACGCTGGGTCGCGAGGAGCGACGTAGAAACGCGGGGTGTAGTCATCGCGCTCGGTCGCGACGGCGCCGTCGGCGGTTGCCTCCCACTCCAGGACGCGGCCGTCATCCAGGAAGTCGATGCTGAACGGCATCTACGTCTCTCTGACGTTCGAGTCGCCGATAAGCGATGGCGTGTCGTTTCCGGATTTCAACGTAGGCCTCCAAGGGCGCCTCTACTGGTGTTCTCTGGCCGTTTGTCCGTTCTCCGTTATCTCTGAACGGTTTCCGGAATTCATATCGTTGGATTCAGTCGGTGTACTCTCCAATAGAAGTAATATAGGAATGTACCAAAGGACTATGTTCCTCTATCCCGTGCGTTTCCATATGAGCGACCGAAACCCGCCGGAGGAGTTTGGGGACATCAACGAGGCGGTCGGTGAGGAATGGGAGGCCGAAACAACGCCCTACGAGCGCATTCGACACGTCGTCGCGCATACGTACAGTCCCGTCTCAGCTGATGCGGTGGCTGACGATGCACGGACCGCTCCAAAGACCGCGCGAAAGCACCTGAACACACTCGCTGACGAAGGATTTGTCGAGACGGCACCTGGCGACCAGGGTGGTACGCTCTATCGTCGCTCACCTGAATCACTCGTTGTCGAACAGGCTGCCGACATCCTCGAGCATGTCTCGACTGACGAACTCGTGACACGAATCCAGGAAATGCGCGAGCAGCTCACCGAGTACCGGTCCGAATTCGGTGTGGACTCGCCAGAAGAATTGGCGGTCGAGCAGACGAACCAGGCTCTTACCGAGGCCGGATCCCCACAGGAGGAGATCGACCCAGAGACAATTCGTGAGTGGAAGACGCTCCGGCGGAACCTCGCGTTTGCGAACGCTGCCCTCTCGATTGGGAACGCTGAGCAGTTCGTCGACACCGATCATCGCTCGACTGACGACAGCGTCCCTGCCTGAGCAATGCGAGATTCGTCTGACCAAGCAGAAACCCATACTCTCCGGGGGGCTACGGATCGGCCGGCGCTACTGACGATTCGTGACGTCGTCGAGGAGATGGAACCGCTCGCAACAGCTGAACTCGACGACTACCTCCATCCATCCGTCCTCGAAGTTGTGCTTGACGACGGACTATGTGCGGCCGATGAGGCCCGAATCGACATCCAGTGGACGACACGAGATGATTACAAATTCCACTACACCGACACGGAAGGGGTGAATCTGCGCTGGGGGAAGCACCCACACGCAGGCGACTACATCCACGTCCCCGGATTAGAACACTACCACCCACCGCCGAATGCGAATTCTGACCCAGACAAGGTCGAGGAGTCTTGTATCACACAGTCTCCCGAAGAGTTAGTCACTCGCGCCGTCCTCAAACTCTGGCGGGTCGCCTACCACACGAATTCGTATGAACCTCTCAATGCAGGTCGCAACCCGCCGTAGGAACCAATCCAAGTGCTTTCCTCCACGAATCTCTACTGAGACGCGATTTCTTCAAGCGATCGGCTCCAGCGACTTCATAGAGAAATCTGACTTTGAGCAATACCGTTCTGCAAGCTCCATCAACGCTCGAGTTCGTCGGATATCGGCGACGTTGTGAGTGATGAGTGGCCCGTAGGCCCCCTCCTCCCATGCTGTGACTGCCTCGCTACTGTCGGTGAATGGATCCAGCTCGTTCAATCCGGCGCCGATCAGTTCGTCGTATACGCCACTCAGCGTGTCTTCACTCGTATTGAAGCGTGTCTCGAAGACGTCCATCACGTCGACGTATGGCAACGTGCCAAACGGCCAGTCGAGGCCGTGTGTACAGAGCCGTGTGCGAAGGAACGGGAGGTCGAATCCTCCGTTCCACCGCTCACCGTTGTATGCAACGAGCTTTGCATCACGTTGAGTGAGTGTCGATGCGACAAACGTTGCCAGTTCGTTCAGGAGGCCCTGTTCGCTGTCATGGAGTGAGAGCTGTACCGGTGTCTGGAGGGCGTCGTTGAGCCGATCCGCGAGGTCTGCTTGTGGTGCCGTTCCGGTATGGAGAAACACTCGCGACGAGACCGCCGAGTCAAACCCAACTACTGTGAGTTCATCACCGGCCTGAAATCCCGTTGTTTCGATGTCGAAGGCGATTGTCGTCAACTGAGTCATTTTGATCCTCCAGTGGTGCCTTCGGTAGGCGATTGCTGTTGTTCGACCACGGTTTCCGAAAGCTGTTGCTCAAGCTCTGCTAGACGTTCCTCGTGGTCGTCGAGGCGGGCCTCCTGTTCGAGATCGATGCTGAACAGCGCCGGCAGCAGCGGGTTCTGGTGGTTCAATAGCCCGCTCGCGTCGGCGTGTTCGCGGGCGTACTCGAACAGCCGGTCGAAGCGCGGCTGGTCGCGACGCCGCAGTGCCCGGCGGAACTCCGCCCAGCGCTCTTCGATGGCCCGCAGCGCATCTCGGTAGGTTGGGTTCGTCCGCCCCATCGCTATCGTCCTCCTGCCCCAGTTGCGGTCCACGCATCGAGCAAGGGGTCCGCGGTGGCCGCCACCGTCTCACCGTCAGCGGTGACCCCCGTGCCGACACCCTCTGGGGTCGGCGTCGATGGCGCCGGCGTCCTCGGTTCCACGCCGACCTGCGTGGCGCGTGCCGCGAGCAGCTGCCGCCAGTACGCGAACGTCGTCTGGTAGTACGCGCCGTCGTCGACGGGATAGACGAGCGTCTCGAAGTCCTCGCCGACGACCCGTGGGCCTATCCGAGTTTGCTCGCACTCCAGATGGTGGTCGGCGACCGTCGCGACCGGCTCGGTGAATTCGTTTCGTTCGTTTCGCGTAATGAGCACCGGGATGTCGTACCCCTCGGCGTAGGTCGCCAACCGGGCGAGAGTTCGAGCCTGAAGGATTTTCGCGTGGGCCTCGCCGAGGGTATCGTCGGCGCGGTACTGGGCGTCGACGGCCGGTGCGACGATGAGGGCGGGCGTGTGGGGCGACGTGTCCTCGTCGTGACCTGGTGCCCCTCGACCGGCCGTCCCTGAATCGGCGGTGGACATCTGGATCGACTTGTTCACCGCTGACGGGAGATCACAGACGGCGCCGTAGTGCTGGTAGGCGGTGAATCCGCGTGCCACGTGGATTCGGTTGAGCAACCGTTGACTGGGCGCGATCTGAGCGAGTGTCGTCGTCGTCGCGTGACCATTTGCGTCGACCCAGAAGGCGGGCCCGTCGTGCAGGAGGAGATGGTCGAGCACGAGCGACTGCAGGATTGGGACGCCGCGGCCTCCCTCGACGTCGAGCAGCGTGATGCCGTCGCCGAGTGACGGCAACAACATCCCGTCCGTAGCCGGATCGGCCTGGTCAGCGAGGGACCGATTGCGGTCGGCTCCCCGTGTCGGCTGGTCCACCGCCAATCGGTTCGACGTTGAGTGTTCTCCCATACTCGACTAGAGGTCCACTTTCTCGATAAGCCGCGGCGTGTCGCTTCCGCGTTTCAGGGAATTCGACTTGATTCCCTCCAATCCCGGCACAGTCCCGGGTAGCCTCTGTTTGGATCCTGTTTCCGAGAATAGTTCCTGAATCCCGTGTTCTTCGTGTTAACCAACATCCGGCCGTATTGCCGGCGGCGTGTTGGTTAAACCTACACAGCTGCAGTCTCGAGTCTGACTGCTCGGAATGTTAATGCTCAACGCCACGTTGGAAGAGGTGCACTATGAGCTACCCACGAACCCACGTCGACCACCGAAACCCCGATCACCACGAGTCAATCCACTCAACTTGAAATATCGCAAATGTCCACGTCGTTGCCCGGGAATTCCTTACTTCACGGTACCACGATGTGCTTCAAACAGTTCTCCACCCCCTTGGCGAGTCTCTGGACACCAAAGACCAACATGCACTCAACGACCTTGGAATCGTCCATGCTACTGGTTCCTTGAACGAGCTTTCCCCCTTCGTTCGAACATACGTCAAACTCGACGAGTATTGAACGCGCCCATCGTACTGCGCTCAACGAATTGTTCGCTGATCGACGCGCTCACGTCCTGAGTTGCTGTACGCGGTTGGGGTGCCATAGAACTGTTTACACGGTGGTTGTTTTCAGGAGCATCAGAAATGGTCCGTTTGCTCAGTCTCTTTATATTGAGTGATTCGGGGGTCAGCTGTCGCGTGTGGCAACCGGTCTATGATACACTATTACTGTGCTTTGCCAGCTTATAAGTCGTGTTAGTGTGTAGCATAGAGTAGGGAGGAGTCGCTATCGCCAGAGGCAAGAGTGAGACTCAAGGAAAAGAATAATAATCAGGCTGGAAAAAGACTCGGACCTGTAAACGTATCCCTGACAAAACACACACTGAAAAATGGAACGGACAGGCACTCTTTACGATTTCGCGGAACACGAGACGGAGACTTCCTTCCGTGCATACATTGAGGAGCTTATAGAGGACCGCGAAGAACCTGTCCGGGCCTTAACTGTTATCTCGGAGCGTACTCCGAAAGAGATCTTCGACAAATACCCATTAGAGGAATACAGTGTTTCAGTCAAGGATCAAGAGGTCTTCACGAGCGGTCGCCTGATCAGAGAGATCGAAGGCGAGTCGTACGAAGGAGGCTCCCGGCAGTTCAAGGATAACTTCTTCATCGTAAGTCACTCCGAGGAGAAACTATACACCATTTTCACGGTCTCTGACAAGGATTTCTTCGACAAAGCGCTCACCCGTTACATCGAGACTCTCCCTTCGGAGATTACTGGATCTTTCCTGTCCAGCGAAGATCTCCGCCGCCTTATCCAGAACTTCGATAACCGTGTGAACGGCAATCTCGTGGTGAAAAAAGCCGTTCTCAAGTCGACCGGAGAGGACACGCAAATCGAATACCACGAGGACAAGCCATACTACGAAGTCTTCAACGAGGCCTCAACCAATGATCTCTACGTCGACAAAATCGAACTCACCGTTCACAATACGGGTACGGCATTCCAGTTCTTCGTGTCCCGTAACGGAGCAACTCGTTACATCCGAGGCTCCAGCGACCTCTACTTCAACGTCTTGTTGAACAGCTTAGCCTCCTTCATCTCTGACAAAGGAGAGCTCTTCCAGGACCGTGACAGAGAGTACGGATCTCGAGATACAGACCCAATCAAAATCCAGTACGAAGAAGGCTCGATAACTGGTGTCGAGGAGAACAAACGGCTGATAAAGGCACTAAAGGGGATAAAACGCACCTCTGTTACTGTCTACCACGACAATCCGTATATGCACGCATCTGTTCTCGACTTCGACGACGGAACCAGCGTCGATGTTTACCTCACATCGGACAGCGATATCTCGATCATCCCCGGATTCAACGCCTCGAAAAAGTCACTGAGCAGGATCTGCGACCAAATTAACAAAGGATTCCTTGAGGGGGAAGTCAAAGCCGAGGAGGAGCAGGAACGCGATTTCGACGACTACTTCTCAGCAGCATAACCACCCGTGACAGAGTCAGATAGTTTCGTACAGTGCGTTGACCAAACCTTCGATAGATTTGAGAGATACGACAGATACGTCGATGTCGTTTCTGCCTGGGAAGAGTTCCTTGATGACCAATATAGCTCTGAATTCCGAGACTTCACCTTCGATCGCTTTCCAGAGGAAAGTATCCAGTACAACGGGTCAGAGCTGACTCCGACCTTTACAGCCTATTTCGATGAAGACTACGGTATCCTGTTCGACGTCCAGCATAATCTTCCTCGAGACGAAGAAGATCTGAAGAAATTTTTAGAGGAAATCTCCGGCTATGACCAGGGCTATCCGTTCCGGGTCAACGGGTCAGATACCGAGATACCCGAAAAATATGATATCGCCTTGCTCATCAGCAATCAGAATGCTCAGACGGCGGAACACAGGGTCCAGAACTTCCTCTCCAAGGGAGAGGTTCAGTTCGACTCAAATCTGGTACTGCTCAGCTACGATTACGTCGATCAAAACACGAATCCGAAATACGAGTTTGGAAGACTGTCAAAGGTGGATCAGAACTTCCGAGACAACGTGCTCCCGGAACGTAAGCAGATCAGCACTCGTCTTTCCATAGGGGACGGCGGCTTCGAGACCATCGATTCACCGCCTGGATTCTTCGACGACAAGAAATCAACAGGCGTCCTCTGTAACAAGGAACTCTCTGAACTCTACTTCGCCTGTTACCTCTGGCACAACGTATTCTTCAACTGCCTTGATGACACCGAACAGGTCATCTGGCAGGGTAAGAATCCGCGCCGGATTATCGAGTTCAAGGTCACGGTTGACGAACTCTATGCGATGCTCAACCGGAAATACATCCCTGGCAACGGAGTTCGGGAAGAGTGGATCCGGTCTACACTGGAGTATCTCGTTGGAGTCGAGGCTGCTGAACAGGTATCTGACGACGAGTACCGGGTTAAGTTCCGTAATCTCCAGGACAAACGAAGAGATCACAAAGACGTTGTCACCCGTCGATCTGATCTGGCTGACTTAGCTCACATCTTCGCAGAATGGTACTGCGAAAACGCTGTCGACACCGGTACCTCTGTTCGGTCAGATATCCGTGACGACTCTACACAGACTACTATCACGAGCGACCTGACTGAGCCGGAGAAAGGCGAGTACTGAATCTATGTCTGGAAGTGAAAAGGAGGGGCAGAAGGAAAAGAATGGGGAGGCCTCTGGAGGAGGAGAACAGGCAATCAGTTCTAAGCGCGATTTAGCGAATAGATATCAGTCGATGGTGGCCGACCAGTTTCAGTCGGTCTCAAACTTCGAGGATAAGGCCTGGAAGGCTATCAGAGCGAATATCGCACTCATCGGTATCTATCTCACAGGTATCTCTGTCCTGCTGCGTACCTCAGATTCGACGCCTAGTATCGCCCTGATTGATACTCCGCCGGTCCTGATCGGGATAGTCGGCCTGTTCGCGTCCCTTGTCTATGCGATTATTGTGATGCTGGGGATCAAGATCGGGTTTGGGCCTTCGACTGATACTGCTGAATCCTTGATTAAGAGTGAGTTAGAGGCTGATGAGTATGATTCTATCATAGTTACAAACTATGCCAAGACAGTCAACAGCAACTGGGGTGTTTTGGAGGACAAGTCCACGCGACTGAGGAGGTCTTTCGCCTTACTCGTTGTCGGCTTGACTGAGATGTCTCTGGGGTTGCTGTTCATCATCTCCCCTTCCCATTCGCGGATAGTCGAGATCAAGGCCGGATCTTTCATTGTAGTCTCAGCGATCGCAGGGTACATAGCCTACTATCTCTGGACGAAGGGCTACGAGTCCGAGGATAATGGCGAGGAAGAAGTGGGTGGTGAGGGTGAGGATTCAGACTTGAATGAGTCTTAGTATATCGAGCGGGCTCTGTTGAAATCCTCAACCAGTGATATGTTCTTAGAGCCGTGCTGAATACAGAGTATCAGTTCACCACAGCAAGATTTTCATAATCCCCTACTTATGGAAAGGTCAAATACTATTACCGATTGGAACATCTTTTAGTCCACGACCCGTGCAACCTGATAATGACATAGAGTTTGACAGAGTTACGGATAAGCAGCTTTGTGCCTGTATCAGAGGTTCTCTCAATACTACTGAGGCCGATCTACACGGTCACGTTGTGCCAGCTGATTTGTATCCCAAATTCGTTGAGTCGATGAAGGAACACCCCGAACGAAGGCTTGTTTCTGCCCATCACAAGAGAGACGAAATAATAGGTGAGATTCTATGGGCAGGTGTCAGAGAAGCTGAAGAAAAGACACATCTTGTTGGTGGAGTGGGGATCTATGAAGATGAGAGAAATCGATTGAATGAGATTGAGAAAGACATCCTCGGTGGGTTTAGTATCACTCTCGTCGGATATTCAAACAGTGCCGAAGATGATTGGGATCCGGATGCGGTGGATTTTGAATACAGAGGCTTTGGGGACGATTATCACAGGCTGAAAGGAGTTGTCGATGAAGGCAATATCCCCGCCCGGTTTGAAGTCCAAAAGTCAGCTGCTGGAGCATTCTTTCTGCAAGCTGTCGCTCAGAATTGGGTAACTATCCTGGAACTTGCGATGGCAGCGTGGGCAGTCTATGAGGCGCGGAAAGCCCGCCTGAAAGATTCAGAAGATCCTGCTGAAGAAACCACACCGCAAGTAGTCATCAAGGACACCGAGGTGAATGTCAATCAAGACATCGACGAGTTCCTCGACGGTTTACTGGACGCGCTTGACAAGGACCTCGATGAGGCCCAACGGCAGGTCGTGATTGAAGAAGCACTCGAAGCAAGAGAGGTTGCCAAGGGCGAGAAGGAAATTGAATCAGAGGCAGAAGATTGACCAGAGTCGATTTGATCTATTACACTTGTTGACCCGCGATTCATTTAATGATCCAGCTGGGTCTTCAACCTCTAATTGAAGTCTACAAAGTGCTTCGTGAAAGATTCGCGCCCTCTATTCAGCAGGCCGTTTGTATCAGCCGCTGAGGAATTCAACAGAACCATCGAGCGGTATTTTCGCCCAACACATAACATCTAGAACTCAGCTCTGTACTGCGCACACATAGCGGGAGGGAATGAGGTGTGGGAACTCTTGAATGACCGCCTCGTACACGGTTCCTTTCTGAGTTCTCTCGACACACACTCGAAGTCGAGTCTGGCCGTTCCGGAACTGCACTGGAAAGTGCCCTTGCTCCACTCCTTGAAAGCGGATTTCTCTCACACACAGATGATGAGAAAACGCCTTATTCTGTTGATGAACACCACGCGCTATATCGACCGACTGAACGGCTCTTCGACGCACTTTTTGACCAAGTAGCTGTTCTCTGTGAGCTACTGCCCCCGACCGAGCTCTAATCGAACGAGTCAGAGCCGTTCACATTTCCAGATACGTTGAAGACTCTCCCGGTCGGACCCGGATGTATGTGTGGCCGAAACTCGCTTTTCATCGATCAGGCTGACCTCGAGGCTCGATTCGACGCCGAGGTCGTCGCGGACGGCGGGTATACACCCCGATACAACATCGCGCCTGGCGACGATCTCCACATCATCACGAACGAGGCCTCCGACGAGATCGACACCTACCACTGGGGCCTGATTCCGTTCTGGGCCGACGAGCCCGAAGCGGGGATGATCAACGCTCGTTCGGAAACCGCAGACGAGAAACGCGTCTTTGACCGAGCGTGGGATTCTCGACCCTGTCTCGTCCTCTCGTCGGGCTTCTACGAGTGGCGATCGACGAACGGAGGATCGAAACAGCCCTTCCGGATTCACCGCGAGGGTGATCCGGCGTTCGCGATGGCCGGCCTCTGGGACGTCTGGGACGGTGCCGACGAGTCGATCTCGTGTGTAACGATCCTGACAACGGATCCGAACGACCTGATGAAGCCGATTCACGATCGAATGCCGGTCGTCCTTCCGAAAGACGTCGAGTCCGAGTGGCTCTCCGCCGGGGCAGATGCACGCAAGCGGTTGTGTCAGCCGTATCCAAAAGACGATTTAGCGGCCTACGAGGTCTCCACGCGGGTTAACAATCCCGGCAACGACGATCCGAAGATCATCGAACCGCTCGAACACGAGCAATCGGGACTCGGCGAATTCAGCTCGGGATAGCTGTTGACAGCGCGTGCCATCGAATCAGCTGTGAGATAGCGTGTATCTCGATCGAATCCGTAGGACTATGAAAATCCAGAGCAGTAGCGAACACGAGTAAGAAATCTCGCTATGACACCGCCACCGCACGGCGATGATACCGTCAAGCCCCTCGTCCAGCAACACTGGAACGGGCGGGCAGCAACATTTGACGAGGAGCGTCAACACGGAATCCACTCCGAGGAACAGCACGACCGCTGGCTCTCAGTGCTGCGGAAATGGACGGGGGACGACTCCCATCGGATACTCGACGTCGGTTGTGGGACAGGGGTCATCTCGCTGTTGCTCGCAGAACTCGGCCACGACGTCGTGGGCGTCGACGTCGCCCGGGAGATGCTCAAACACGCCCGATCGAAGGCTCGACAGACCGAGTACTCGATCGCGTTCCAGCAAGGGGACGCGGAGCGACTCGCCCTGCCGGATGACGCCGCCGAACTGGTAACCGCTCGCCACCTTGTCTGGACGCTTCCCAATCCGACTACAGCACTGCAGGAGTGGCAACGCGTCGTCGAGCCAGGTGGGCGGGTTCTCCTGATCGAGGGGTACTGGAACCACGACGAGCCGTGGGACGAGTACGAAGCCATACACGACGATCTGCCGATGTACCACGGCCGACCGCCCGACGAACTGAGCGACGTGCTCCTCCAGGGGGGCTTCTCCGATGTCACACACGAACCGCTGATGGATGCAACACTGTGGGGCGGAGAACCCTACCACGACTACTACATCATGAGCGGCACTGTCCCCCGTTGATGCGGGCTACATCCCTGTAGCGACGGTTTACTCCGTATTCCACGGGACACGTGGCTTCTCCTACGACACGATCGGGAATCTGCTTCGTGGCGGATTCGTTGCGGCAATTGACACAACGATCATCTCGGGACCTGCCTGTGTAATCGACACCTCCCATCTCCTTGAGGATGCTGCCGACGAATCGGGTCGATCGCCGGTCCAAAGCAGAAAGAGTGGTTATCCCGCCACCGTCTTTCGATGAGAGACGAACTCTAGCCAGGAATCGTCAGTCAAATAACGTCCTCTGTAGTCGATGCGTTCTTGAACGTCTTCAGGTCTGTGTAAACACGACCCTGCGGTGCCTTGTTCTTGTACCGGATCGGGTCTTCTAACTCATACAAACTGCCGGGTTCGAAGATGACAACCTGATCACCGGGGTCAAAATCTGCTTCGTCGCCAATGTACGATTCTTGGTCGCGAGCCAAAGTAGCCTCCTCTGCAGGAACGATCTCTTTGATAGACGCGATGTATTGGATTTCCATCGGGCCACCCGCGACGTAGAACGCTGCATAGTCGGGATCCTGACCAACTCGGACGAACCCCCAGGCGTTGTTCTCTTTGAGGAACTGAATGCCTGAGATTCTCGTGGGGAAGATGGCTATCTGGCTATTCGGCGGTCCGGGGATATCCGCCCGTGCAATCGTTCCCGCGAGAGCGTCTTTCCCCTTACCAGGTGTCCACTCGAACTCATCGCCGTGTTCGATTTCCTCAATGTTTCTTCCTCCTATCGAGAAATCATCTCGACCTTGGCGTTCGAGAGATGACGCTAACACGTCGACGAATTGCTTTGCCCCGTCCTGCACTGTCTGTGAGACGGCATCTCCGATTTCATCTGTAACGACACCCGCTATCCGCGTTGAGATCTCCGCTTTATTTTCCCGAAGTTGGTCCGCAGCTCGGCGGGTGGTCTCGACGTTTTCGGCGATCGTCTCTGATTCTCCGGATGCAATAGAGTCTCGAGAGAAGGCCCGAAGTAACCCGATCCTGTCCGGTAAATCATTCAGATCTATGTTACCAAGATGTATCTCGTCAGGCCTCTGGCTATCCTGTTTTCGTTTGTAGAGTTCCACCGTCGTTCCGTTGGTGAGCATCCCCCAGTCCACACCAGTCTGGCGCATGTAGCTCGTGAGTTGGTCTCGGTGTCCTGATGAAATAGCCGTGTCAGCTCCTTTTGCTTCGACAAAAACCACTGGTGCATCCTCTAATTCCAAGGCATAATCGACTTTCTTCGTTCCCACACCCATTTGGACCGAGTACTCTAATTCGACTTCGGAGGAGAGCATATCCCAACCCAGCAACTCCAGAAGCGGCTCAATGAGCTTTCGTCGCGTATTCTGTTCGTCCATTTGCGGGGACGACTCGAGAAGAGACTTTGATTGGTCGACGTAGTTAACTAACTCCTCCTTATCCATATCCAGCCACTTTTGACCCAGTTCTCTTAGTGATAAGGATCTGTGGTAATCGATAGCACGATTCAGTATGAGTACCGACCCAACCGGCTCAACGAAAGAGGAAGATCTGGGTACAGTGCTTGGAATCATCGCCACGACGGTCTCTCAACATCCCGGAAACGATGATCCGCTGGTCATCGAACCACAACCAAGCAGGCCTCGGTGAGTGTAGTTCCGGATAGGTGACGGCGTCACGGTCACCCCATCGGCGAAGCGACCGTCGAATCGACGATTGAGTATTCTCGATCACGACTCGTTCCCTCGGCCTCGAGGTGGTTGTACTGGACCATTTTCGAGAGATACGTCCGGACGGTCCGCTTCGTCCGGGGATCGTCGATGTCGTCGGAATAGCGCTCGTGGATCTCACTCGGCCCGAGTGGCCCGTGATCGCGCACGATTTCGTAGACGACCCGCTGATGGGTCGTGAGTGACTTGAGGCTCTTCTGCTTAATCTGGGCTCGAGCATCTTCGGGTCACCAACTCACCCTTACTCGGCCGCACTCTTCACGCTAAGGTTGACACCTTTTTTCATCGGCTGTGTTATGTTTATGTTTGAAAAGAGGATTTCAACAGTGTCGTGTATGAGTAGTTCGACGCGAATCGGATCCTCTGTCAGGGCTTGGAGCCTTCCGATAAAGCAACTAGCCCAGTGTGAGGTGGCCAACGAGAAGACTATAATGACTCTCACGAATCACCCGATATGGCCAATCCCTACGACGTTCTTGGGGTTCATCCGGATGCCGACGAGGAAGTTGTCAAGGCAGTGTATCAGGCCCTGGTAAAGAAACACCATCCAGACCAAGGAGGGGATCAAGAAGAATTTCAGCGAATCAAGGAAGCGTACGACCAGATCGAAGACAGTACTGGGACAAAACAGCAGCGGCAGGATCGTGATGCTGCATTCGAGGGCTTTGCGGATTCGATACTCGGGTTGAGCACGCCAGTTACATCCGAGACAATTCGTGGACGGCTTTCGGATGACTTGTCGATCCACCAAGGTCCTGTTCAAGTATCTCTCCTCGGATTCTTTCGAACGGACATTACTGATCTCGTCTGGGAGCACAAGCGTGATTCAGCAAACACTTCGAATCGATTTCTCGCCCTGTTCCATATCGAGAACACGTCTGAATACGTTCAGAAATGGCAGGGATCAGCGGAGACGAAGTATGTTGGAACAGACGGGTACAATTATGAGTCAATGCAGAACTCATTCTTGGCTACTGAACAGTATTCGCCGCTTCCAGCTCAGTATAGCGTGGATTTCGTGGACATGGAACCGGGGACCCAAACACTGGGTGTCGTTGCGCCAGAGGAAATCCCAATCGGCGTCGATGTTGATCGAGTGATTTACTCTCAGAACGTTTTTGAAGGAGACCAAACCGATGGATGGGTCCAACACAAGTATCGATTCGTGTTCGATATCACGCCAGAGACCCGCAAACAAATGCGAGCCCTCGTTGCTTCACCATTCGAACCGGCCGGCGAAATTGATGCAAAGCCGAAGGATACACCGAATGCCGACGTGTCGGCGGACGAGGAATCATTATCACCAGACGGCGATCTATCGGATACTGACCGACGAAGGTTACAGGACATTCTCCGACTGGAACCAACGAGCAACAAAGAGCTCGCATCCGAATGGAACTTAGAAAGTGGAAAACAGGTCTATCAGTACCTCTCAACGACTCTTGATGAATACTACTACCGTGATGATGAAAAACGTATCAGAGCTACCGAGTCCGCTAGTGAGATACTTTCCTAAATCTGAGTAAGAACAGACTCGAAGTAGTGGCTGTCTGCCGGAGCAGATGAATGTAAGCAGTTGTGTCAGCTATATTTTGACACCATTTGGCGGCTTACGAATACACGATCGAACCAAAGCCCGATCGCTTCGCGACATCGCCGATCAGTCCGGCGCCGAGGACTTCGAGGAGTGGTGTCGGTGGATCAATCGGGACCGGAGACTGCCCAAGAGTTCGTGGCCTTCTACGAGACCATGAACGAGCAGGCTGTCGCCCGTCGTGAACGGGACGGTGTGTACTGGGTGGCAGGCTGATGATATCCAGCGACGACGTTGATTACGACCAGAACGATCGCGCCGGCATCAAGGCCGGTCCAAATTCCACGAAAATCCGGCTGTGCAGTCCGGTTCCGACGGTCTTTTTTCTCATCTGTGTGTGAATCTCCCGTGTAGCCAATTAGGAAAGTTGACTCCGACCCATTCGACCCCCCAACATCATACAACATCCTGATTGGCTGCATTCCCCCTTTGTTGTTCCGTCGATCGTCGCCCAACACTCATCCGTATCCCTGGTGAACGACCGTATCTGCCCGGCGACTCACGTCGATCTCGTGACCGATCGCCGAAGAATCAGGTCCGTTGCATCGCCAAGCACAACCGCAGGTCGCCTCTTGGCCGACGTCGATCAGCGTGACCGCGGCCCACGCAGACAACGACGGCCCGCAGGTTACGTACGTTAAGTCTCATCAGACGCAACCACTACCTTTACTCCTAGAGTAGAGGGAGGCATGTTTCAACGGTATGGATTAACGACACGTGAGGGAGTTATCGCCCTTGGGGTGATTCTATCGGTGAATGCGCTTGGGGCATTACCGGCGGTATTCTTTGGTGCAGATACGGGATGGATCGACCGTCCGTGGTTCTATCCACCGGAAATTCTCTTTCCAATCGTATGGACGCTCCTGTTCACACTGATGGGAGCAGCTTTATTCATCGTCTGGCGGCATGGAACGGATCAACGATCTGTCCAAGTCGCTCTCAGTATATTCGCCATCCAGTTTGCCCTGAATCTAGGCTGGACACCGGTTTTCTTTGGGCTTCAGCGAGCTGATCTGGGACTCGTTTTGATCCTTCTGCTGTGGGCCACAATTGTTGCCACAATCGTTCTATTTTCTCGGGTTAGTCGTATCGCGGCCGCATTGCTGGTTCCGTATCTCGGATGGGTTTCGTTTGCAGTCATACTCAATTACGCAATCTACGCTGCAGGATAAAATGGCTACTTGGTTGTGACTCTCAACCAACTTTTCCGATAAATGGCGTTGTTGTTCGAAGGGCCGTGCTGAATAAACCAATGTCAGAGGAGTATCAACCCCGTCTGAGTAAATGTTAATAGAAAGCACCGAAATTGTACTGGAATTACTCTATGAACCGACGTCACTATATCGGCGCCACTGGGACGGTGGTAGTGAGTTCCGTTGGAGTGTGGGCCGCATATCAGCTAGATCAAGGAAACATCTCTCTTGGCGAGGATTCAGATATTTCTGAGACCGTAAGTCGGAGTCCCGAAACGGTAGAGTTTGACGTCTTGGCTGGGACCGAGATCCGCGTTAGTGTGAGAGATACGGGCTCCGAGAGCGCCCCATATACCGGTTCATTTACGTTGCAAGATCCGAACGGAAACGATGTTCTTACTGCAGGACCTCGATCGTCGGAGACGACGATGGAAACACATACTGCCGAACTGGATGGCACATATCGTCTTATTGTTAATCCACAAAACACGCGTCTCATTGTGAATATTTTTCTTCAAGAGCAAGGTGAGTGACTACGAGGCTGTTCGCTACGTTTGTCTACGATATCGTTTGAGAACAAACGCGATCGGACTGGATGTACGTACGATATACAAATCATTTAGTGATTCACATCTGCATTCGGTGTTATAATGTGGTGTGAGACTCCGTCGTGGAGCCGGAGACGAGTTTTGAAACGGTCAGCCGTCTCGGCTGTCGGTGTGGCTGCGATCGGTCACTCAGGATCAGTCTCTGCTCAGTCCACAGATGCGTCGATCGCGATCGACGATCAAGAGACGGATGGTCAGACGATCGTCGTCGCAGAGGCTCGAACCGACGTCGAAGCCACACTCATCATCATTTCGGATCATCAAGTCGACGGAACCAACATCAACTATCGAACGATCGAACTGGGTGCCGGTACCGACGTTACCGATCGACCTCTCGAACTGAGTAAGCCAATCCCCGAAACACAGGAGATACGGGCCGAGATCTGGGCTGATGATGAACTTCTTGCCCGGGATAGTGCACTCGTGGCGGTTGATGAGTCAATTGCGGATGCAGGACCGGCAGTCGAACTCGTTGAAGCCGATCCTGATTCCGGATTCTACCTTCCGTACGCTCTGTTTAAACCCACGACAGATCAGACAACTGAACGTCCGATTTACGTTCAGCCAAACAATGCCCCACGGGTCGAAACACGGGATGAACTGCAAGACCAAATCACCGATAGTGAATTCCGGGCTGCTGGTGAGCTTCGATTCCCGGGGCTTATCCCCGGATTGCCGCGGTTACCCGAAGACGGACTAGATCTCGTCCAAACCTTAGCGATTCAAACGTTACGGCCGGAAACCGGATTGGACGACATTACAACCGACGCATTCCCACAAGAGACGATCGAGCGGGTTGACGAGCAGATCGTGAACATGATCGATGACGCTCGAGAACGACTGGGCGATGAAGGATACCCAGTAAGCGATCTGATTCACATGGAGGGATTTTCGGGAGCAGGGACGTTCACGTCGCGATTTGCGTTCCTGCATCCAGGTCGAGTCAGCACCATTTCGGTTGGCGGGACGGGTGCAGCTCCGCTCCCCCACGACACGCTGAACGGGACACGCCTGCCCTATCCGCTCGGTACGGCTGATTATGAAGATCTCACGGGGAGATCATTCGACGAAGAGGCTTGGATGAACATTGATCAGTTCTTCTTCAACGGTGAAGAAGACCAGCCACTCCCGGAAACGGATCCACGAGGGTACTACGGAATCTCCACACAGTATGGCGATCGGGCTGTCGACGTCTACGGCAAAAACC
Organism: Halopenitus salinus; assembly: GCF_055397165.1. Taxonomy (NCBI): domain Archaea; kingdom Methanobacteriati; phylum Methanobacteriota; class Halobacteria; order Halobacteriales; family Haloferacaceae; genus Halopenitus; species Halopenitus salinus. The sequence goes on from NZ_AP043852.1 coordinate 81,581, forward strand.
GGATCACGGAACGGCTCCCAATCACGATGTCCGTGTACGAAGAAGCCGGCGCGAGTATGACATCCAAAGTGTACGAGGGTGTCGGACACTTGGTGAACGGGGAGATGCTCGATGATATCGTCGCCTTTCACCGAGAACGTTCGACGGCTGAGCACGCATTGTTCGGACTATCTGTGCGCCGATCCGCTGATCAAATCGGCGTCGACGAGTCGGTCACCGTGACCGTCGATATCGAAAATCGAGTGAGCCGTGTTGCAACCGCAACGCCGAGTTTGAGCGTCGATCAGCGAGAGATCAGTACGAAACAAAAGCAGATATCGCCTGGTGAAAGCGAGACGATCGAGTTTGAGCACTCGTTCGACACTCCTGGCTCGTACGAGTTTCGTGTTGATGGGAGACGAGTAAGTGGGAGTCCGATCGAGGTGGTTGAGAATCCACAGAGTAGTGCGGCGAACTCCAGCGATGTCTCAACAGCAGGTACGGAACCAACGAAGAGTCCGACTCCAGAGCAGGATGACGTAACGGCTGAGGAACAACCTGGGTTCGGTGTACTACAGGCGATCGCGTCAGCAGGTGGACTCGGATACCTGATCAAACGGCGAGCGTCAAATAACGAGTAGTGAGCGAGGTTGGTCACCCCATGGGCGAAGCGACCTTCGAATCGACGATCGAGTACTCCCGATCCCGACTCGTTCCCTCGGCCTCGAGGAGGTTGTACTGGACCATCTTCGAGAGATATGTCCGGACCGTCCGCTTCGTTCGAGGATCGTCGACGTCGTCGGAATAGTGCTCGTGGATCTCACTCGGTCCAATTGGCCCGTGATCGCGCACGATTTCGTAGACGACGCGCTGATGGGGCGTGAGCGACTCGAGGCTCTTCTGTTTGATCTGGGCACGTGCATCCTCGGCTGAGTCGAGGAGGATGTCGTCGGTGATCCGGTCGCAGTTCTCGCGATCGGCCTTGCTGGCCGCGGTCCGCAGAATTCCGATCGCGAGGCGGGCGTCGCCGGCGGCCGCATCCGCGATCCGGTAGAGCTGGTCGTCGACGATGACGTCCTCGTCGAGGCCCCACTTCGCGCGAGCACGCAGAATGTCGAACAACTGGTCGTCGTGGTACTTGTCCATCCGGACGTGCTCGCTCGACCGGAGGCGGCTCACGAGGCGATCGTCGATCTGACTGAACAGCTCTTCTTCCGTGTTCGCGATGCAGATGATCGCGAATTGTGGGAGATCATGAAGGGTGTAGATGATGCTCGGGTCCTCGAGCTGATCGACCTCGTCGAGGATGACCACGGTTCGAGGACCGTCGTACTCCTGGAGTCGATTGGTGAGTTCGTCGTGGGGTGTCGACTGACGGTGGATGTCGATCGTCGTTCCGAGATCGTCGAGAATCTGGTAGAGCGCACGAAATCGGGTGTGGTTCCGCCAGCAGTTGACGTAGGTCGCCTCGACGTCGAGAACCTCCTCGCGAAGGCGCTCGGTGACGAACTTCGAGATGCAGGTCTTACCGGCGCCGCTTGGGCCGGTGACGATCGCCGTGTCGGCGGGCTCGTCGTTTGTGATCGGCTCGAGGACGCTGGAAAGGTGGTTCACCTCGGCGTCGCGATGCTCGACCTCACGAGGGACGAACCCGGCACGGAGAACGCGAGCATCGCGAATCATCTGTCGGTGAGTGACTAGTTCCGGTGTGAGTCATAAAAGTATGACTGGGTGGATTCCGGAAAGGCTCTGATCGCCGTTGGAACGCTTCCGCTATTACTCCGCCTCCACTCGATTCTGATTGTGGAAATATCCGGTTTCCGGAAACGGCCGGAATCCCAGTCACCGGTGTGGAGCTCGTCGTCGATCTCGATTGGGGATGAGACGGGCAACTTCTCTGGAATGTAGTAGGGGTGGGGATGCGACTGCCGGTAGTGTCCCGACGCCTCCGAAGGTTGCTACCGAGTTCCCATTTTGAATTAGATTGTGTGTGACGCGTCTTATTCATATTTGGTATAAGTTAATTTGGCCCTGTTAAAATCCTCTTCTTCAGACATATTCTTGTCTGAAACAGCCGGTTGCTGAAAAGGGCGAACCTATCGTCACTAGTTCTATCGACTTCCGTTGATGTTCAACGTAGCTCGCTGAATACAGGGCGCGAATCCAGCAATTCAACTGTATTTTCCCGACTCTAAGCAGTTCTACTCATGTGATTTCTTGAGGAAATATTCTACAGCCGCGTTGAATGTTTGGGAATTCATATGTTTTTGAAGAGTTGGTAAAACATCGCAATGATCACGAAGACGACCATTACATAGACAAGACCGGATATAACTTCAACAATAATGTTATCGAGGATGCTTGCGATACTCGGCGCGCTGATCGTCGCAACGACGAACGCACCAATAACAAGGATGATTCCTGCGACGAACAGTTCAATTACATCGTCTGGAGTCATAATTCCCCCCGCTTCAAACGTTCAATCGTAATTCGGTTGTACAAGCTGATTAATAAGGCGATAATCACGAGTGAAGTGACACCTGACAGTACAGCTGCCGAGGGAATCGGCAAGTCTTGACTGAGAACACGATACGCGCCGGCGAAAAGCCCGCTCCCGGTGCCGATAATCCCAAAGAATAGTCCCGCGAACTGGGAGAAGCTTAGATCGATCACGCTTTGAGCAGACTCCTCATCATTCAAGACTGCCTATTCTTGTGAATTTATATGTATTAAAAGTTAGCTTCAATACCAAGATCGCGTTAAGTTAGAGGATGAGGCGGACGAGTTCTGAGTGTCTATGGCAGAATTCGACCGCCTCAGCGAAGGTATCGCGTGGATCGACTTGTCGTTTGTGGAGCGAGATCGAACTCCGCGGTGGGCGATTGAAGTAGGGATCCGCTGCCACTTGGCTGGTATGTCACTACGCGAAATAAGTAAATTACTTGGTGAGTATGGAATTGAACGGAGTCACGTCGCTATTCACGACTGGGTTCATAAAGCTGATCTACAGCCGATCTCGACCGTCTCCGAGGATCAGCTTGCGGTTGACGAAAAGATGCTCCGCCTCCACGGTCAACAGTTCTGGACCGACGGGGACACCTTGAAGGAGGGACATTATCCTACCAATTAGGAGATCGTTGATAAAAGGACTCCTCCGAGAATTCATTTCTCCGAAGCCGTCAAGAAGTAGGGCACATATTCAGCAAGGTCCGAAAGTCAGTTAGAAAGAGAACATAGTGGTAGTCGAAGACAGGACAGGATAAAACTGACTCTCTGTTCGAAACATAACTTAAAGTGACACACTCATCCTTATACCGGGACACGACATACTACGAATACATCCTGCATGTGGAGTCAATACGATTTTGAAGCCATTGAAGCCCTCCACGAGGAAGTCGCCGAGGACTACTCCGACCTGAACCACCCGCACGGCGAGTACGCTCGAGTACTTCTCACGGCCACGCAGAATCTCCACGATACTGACACCGGCCTACGGCACGTGCACGGCGATGTCATCGGCGACGAACACAAAATGCAGATGTTCTATCTCCGTAGAGGAGTCAGAGCGCTCTTCTCAGTATATCATTCCGCGAAATACCACCACTACAGCACGGCATACTCACGGATCCGTGTACTCCTCGAATTGTACCTTGTCGTAAGAGAGATGAACCGGAAGCAAGAGAAGACGAAACAGAAATTCCAGGATGCGCGGTCCGAAATCCGAGAGAACGAGTATGGCCCGTTTGACCCTCTCCCGTTCGCAGATTATGTGGACGGGCTTCGACGGCATCTCCTCGGCACGCTCACCGATGAGTATGAGTCGCTCGATGCGTTAATTGGGCGGCTCAGCGATTTCGGCGCACACCCCACTTCGATTAAGACGCCGCAGAGAGAGATGGAGCACGTTGATATCCTTGAGGAGAACGTGCTGGGTTTCGCGCTCATGTTCGCATTTGGCCTCGCAGCGCAGTACGCGCGTACGTTCAAAGACACCCCGCTCGAGCGTGCTATGCGGGAGGATATGGATGCAATATTCGTTGCTGTGCTTTGGCAAGTCGGGTCTTTGCCCGAGTTTTTCGCGGAAGATTTGCAGTTCGGGTCGCAGATCGGGTAACACTTAGTACTTCCTGATAAGTTAACAAGCCGCCAGTTTGGGGCCTGAGAGGGATCTCCTCACTCTTCTCGAAGATGCTGAACGCACAGAATACAACCTCAGAGGATGGATTTGATGGATGACTTGTTTTCATATGAGCCTGTCCACAATCATTAGTTGGGCATCCTGTTGACCGGTTACGATACTTATTACACTTTTCAGGGAATGAGGGATCGCAACGGTACTGAGCGAGACATGCTTCCCCTTGTTTTAGCGGTACGTTAAATAACGAAGTCTCGAAAGGTCACCCCGATAGATGACAGCTTTCGACAAAGACGCCCGGGAATTCCACAAGGAACTGGCCCAAGACTACATCGCAAAACTAGAAAGCAGCGGCGTCATAGATCCAGAGAAATACTTTGAACAGGTCAACGCCTTCACCCATGGGCGGATCACTGAGGAAGAAGACGTTCGGGAGTTCCTCGGGGACGAAGAGCTTCCTTTGGAGGCTTTCTACCGGGTTACTCCTACCTGCGGTCAGGATGTAATGATGGCGACGTTGAACCCTGGGATGCAGAACTCGCTTAGTCTTTCTACGTTCACGGATGGTGAGTATGGACGTCAGCACGAGGTCGGCGCCGATCTAGAATGGAAAGCGGCGAAGGTGGCTGCGAATCTGGACGGGTTCCTGACCCATCGGGACAATATGTTCAGTGATTTGATTGACGGTCTTCGCAGCGAACTGGATTTGATGGACGGATCTGGGAGTTTGGAGGATTACTTGGACTGCAGCGAGGACTCTCCGCTGGATGGCTTCTTTGGGGATGTCTGTTATACTTGGATGTATAAGCTGGCGACTCCGGACGATGGATACATCAGCGGGCTGGGAGGACCGAGTAAGTCGGAGGCGAGGGAAAGGTTTGCTGAAGAAATATTCGATGTTGTCGAGCCGAAAGTGTTGGTTTGCGTTGGGAAGGATGGTTGGAAGACGGTGTGGGATTATCTAGATAACCCGGAAGATAAGATCGAGGCGTATTCAGAGGATTCGCCTGTGATTGATAGCTATCATCCGAAACTCGAGAAAGGTGCATACAGCGGTTTATACCGTATTGAGTCAGAGGATCTATGGGTGATTACGACGTGGCACGCCAGCTACTGGGTCAAGTCTGATCGGCTCCGACGGAACGCCCAAAAACTGAATGATGAACTGAGTATGTAGCTAGACAAGGTTCGTATAGCACGTTGCTTACAGCTTGATTCTGTGTGAAGTACAATGTTGTATCGAAGGATAACGACCCGTATGAAATACCCAGTAAATCTATCGGCACTCCTACTTATCGGTTTTTTACTAGCTCAAGGAATGGAACGAACGACACCCGCTTGCTGAGTACATCCTCTATATTCAGCAGGCGGTTCTTGGCACATTTCGGATAGATGGATAATCGCTTCGGTAATCGCTTACCCTGTACTGAACGAGTGAGCGTAGAAAATTATCAACTACTGAGAGTTACAACAGAGCCGTTAATTTGAATAGTGAGACGAGATTCGACACTATGTGTGCTCACCGCCATCCATTTTGGATGCGGAGCATGGGCGGAGCAGTATGCACCCCGGAGTGCCGCTGTAAGCACGGGAAATGTAGGGCAGTTTGACCACCTGGCCGTGATACTGTCGCTGCCGCTCACACGTGCTTGCCGGACTGTTCAGCACGGACCGCTCCTACAGCGTATCAGCTACCCATGTTCTTACCTAACAGTTCCTGTCTAATCTGGCCATGATTTTGGTAAGAGTCTGAGAGATTAAGGCGAGAGACATACCGTAATTGCAAGTGCAGTGCATCAAATGAGAGTCACGGGTGAGTAGCCCGAACAACACACCACTACTGCAAGTGAAACTGCTCGAGATTCGGTAATAGTACCACATCTCCGTTCTTCACTTGCAAACGTGATGTGTGGCCCCCACAGATCGATGGCAGTCTGAAGACACACACCACTGTTTCACCAATGTAGCGAGAGTGTCGTCAGGAGTTCACGAATTCTATTTCGAGCCGGGGAGGGGCGAGCTCAGACAAATCTACAAGACACCCACCAGTGTTTCAGGAATTAATTCAGCCGGAAGGATACTTGACTCATAACGGGAGAGTGGTCAACACTCGATTTGAGGAGTTGAGGATAGCTATCTCGGAAGACTGGAGACATTACACATCTCTCAGGAACTCGCCCCAGGAGAGTAACCACGATATTCTCGTGGTCGATCCAGATATTCGGATGGTCGGTTAGCCCGAATATGGTCACGAATACCTCAAGACCCCCACCACCGTTTCACCAATTCATCCGGATTAGAGTGTGGGTCGAGTACTAAAGCGTCGAACCTTGTCGTTCTCGAATTGCTTCAGCCACGTTGAACCGGAAACCGCAGAATCATGGCTTCTAGGCTTCGCTCGTTGACACAATGCTACTAACTAAACACCACAGGTCATACCGTCAATGAATACTAGTAAGAGCTCGGCGAGTCATAGCACCATCTACATTCAAATATTGTTGAGCAGTTTCCAAATCTTTCCAGCCAAACATTGCTCGAAGCGCAGTCATATCTAATCCACGACCAGCGTGATAGGAAGCTGCCGTTGCTCTAAGCCCATGCGGTGATGTTGTATTTGACTGTAATTTTGGAGCATGTTCAAGCGCGCTATTGAGTCGACGTTGAAGTGTAGATAATGAATACGGCCACCCTCCGTGTTCCTCATCTAAAAACTCTAATGCAATATGGACTCGAGACGAAAAATGAAAAGGCACAGCACGAGCTGCTGCTGATGTTTTTGGTTGCCAGTATTTTTTACTGAGTTTTGCATATTCTTTAGCCGAGTCTGATTGTTGACTAACCGCTTGACGGCAGTAGCCACACAAGCCGCCGTTGCGTCCCTTATTACAGGAATGATGGTTTGGAATTCGAATCATCTCCCGTTGCCAATCGATCCACTCTCCAGAGAGATGCGTGAGTTCGCCTGGGCGAAGTCCTAAACGGCCACCAATAAGGATGATAGCATGAGCCTCCAAACTTGCATTGGTATCGTTCATTCGGTGGGTGGCTTGAAGTAGTCGTTCGAAATCACGCTCGGTGAGTGTGCTTTCATGTGTAGGTGGCATGAATACGGCCATCTCCCGTGTACTGGTAAGCCAAACTATGTTGTGATACGTAGGACAGCTATATTGGAAACTAGTGTGTTTGTCAAGCAGGCCTGTATCTGCTCAAATTAATATAATAGTACTCAAACAATCTCGATTACGTAACGAATATGCAGATATAATTTTACATAGTGACCGTTGATTATTACCTATTTACTTTGCTAAAATTGCGACAACCAATTTAGAACAATCTGCTCAGCATCGTCGATATCTGTTATTGGATTCGACCCCCCTAGTAGATTAATCTCTCTTTCACTCGTTACTGCGGGCTCTACAACAGCCGCCTGTTTTGCATCAGCAACCCGGCTACTTCGAGTAACTGAAGATCCACTTTCTCCATATTGGCCACAGACGAACTCGACATTATCAACTTCTGCTGGAGCAGCTTCGCGGACGAGCGCTTCGAATAGTGGATCTCCAGGTAGGAGCAGCCGAATTGACGGGAACTGCTCAGCAATCTCTGGCTTGAACGTCACAACAACACCGCTACCCCCTCCAAGCTCTGCCTGAGCTGTCTCTCCGAGCGACTCCGGCATTGCTACTGCACCCTCCTCCGGCAGTTCCAGAACGTATGCATCGTCGACGATATCTTCGTAGTCGTCGGCGCGGGCATGGTTCCGGAGGGCAGTAAACGACCAGTCTGTCTCTTCGAGGCGGTCGCTTTGCGTAAGCTGTATCTCGATCGTCTCTAAGCTCACCAACGGTTCATACGACCGATCACCGGTCCCGATCTCATCGAATGCGGGATAGCAATAGGGTTCCCACCCGTCAAGTCCGGAACTTTCGATTATCGCCTCTTTCGTCGACACCTCTTCTGGCTCACCTGCTAGCCCGGTCTCCTCGGCTTTCTCCTGGGCACGTTTTGCCCGTGAGTCCGCTTCTTCGACGACTTGTTCACTGGGCTCTCTAGTGTCATCAGACCCGGAACTACCCATAACAGCGTCTTTGATGTCCTGTTCGATGCTGTTCAGTACCGGACGCATCGGCCCAACCACGTTCTCGAACAGCTGTAACCGTCCCTCCAGTTCCTCATAGATGTCGCCGTCGATGCTGTCCTTGTAGGCGTAGTTGATGATCTTCACGACCTCGTTCTTCTGGCCAATACGGTCGATTCGACCGATGCGTTGTTCAACCCGCATCGGATTCCACGGCAGATCGAAATTGATCAGCGCATCTGCAGTCTGGAGGTTCAGCCCCTCACTCGCGCTGTCTGTACAGATCAGGATATTGGTGTCCCCGTCAGTGAAATCGCGCTTGATCGCCTCTTTACCGACGTTCACCCACTCTCCGGATGTTTCGTCGTACTGCATCCCGCCACCACCACTGTACGTACCGACGTTCGGATGTGTGTCTGTCAGGGTCTCACGGATATGCTCGAGGGTATCGTGATATTGTGTGAAGATGATGATGTTATCACGGGCGCTCTGACGGAGCGAGCGAATGTCGCGGCGCAACTGCGCTACCTTCGGGTCGGTATGGGCCTGCCTGAGATCGTCCACGAACTCTTGGAGGGCCGTCCGCTCCGCCTGAATCACGTCGGCGGCACCACGACTACTTGGCTGATAGGCGTCGAGGGATGCTTGGCCGATCGCCTCGTCGATGGTCGCCTCCGTCACTCCGGCGTCCCTACTAAGCTCGGAGACCTCCTCGGTCATGTCCTCAACCTTCTCGTCGAGCTTCTCCATCCGGCGCTGGAGGCTCTGCTTGATGGCGTGTAGACTGCTCGTCAGGCGCTGACGATACGTGGTCATCACGAAGCCCAACGCGAGTTTCTCCTTCCCTGTCAGGACTTTCTGCGACTGCTTATACGTCTCATCAATATACTGCTCTACCTGATCGTACAGCGGGGCTGCGTCACCCAGCTCGATACGTTTTGTCTCGACATCCCGAGTCGGAACCGTATCGTCGAGCAGCTCGAGATCCTGACACTGCTCCAATACCGCTCGAGTATTCCGGAAGATGCGGGACTGAACCGGTGTCGCCCACTGAGAAGCCTCCACTAGTGCGCTCCACTCCGTTGGCCCACAGTCGAAAATGAGCGAGCGCGGATCGTCAAATCGGGGTGAGGTTTCGCGCACGCCGACGAGTTTCTCGAGGGCTTTCCGCTGCTGAATTGACTCCGTGTCCGTCGCCTCGACTAGCGCCTTCGCCTGCTCGTCGTAGCCGGGATTCGACGTGAGATGTTCGTGAATGAGTTTCCCGAACCGTTCAATTCTTGGTCGGCCTTCGTCCTCCTCCAGATCGAGCTCTTTCTGGAACTGTTGGAGAACCTGTTGCTGTCCATCGGCTATATTCTGATACCGAGAGCCGACGGTACTGAGGCTGTCCTCGAGTGCCTGCCGTGTTTCGAAGAACTCGACGAATCGGTCCTTGTCGTCCCAACCCTCTGGGAGATCGCATAGTCGAAGGAGATCGTAGAGCTCGCCAACATTCAGCTGCATGGGCGTCGCCGTGAGAGCGTAGAGACACCGGGAGGCCTCTTCGGCCTGTCCGAGCAAGTCGTAGAGTTTCGTCTCCTCGCGAGCACTGTGTGCCTCGTCGACGACTGTGAGATCCCACACGTTCTCGTCGATGCGTGGGGCGACGTGTCCCTGATTGCCCTCGCGGCGGGCGGTATGCCACGACTCGATCACGACGGTTGACTCATCTCTATCCGTAACGAACGAACCAATCGGCGTGTTCTCCCACGCGTCGGCGTCGATCGCTCCGGATGTGGGGATACGGTGACCCTCTGCGTCTCCGAGAGGGCCGATCATGTAATCGCCGTCGTAGGACCGTTCGTGATAGTAGGCGTGGATATTGAAGCGGTCGAGGAGTTCATTCTGCCACTGCTGAACCAACCCTGCAGGAACCAGAAACAGCGCCTGCTCAGCCTCCCCGACCTGCATCAGCCGTGAGAGCGTCAGGCCTGCTTCGATGGTTTTGCCGAGCCCCACCTCGTCACAGAACAGGAGGTTGTTCGGGTAGATACTGACCGCGGTATCGGAGATCGTTCGCTGATGGGGCCAGGGCGTGACAGTACTGATCTCCTCTGCGAGGTGGATTCCTCCTGGTGTCCGTCCGGCGATCGAGACCACACCGGCGGTATCGTCTTCGGGCACCGTCGTCTGGGGGTCGTGATTCTTGACGCGCTCGACGTGTTCCTCGAGCATTCCATCGGTGTCCTTCCAGTCGATAAGGTCCTGGCGGGCAGCTTCGTCGAGCTCGAAGACATCGACGGAGGGGTGGAAGCCGTTCCAGAGTGCGTTGAACGTCGAAACGTCTTCCTCGACATACTTCGCCTCGCCGCGGCTCCAGGAGCGATGAACTTTGAAGCGTTCGTAGTTGTACTGCCACGCACTGAGCGTCTCGTTGATACTCCCCTCAAAGCTGATCTTGTTGCCCTCGCGATCGACACCGATGCCGAGCTTCGGGTGGAAGATCCCGTCACCGCCTTTGGGGTCACCGACCTTGATTTGGAGGTCGCCGCGGTCGAGGAGGGTCGCGATGATGGTGAGTTGGGACTGAACCCACGGTTCCAGGGGTTCATCTGCATCAGGGAACATCGCTCCCTTCTCGCGCTTCTGGAGGTCGGCTCCAGCGATGACACGTACTGTTCCATCAGTCTCGAGGAGGGAGTCAACCCCTTCGAGAGCGTCCGCCAGACTACGCAGACTCAGATAGCCGGCGAGCCGGTCGTAGCGGATGATCTCGTTGAGGAATGGCCGGTAGAACGTCTCCATAAGCGTCCGGTTGGTCTGGAACTCGCTCTCGTACACCGGCTCCCATGAGGCGTCCCTGAGGGTCATTTGTCGTGTTCTTCTAAGGAAGTCTGCCTCTCTAAACCAGACATATCGATATGATCAACATTTATATCGAGATAGTCTCCTGTCTCACCTGAGATCAAATTGGTCAGAACTTCATACATATCTTCGTCTTCTGGCAGTACTTCCAGTAGTGCAGTAATTGCAACTTTAAATTCGTCGTTGGATTTCAAATTCCGCTCTGTAAGCCATTTCCACGCTGCTCTGGGGCCGTCACGATCATATACGTGAAGCGCAGAATGTACTAGATCGATCGTATACGTGAACCTCGTGTCTGTGGGATTTACTGGATATTTTCTGGAGGATGGATTATCAACGCTATCGTCCTGTAGCAGAATAATATCCTGAACTCTGTCCTGATAACCTTGGAGGGTGACTTCGGTTCCTCCTCGCCATAATTTCGTGGAACGTTTTATATCGTCAATGTCGACTCCTGCGGCTACTCCTAATTGCCGTCCTTCATCATATGGTATCGTATCGTTTTCGTAGATTAACCATGCGAGGATGTACCAACGAGTCAACGCATCCAGCTGTTCAAACCCTTTTGTATTAAGGAATTTCTCTGCGATCACACTTGTGACCGCTTTACGGGCTTCTGTCAGCGCCTTTCGGGGCCTAATCGATTCACCTTTCTTATTAACTACTGGATGGGCTTCTGCAAATCGTTGAAGCGTAGGACCATATACTGCAATTGCGGTGTCTGTCTTCGAAATATTATACTCTGAATTGAGAATTTTCTCTGTCTCTTCTTCTGCAAGAGATTCGATATCGCGCGCAATATTCTCCCATAACGTCGACTCATCGGAGGAGGTCTCACTTGTTTTTCGAGCGACCAATAGGATGGAGCTGTCGGCGCTAGATTTTCCTTGGAGTCCTACACGGTCTGTCTTCTCTGTCTTGATGGGATGTGTTGCTGAAATAACGAACCCAGCATCAATTAGAGCAGTAGTTAGGGTATCCCAGGCATCCATATCCCGATGTGTAAACATGACCGTCATGATCCCGTTTCCACTTAGTAATCTATGAATTTCTGAAAAAATATCATTCATTTTATCTTCATAGAATTGGTTTGCTAACTCCTTCTTTGATTCATTATCACCGGCGATCTCGTTGAATCTGGATGGATTAGCTACTGCTTCATCATCCTTATTCGGGAGAGTAGAGCTGAACAGGTCTGGGAATATGTCTTTTAAATATCTTTTTTGAAGTACGTAATATGCCTCTGAGAGCTCGGCATACATGATACTACTATAGTACGGAGGGTCAACTACTGCAATATCGACATCCCCTTTAGATATCTCGGTATTAAGTGATGCAGCGTCTATCGAGTGAGTTTCAAGATCACCTGACACATCATATGTGGCCAATTCCTCATAGGAATCCAAAACATGTGATAAACTCTGCACATATCCCCTTCTCGGAGCCGACAAATTATTGTCCCCGAACATTTTCTTGATTGCATAATTATTGTCGGTAAATAGTGGGTCAGGATACCCCCGAGAATCGTACCACTGTGAAAGACGAGAATTGAAGCTAAATGCCCTACTAGCACCAAGTGTTAGAATAGTTAATATCGCTTTAGATCTCCTTTCAGAGTATTCCCTCTGAATCTCATCTTTGAACTTTTCATACGCTTGATGGTATTCATAATGCACAACCAGTTGGCGGGGGATGAAAATGTCCTGCCACTGGTCAATGCCATACCGTTTGATTTGCGATGTATTTAATCCGTGTTCGACTGGCTCAGAGAGAAAATCCAGCATGGCGAAGTCTGTTTCGACCCGCTCCGCCGCTTTTTTCATTCCCTGATTGTCAACTTCATCTCCGGCTCGGTATTTCCGATCACCGCTTGCATCTTCATAATTTACACCATATACACTGTACTCGAAATCCCCATCATGGATTTTGTTGCGTATTTGCTTCTCTTCTGTAACTACTCCACAGAAGGGACATTCTGCGTCTCCCCGAGAAACAGGTGCATTGGCCGGGTCATATTCCGACTTAGGTGTTCTGTCCATATCGACGAATTCGTACTCAACACTTCCATTTTCGTACTTTGGTCGGACAGCAGCTCCCCCCTTTGAACTTTGATTCAACCACCACTTCGATACTAGTGGAATGTCTCCACCGCAGGAGTCACATCTAATAATGTATGTACACGCACAGCTCAGAATGGTGCGTTCTTCAGAATTTGTCGGATAGTACTTTTCAATTGATCTTTTAGCTTCTTTATGAATCTTCTCTCCCCATTTTTCTACGTCTTCTTCTAGCGAGCCTACTTCTGGGGCGTACTCCACTCCTGCCTTAATAATCAGCGACGGTACTGGATTGAGCTCGTTTGAAATCGTCGGAAATCCATATCGAATCGATTCGAATGGGATAATCCCTCGTCCAGCGGTCGGATCGAGAAGAGTCGGTAGGTCACCTCCCCACGCTTCTTTGACTTCCTCGTGGAAATTTGAGAGTTGAACCTCGGTTGGGGAGATCGTATTCGGATTAGGATATCCGTAGTGTTCATCGATTGTTTTTCCGTTCCGATCTTGTGCGAATTTCTCTTGTATATAGTCAGAGATCCCTTCTTCCATCGCTTTTGGTCCGAATCGCATAATCTTGAGGAGTTTGTCGGCCTCTATTTGGCCAGGGTAAGCAGATGCCAAAACAGAAAGTCTGGCCGCAGGGGTAGGCCTTCCAGCAAACCATTTGTGGAGGCCTCTTAGTGCATGATAACGACCTGACTTCATGTCTTTTTGACTTTCAATGTCAATTGCTGTTAGAGGCAGTCGGGATTCAATTGCTACATTGTCGGGTGCTTCTTGCTCTATACTATCGGGTGCGGAATTGTTCTCAGACATTATTATTTAAGATGATCAGCGAGCAGAACGCGAAGTGCTTTCGTACCGCTGGGCGAGGACGGCGAGCGAGCCTTGGCGTGCCAGTAGTAGCATTCACCCAGGCTCATCTGGTCGATTCCCTTTGCGACTTCACGGAGACGGTCTCGACGTCGCATCGGCTTCATCGCACGGAACGCGATCGAAAGTCGAACCCCGGCCGCTTCGGGGAGACTGACGCTTGCGGGGTCGCCTGTACAGACGGTCTCAGGATCAAGACTCAGCTCCCGGAAGGTGGATTCGATAAGGAAACTCACCTCGTTGAACGCCCCGCCGCGTAACGTCGCGATACGAATCGCACACCAGTCGTCCCAATCGTACGCCGCGTCATCTGCCCCGGGGAGTTCGGACGGGGAACGATCGCCGATAATGGCCTCCTCCAGTTCACGTACTGAGACGCTTACTGCTTTTTGTACTCTCTCGAACCGTTCTCGTCGAGCCGTCGCGATATCACGGGGCGCCAGCTCGTAGAGCGTAATTTCGTGCTGGTCGTCGACCCGATCACGCGTCAACACGAACGTCGGTCGATTCCCGTACGCGCCGGTGGTGAAGGCGAACGAATTCCCCTCGGCGATGCCCTGGCTCATACTTGGGTCACCTCGCTGGATTCGATCACACGGATCTGCGTGTGCATCGTGACGGTGAACGCGTTGTCGACCGCGAGGAGCTCGTCCAGGTGGTCGAAGGTGTCGCCATAGAGACGGTCATCGCCCTCGTCGAACTCAATCGCGAACTCGGCTTCAGCGGTACGACCACCATCCGGATTCGCGAGATCTTCCGGCTCCATGTTGAATCGGAGGTGGCTTGCGAAGACCTCCGGGCGTCCATTGAAATCGACTTCGAACTCCGACTTCGAGTCGGCTCCGTCGTTGGCCTCATAATCGAAGTCCATCGTCGTGTCCTCTGCGAAGTCCTCATCGTTGCTGAGTTTGTTCGCAGTGAACCACGCGCCCTTCCACGCATCAGCCCCGTCCAGATGGATCCAGACGCCTTCGACGATGGGCGTTAGTTCGTCAGGGTGTCCGTCATACTCCTCGCGAGCGCTGGTAAGCTCATCCGCGATGTCAGCCCGCATTTCCTGCAGGGCCCGAGAGACGTGTGCGGGCTCAGAGGTGCGAACTTCGATGAGTTTACTGAACGGCTCAGGTTCGTCATCGCCACCTGAACCGCCGCCACTACTGCCGCCAGTCTCCTCATCATCGTCGTCAGTAGTCTCGTCCTCTTGCTCTTCGTCTTCGTCGGGTTCCTCCCAGTCGATCTCACTCCCGACGTCGTCGACCAGCTCATCGAGCGAGGTGTAGAGTGTGTGCGACTGCGAGAGCTTCACGTCCTGATAGCTGAGGCCCGCGTGCAGATTCTTCGCGTCGTCGAGTTCGTGATCGGTTGCAGTGAGCGTCGTCTCGGGCGTGTAGTACCCGGTCTTCTGCTCCTCGTCCCAGTAGGCGTACCCGTCTTCACGGACGAGCTGGGCGATCGTTTTTCGCAGTGGGATGGGTGACAGGAGAATCTCCGCATCCTGGCGTTTCCCGAACTGTTCTTCGATCGCTCTCGTCGTCATCGAGGTCGAGCCGACGTTCCAGATCGTCGCCTCGAACCAGTCAACACCGTAGGCGTCCTCTCCTTCGGGGATGATCGCGCCTGCTTCATCGAGCTTCTCGATGACACTCTGATGGATGGTGCTGTCGGTGGTGACGTTCCGATGAGCCAGGCCATCTCCAGTCGGGAAGTAGAGATGCGTATACGCCTTTTTGATGTCCTGATCGAGCGTTCCCTTCGCGCTATCGAGGCGTTCACCGAGCTTGTCCTGCTGTTCGGTGTTGAGCTCGTACTGGTCGCCGAGATTATTCTGGATGTGTTTGATGGCGGCGACGCGCTCTGCGGTCCGCTTCGCGTCGGTCACGTCGTTCGCGCTCGCCGCGAGGAAGACGACGTTGTTCTTGAACACCCGTGGCGTTTTCTGTCCGCCACTCGACGATGCTGTATTCTTGAATAGCGTTTGGATTGCCTCGGGGACGGTCTCGTAGTCTGTGATGGTGACCGTATCGAAGTCCATCACGCACAGATGCGCTTCGTCGGCCGTATCCGGGATCTCGTGTGGCTCCTCCGGTCCGACAATCACATTCAGACTGCCCTGACCGAGTGCCTCGTCAAGGGCTTCCTCGAGATGCCGTCGGGCGAGCCCGTCTTGCAGTTGCTCGACGACGGAATCGATGAGTTTCGTGAGGTTCGGCTCTGACTTGAACTGGATCTTCTCACCGTTGTCTCCGTGCAGGTAGAAACACGCAGACCGACGTCCCTCTCCAAGGAGGTTATTGAGCGCGTCGTCGTAGTGCGCAAGCTCGACTTCGGTGTTTGCAATCGCGTGTCGAAGAGGCCGGCGTGTAGTGCCGCGCCCGTCGGCGCCCTTCACGATGCTTTTCCAGAGGATTGCCGTCGTCAGATGTGTTCCGAGTGGGGGGTGTCCGTTCTTGACCCAATTCCGGTCCTCTTCCTCTGCGTTCGCCGTGCCATCTTCCGAGAAGATGTCGGCTTTGATCGCGGCCTCGAAGTCCATGTCGACCGACGAGAACAGTCGGAGAAGCGTCGAACGAACGTCCCCATCGGAGGGATACATATCGAACAGACGGACAAAGTGGCGTTCTTGGTAGTCGCTCTGGTGCTGCCAGAGGCGGTAGACTGCGCGGGAGAGCAGCTTGAGCGCACCACGAGTGCGCTGGAACGACGGGAGGGAGTCCAGTTCCTCTGTGAGTGTATCGATGACCGTCGGATGAATCGGGTAGCTGTCTTCGAGGCGGTCTCGGTGTTCCGGGTTAGCCGCACTGTCGGGGAAGGAGTCCCGATCACCCGTGTAGAGGGACATATAGGCAGCAACAGTCGTATCGCGCCCATCTTCCGCGACGCTCTCGAACAAGCGGTGTCGCAGGACAGCGGCAATTTCGTTGTCCTCCGTCGGCGTGATGGAGCCCTCGACACGGTCGCTGATACTGTTGAACTCAGAGATGGTCTCGGAGACGAGACCACGGACGTCTTCGGCTTGGTCGGCGAAGGCGGTGTCTGCGATACTGAGGACAACAGTGATCTTGTCGTTGTTCTGCGTCGCGGACAGCAGCGACATCAGGAAGGTATTCGTCTGCTTCGCGAGCGTCGAATCCCCGATTTCGACAGCGGCAGCTTGCTCGAGATATGCGGCAATCTCGTCAATGAGGATGAGCGACGGATTGTCGTTCCGCTCGAAGAGCCGTTCGAGTTTGGTTGTTCCTGGAGGCGTTCGATTCTCGTCGTTTTCGCGCAGGAACTCGTAGCCTTCCCGCCCGAACAGCTGGTAGGCCATTTCTCCCCACATCGTCTTCGTCGCGGGGGCGTCAGGGTCGTCGTAGTTCGAGCGAGCATCCTCGGCGTCGACGTGTGTGCCCACGAAGACGGCCGAGTTGACGTCGAGGCCGAGTGCAGCGGCGTCTGTATACTCATCGGCGATTTCTTGGTTGAGGATGAAGTCAGACAGGTCGGGAACAGCACTCGGCGATTCTGCGAGGTGATACGCGGCGATCTGGTTGTGGGTTTTCCCGCCACCGAAGCTGGTGTCGAGTCGGAGAATGCCGTTCGTGCCGGTGTAGTCGTCGTTATGTGCGCCGACGAAACGGGTTGCGAGACGCGTGAGAAGCTCCTGCAGACCGCTAGTGGGGTAGGTTTTCTCGAAGAAGAGTTGGGTGTCAGCGTAGACAATGGGGGCATCATCGCTATGGGCGACGTCCGCGAGACTGGCTGCGAATTGGTCTTCCGCGAGCTCTCCGGTAAGAACATCTTGACGAGGTTCGCAGGTATCGTAAATAGTCTGGGTGTTAGCTTCTCCAGGCGGTGTCGGTTTAGAATCACTCATAATGGTGACCGGATTCAGAGGACATTTTTTGAGAGATCATCTGATTACCGCTCAGATCCCGACGGGAACCTCCCATTTCGTAGACCGGTATCCCGCGACACTTTTTAAAAAAGAGTGTGAGTAACTTACAGGGCGAATCATTCGCTGACAATAATCTACCCGTTAATAAAAAATATCAACGAGCAAACTAACAAGTATTAGCGAAAGCCATTTGAGGTGTGCAATGACACATGTACTAAACTATGCTAAATTCCCATGGTAAGAGACTAGTGAGTTCTTCTTGGGAGCTGTTTCCATCCGGAATACAGATGAACAAAGAGCCCTGTAAGTGTGCCGGACGGACGACACCTTCTGGCCTGAAATTGGGTCTGATTCTGTGGAAATCTGTGACTAATTGTGCATCAAGAACATCGACATTTAATCAATTAGAACTACAGGAGAAGTCCTCAGCTACGACATCTGAAGGATTTATTACTGGTGCACGGATTCCATGAATAGCAAATATCCATCTCTTCTTGAAAGCTGTCAGCCACGAGATGATGTCTTAGACGGCTCACTCCAGGAGGAACAGTTTGCTGCGAAACTCTCGACTGTCGTCCACAACCCTGAGAAGGCAGCACCAGTCTATCGAGACCCCGACTCGTTCTACGATATGACTTATCCCACGGAGGGGCTCCGTACGCTGCTCTCCAATCTCACAGGCCGTTTCTTGGCGACGACAGAGTATGACCCGGGGTCATATACTTCGAGTATTCTCTGTCTCGACACGCGATTCGGTGGTGGAAAAACGCATGACCTCATCGCCTCGTACCATCTTGCTGAGAACCCTGCCAATATTGACGGCCTCTCGCACTACCTGCTAGACAGTGATGTGGAACTTGCAGCTGACTACCAGAATGCGGTAGCCGAGGGCCTCAACATCGCGACGGGGGTCTTCATCGGCACAAAAGCTGACAGCAAAGATGCCCGTCACGCCGACGACGATCCGGATGCCCCGAATACCCGGACGATGTGGGGTGAACTCGCGTACCAGCTCTACGGGCTCGATGGCTACGAGTACCTCAAGGACTACGACCAAGACCGGGACGCCCCCGGTGAGGGGACTCTCTCGAAACTCTTCGCTCAGCACGACCAGCCGGCCCTCATTCTGATCGACGAAATCGCCGACTACATGAACAAAGCCGCGGGCACGCCTGTCGGCGACAAGACGCTCGCCGATCAGACGCTTTCGTTCGTGATGGCGCTCCTCGAAGCGGCTGCCGAGTCGGAGCACGTCACGGTCGTCTACTCTATCGCGGATACGGCGTTTGGTGAGCAGGCTGACCGGGTTCGTGATGGCGTCCGTGATCATATTGAGGAGGTCAACGAGATCGGCCGGCGGCAGCACAAGACGGTCACACCGACCGACGAAAACGAGATCGGACAAGTCCTTCAGCACCGACTCTTTTCGGAAGTTCCAGAAAACGCCGCGAGCGAAGCCGCTGACTCATACTTCCAATTCTATGATCAGGAAGACCGGCAGTATCCACAGGAAGCCACCGACGCTGGCTACGTGGATGTCCTCGCTCGCGAATACCCCTTCCATCCCTCCTTAATCGACGCTCTCACGGACAAGATCGATACGATCCCTCGATTCCAGCGCACTCGTGACGCCCTCCGCTTACTTGCACGAGCTGTCTACTACCTCTGGAATCACCAGCCCGACAGTTACGATCGCCACTGGATCCGGATCTACGACCTCACAGTCGCCGACGATGATCCTGGCGGGGGTATTCAGACGATCCTTCGTGAGCGCCTATTCGACTTCGTCGATCTCGGCCCCGCAGTGACCGCCGACATCTACGACGACGATGGTACCGCGCACGCCCAGCTTGAGGACCGGAAATGGACCGAAAACGGCCTACCGCCTCTCGGTACCCATCTGACGACGACAGTTCTCTGGCACAGCCTCGCATACGGTGAACAGGCCGCAGGCCTAACTCACGCCGATCTGAACCTCGCTATCGGCCATCCCGATCTGAATTTCGACGACTACGATGCCGCACTATCCGCACTCCGGGGCGACGATATGGACGTCGCGTGTTACTTCCTCTACGAGGAAGAGCGCCTCCGATTCAAGCAAGAACCAAACCTGATCCGAATTATCGACCAGCGGATCGAGTCTACCCCCGAAGCGAGTGCTCATTCGCGTTTCGAGAACCGTCTCACTTCGAAGGAAATCGGCGATGGTGGCTTCCAGCCGGTGGAGTTCCCTGAATCGCCGGCGGACTTACCGGATACCCCGGATACCCCGAAGCTCGCGGTGATGCATCCGGACACCGCTGCTGTCGAAGACGGCGGCGATACGCCGCCGACTCGGGTGACTCAGCTCTACGAGCAGCAAGCCGCAAAACACGAGGGAGAGACTGAGACGCGAATCTACAAGAACTACGCTCTGTTCCTCGCCCCTGACACTGATCGAATGGATGCGGCAATCGACGAAGCTCGGCGTCTCGAGGCTATCGAGGCTCTGCTTGATAGCCCTGAACAGAAATCCGACCTCTCCTCGGAACAAATCGAGGAGCTTCGAGAACGGAGCGACGAGGCACAGCTGATGCTCGGAGAGCTCGTTCGGAACGTCTACCGGCACCTCTACTACCCTGACCGGGACGGGCTTACCCACATCACTATCGGTGTGACCGAATCCAACGGCGGGACGACACTGGTTGACGCTGTCCAGACAACGCTCGAGGATAAGATCGTGAAACGCGACGCCGGCGCTCGTGGGTCGGCCCACGTCCAACAGAAACTCTGGCAACAGACCCAGGACGCTATGTCCACCGAAGCGCTGGTCAACCAATACGCGAAGAAGCCGGGATTGGATTACCTCTTCAGCACGAAACCGATTCGAGAGACTGTCTCCTCTCTCGTTAGTGACCACGGGTACGCATACTGGGATGGCGAGTCTGGGGCGGCGTACTGGGCTGGGACGACAGAGCCGTCGACGTGGCCCCACCCGGAACCGTTCGCGGAATCCCCCGATATCGAGACCTCGATTCGGGACAGCGATGTCCAGATCGGGGGCGCCTTCGTCGTTTATCGAGAGATCGACGCGCTCGTCGACGACCACCTCGACGAAATCGACCGGCCAGAACAGACGGTTGCCACTTGTGCTGAGTGTGGGGCGGAGGTTGAAAACCCAGAAGGCAGCGAACCCTACTACTGTGAGGAACACCAGTCCGATACGACCTGTAGCTCCTGTGGCAAAGAGGTCGCTAGCGTGCAGCTGCTGGACGAACGAGGTCGATGCCAGGAGTGCCAGCCCGAGGAATCCTGGGAGGCGAGCAAGAAGATGATGTCCGCTTCGCGGGCGTTCTCGGAAGTCCGTCGAGATGCGGAATCGAAGGCCGGGACTGACCGGACGCCGCTGATCGAAGAAGTGACTATCCAAGTCGGTGGGGACGATCCCTTCCAGGCGGCCAAGTTCGTCAGCCAGCGCCCCGGATTCAAAGCCCGTGAAGACTCGGTGACGGTCCGAATGCAGTACGAAACCCGGACTGACGACGGGACGTACAGTGCAGAATTCACAGGCTCACCGAGCCGATTCCGGGACGTGATCGACCAGCCCGGCTCGTTTGGCGATGATCGAGAGACCATCCAGTTCCGCTTCCAGTTTGACGAGCCCGAACCGATCACAAACGAGGGTGACGACCTCCTCGCTGCCCTCGATAATGACCTCGATGCGGGCAACATCGACGTCCGGGTCGAAGGGCGTGGCCCGATTCAGGCGAGCTCGGAGGTGACGGTCTGATGGCGAGTCGCGGTTCGGAATTTGAGACCTCACCCGCTGAGGGAACAGAGGAGGATCGGCTGGTTCGCTACGGGACGAGTATGTTCGGTGGCCGCCCGACGTTCACGCTCGTCCGACGAGAGACAGACGGTGGCGGCGAGTGGACGCTCCACGAACTACTCCCTCGTGAACAGGCTGAAGCCCGCCGCGATCGCCTAGAGCGAGATGGTCGTTCGCTGAGTATCACACCAGTCGAGGATCTCGTCTCGGACATCGCTGGCGACGACCTCCTTTCCAAGCTCGATGGTTGGACGTGGGATGAGTGGGCCGGCGCAAAGGTCGCACGGCTTGACCCGACCCGCGTACGTGCGCTCCAGGACGTCGTCCGGGAGGCGATTGAGGGCACGCCAGGAGATTCATCAGAAGTTCTCACTGGGGGGGCTGGATTCGTGTTCCTACCCGAGACAGCAGGCGTACGGCTTGCTGTTGCCTTCCGTGGCGTGAAGCCGATCCAGCGTATCGACCGGATGCGGTCGCTGGCTCGAGGTGTTGCACGGATGAGCGATGAGGAGTGTTACTACTGGTACGCAAAGTGTCGGTCTCCGTCGAGTCCGAACGGCGAAAAGGCCCTTCGAGTGCTGCTGACGGACCATATTGAGTGATTTTCCATGACTCAAAATAACCCTGATATCGATGGGCAATCCGAATTAGATCAGCTTGCTATTGAGGGGAATCTCCCGCTCAAGGCAGTTGGAATCGAGAATCTAAAAGAGGCTAACCCCCAACATATGCCGCCTCACCGGTATCTTCATCCTTGGTTTGCGCGGCGACCAACTCCCGCCTCCCGACTTGCCGTCCTAGCTTCTGTCCTACCTTCGAGGGTTGATGCTGACGATATGCTTCGGTGGATGCAGATTGGCCCATCTCAAGGAACAGACGGTGAGAGTATTGTAGAATACGTCGCACGAAAGAAGAGTAATGAGGATGAACGGGATGGAACACTAGAAGACCACTACGATTACCCCCGTCCATTCACTCAGTCACCGAGTGAGAACGAACGAAATGAAATTCACCAACTTCTTCGGCGTCAATGGGACGGAGAACTACCTACCGTTCTAGATCCAACAGCTGGTGGCGGTGTGATTCCATTTGAAGCACTCCGGTACGATCTCCCAACGATTGCAAACGAATTGAATCCCATCCCGTCGCTAATGCTCAAGGTTATGAATGAGTACGCGCCGAAGGTGGGTTCTCTGCAGAGCGAATTGAACCGGTGGAGTGACAAAGTTGATGAGCTCGGTTCAGAGCGGCTTGAAGAGTACTTCCCTAGTGAGAACGACCGCCGTAGTCCATCCCATTATGCTTGTACATATATCGTCACTTGCCCTGACTGTGGATTCGAAATACCATTAGTGAAGAAGTGGTGGCTTCAGAAACAGTCGTCGACAAGCGGCGTTGCTGCCCGCCCGCGTCTGAATGAAGAAACGAAAAGTGTCGAGTACGACTGTGTACGGCTACCTGATGAGGTATCGAAAAACGAGTTCAACCCTCAGAATGGCCCTCATTCCCGAAGTGGCGCAGAATGTCTGAATTGTCCTGTCGTGATGGAGTCAGATGATATCCGTACAGCGTTTAAGAATGGCGAGTATGACACGACAATCTACGGTGTCAAGTATGTCAACGATGGTTCTGGATGGCGGGCCCCGACCAAGGAAGATTACAAAGCCTGTGAAAAAGCCTCTGAGCGTACGGAATCTGACTTCCGACTGAATACAATTCTCACTCAAGATCGGTACATCGGCGATGAGGATCGAGCTGGCCCGTACGGAGTCAGTAAATGGCGAGATGCGTTTATTGATCGCCAACTCGTCACTCATTATGAGTATCTTCGAGCTTTTGAGGAAGTAGAAGACGAAATCCGCGAAAGCCACTCAGGGAAGGAGGCAGAAGCTATCCTCACGATTCTCTCTCTTGTATCCAGTAAGGCTATTGATCGAAATACACGGTTTGCACCACTCGACACTGGAAAAGGATACCCCGCAAATGCTCTTGGCGGGAAGCACTTCACACTCCAATGGTCGTTCGTTGATAACAACCTGTGTGCAGGAAATCAATCATGGGAAGATAACTTCAATCGTGTCCGCGACTCCTACGAGGAGCTTGTCTCATATCTTCAAGATATCGAAGATCCCGAATCGGAGGTTCTAGTCGGCGACGCAGCCGACTTGAATATTGAATCTGACACCGTCCAGGCGGTTGTTATTGACCCGCCGTACTACGACAGCATTATCTATTCCGAACTTTCGGACATTTGTTACGTTTGGTTGAAAGAATACCTTGGGGACACTTTCCCCGAGATGTTCACCGGTGAACTCTCAGATAAGGATGACGAGGCTGTGGCGAATGTCGCTGAGTACGAGGAAGTCGCAGATAGCTTAAAGTCCAAAAAGGAGTTCGCCTCTGAAGATTATGAAGATAAAATGGCAGAGATTTTTCAGGAACTCTACAGAGTGCTTGAGCCTGGTGGAGTAATGACCGTCATGTTCACGCATAAGGAGTCCAGCGCGTGGGATACTCTCACCAAATCACTCATTAGATCTGGGTTTACTGTAACTTCGACACATCCCATCACGAGTGAAATGCCACAGAGGACCGATACCCGAGGTGGCGGGTCAGCCGACAGCACGTTACTCCTCACGGGCCGCAAACCCGTTGATGCTAATCAGCACGAGACGGACTCGACCCCGACCCTTTGGAGTGATGTTCGTACAGATACACGAGACGTTGCTAAGGATGCTGCCCGCGAACTCCTTAATTCGGGTCTTTCACTTACAAAAACGGACGTGATTATCTCTGCATTCGGACCAACTTTGAAAGTCTACGCTGACGCCTATCCAGTTGTTGATGACCAAGATAACGAGGTTCCACCCCGTCGCGCTCTCGAAGAAGCCCGTGAAGCAGTGACGCGGGTCCTTGTTGAGGAGTATCTTGAGGGTGAAGGACTCGGAGACTTGGACGACATTACTGAGTGGTATATCCTCTCTTGGCTGGTTCACGAATCCGACACCTTCCACTACGATGACGGTCACCAACTGGGCCTCGGCGTGGGCGTCGATATCGACGAAATCAAACGCTCTACGAAAATTTGGGGGAAGAAACGTGGCGACATTCAGCTGAAAACTCATGAGGACCGCGTCCAAGATATCACATTGCCCCCCGAAGAGAGATCTAACCGGACGCCCGTCGATCCTGAAGCACTGTCCTACACGATCGCCCTCGATGCGGCTCACGCCGCTATGCACGTCTACGAGAAACAGGGCGAGGATGTCGCGATCGATTGGCTCAAAGAACGCAACTTCGACACAGACGCAGGCTTCAAGGCAACACTGAAAGCTCTCCTGCAAGTTCTTCCCCAGAGGAGTTCGGAATGGGAAGCCGCTCGCGACCTCGCCTTAGGTCGGACCCACGACGCACTTGGTCTCGAATTCACCCCCACTGATTTCACTAACGTCTCAGAAGACAGGGCCGAACAGACCGAACTCGGTGACCACGCCTAACTCGGAACTCCTCTAGTATGACTAATCTACTTGACCGCGAGTGGCAGTCCATCTACGAGAGCAAACCCGAGCAGGGACGCGCCCATCTCGTCAAGGACTTCTACGAGCCCGCACTGGAACGCAGTCAGCAATACGATCGGATTGCGGGCTACTTCTCCAGTACGGCACTCGCGGCTGCTGCCAACGGCATTCACGCCCTCGTCGAGAACGATGGTGAAATGCGTCTCATCGTTGGCACCGAACTCTACGAGTCAGACCGTCCGGTTCTAGAGACGCTCACCGACCGCCTTGAGGAAAACCTCGAGGACCTCGATGACGAACGCCTAGATGCGAATCTCCGTATTCTCGCGCGTCTCCTCCGCGAGGGCCGGATCCACATCAAGGTCGCCTATCCACGCTCTCCCTCTCACGACTGGGAGATCTTCCATCCAAAAGTTGGACTCTTCCACGATAGCGACGGAAACACGATTTCGTTCGAGGGCAGCGTCAACGAGACGGTCGGCGGCTGGGCTCGCAACTATGAGCGGTTCAAAGTTCATCGGTCGTGGGTTCCTGAACAGGCGGACTACGTCGCCGGCGACGAGGAGACCTTCGAGCGACTGTGGAGTGATGAACACCCCTTCGTCGAAGTGTATGACCTCCCCGAGGCGATCGAAGAGGACATCATCGACTGGAAAGCCCCAGACACCGAGAGCGATCTCCAGGAAGCGATTCAGATCGCGAACGGTACAGCTCCGCCGACGGAGCGCGACAAAGCGAACATCATTCAGGATGGACCGCTCTCGCCCGGTGGGCTCGCACTGGCCGAGGAAGCGAGCACGATCACGCCGTGGCCGCATCAACGGGTTGTCTCGGACACACTCGTCAATACGTATCCACAGAGCTTCTTGCTGTGTGACGAGGTGGGACTCGGGAAGACGATCGAGGCCGGTCTTACACTCTCCCGGCTCGGACTCACCGGCGAGCTGGAAACCGGGTTGTTGCTGGTTCCTGCGAGTCTGCAGCGGCAGTGGCAGGAAGAGCTCTGGGAGAAGTTCAACATCAACGCCGTCCGGTTTGACCGGGACACAGCGGGCGATCACGTATTCCGGGACGTCCGCGGTCGCGACCACTATCCACCATCGGCAACGGACCTCGACCTAACCGGGGAGCGCGAATGGGCGGACAGCCCCATCTGGCGGTTCCTCTACGAACAACAGTCGACTGATGCCGATGCATCGTCGCCGCTGGATGGACCGACGGTCGTCATTATGTCCTGGCATACGGCTCGTCTCGACGACCGCTGGGATCAGGTCGCCCCCTTAGACCGGATATCCGACCGGTCTCGGAACGTTATCCCGGCAAGCTGTCGCGGACGCGACCATGATACGGAAGACCGGATGGGCGTGTGGGACGCCGTCATCGTCGACGAGGCGCACAACGCTCGGCGTGGCAGTAATTTCTACGCTCTTCTCGAACAGCTTCGCGATTATACGCACGCCTACTACCTCTTGACGGCTACCCCGATGCAATTGCACTCTGGCGAACTCTACGATTTGATGCAGTTGCTGGATCTTCCGGGTGGTTGGGATAACCGGGATACCTTCATGGAATTCTTCGAAACTCGAGACGGGCTGTCGCAGGCCCTCAACGAGGTTCTCGACAACCCGAGTTCAGAGTCCGACGAAGCGGAGGCTTCCTGGGACACGCAAGCCACGCTCGATGGACTGGAACACCAAGACCGGATCCCGACGGACCGACCGTTCTCCTCAAAAGTCTTCCAGCACCTTGCAGACGAACTCGAGATCAATGAGGACAGACAGGACCGTGCCATTGCCAAAGAGCGTGTGCTGACCGCGTGCCGGCTCGCACGAGCTTATGGAGACGCCTACGACGGCTACCTCGACCATGTCGACGAGGCGATGGCAGATTATGACATCGACCGCTTCGAGGCGAGCGAGGATACGAAACTCAAACGGCTCCTCTATCCTGAAGACGCCGACGAGTGGTTGATGGCGTCCCGTAGCGACCGACAGGACGCACTTGACGAACTTTCCCCGGGCGGTTGGCGAGTCATCCGCGATGTTCTCGCGGAGTCCACGCCCGTCGACGCGCTCATCCACCGGAATACACGGGATACACTCCGAAAGTACGAGGCGGTCGGACTCCTCGATACGACCGTTCCGAACCGGAATCCCGAACAACGGAAAATCGAACTTACCGAGGAGACACGGGCGGTCTACGACCAGATCGACGAGTACACACGTGAGTTCTACAAGCGAGCCCAACAGACTGACGAAGCCCAAACACGCGCCATCGGGTTCGTGATGACCACGTACCGACAGCGACTCACGTCGAGTGTGTATGCGATCAGTCAGAGCCTGAAACACCGGCTTGAGACACTTCGGGCGCAACGAACCGTGCTTGCCGGACGGGAACGCGCTCGTGATCGGGACTATGGTGATGCGGAGCAGGTCGTCCTCGAAACGCTACAAAACGCAGACCTCGACGACGGGGACGTTCTGGATGAACTCGATGCTAGTAGCGACGACCTGGACCTCTCTGAACTCATCCCGAGCGTGACTGAAGAGGGGAAACAGCTTATCGAGGAAGAAATCGAGGCCCTGGAAGCGTTCGTCAACGACTTAGACTTGGTTGATACAGACCCGAAGATTCAGCAGCTGTACAACGACCTCGACGAGCTGGACCGGGCTGGTCACAACCGGGTGATTGTCTTCACGCAGTACGCGGACACAATGGACTTCATCCGGGACAGTCTCGCGGACCTTCTTGGAGCAACAATCGCGACGTACTCCGGTCGTGGCGGCGAGCTGTACGACCCCGATTCTGAAACGTGGGAACACGTCGGGAAAGAGCGCGTGAAGCGTGAATTCTCACGTGATGATGGGCAGGTCGATATCCTCGTCTGTACCGACTCCGCGAGTGAGGGGCTAAACCTCCAAGAGTGTGGGGCGCTCATCAACTACGACCTGCCGTGGAATCCGATGCGGGTTGAACAGCGTATCGGTCGGATTGACCGTATCGGCCAACGATTCGACGAGATTCGCATTCTCAACTACAGCTACGAGGATACGGTTGAGACGGACATCTATGATCGCCTTGACGACCGGATTGGCCTCTTCGAAAACGTCGTCGGTGAGATGCAACCCATACTCTCCGGCGTCAGCCAACAGATTCGGGATGCGACCTTGAACGTGGACAGCGCTGACGACAAGTCTGCGGTCGAATCAGCTGACCGCGAGTTCTCTGAAGAACTCGAAGAACGCGATCAGGGCGACCGCGTCGATGTCGGAGAGTCACTCGAGGACGTCGACGATCTCGTCGCTCAGGACGTCGTCGACGAAGCAAAACTCGATGCGTGGCAGTCCTACAGTCACCCGGATCTCGTCGACGTCGGCGAGGAGGAATACGAGTATCAACCTCCGTTCGAGACACCAAGCCTCCAGTCAGTGTTGGTCGATAACGACGCGCTTGCCGAGGCCGGTGTCGAATTCACCACGATTCACGAGATTGACTTCGAGTACGATGACGGAGACTTCGACTTTGCGGACAGTACATATCGCCTCTCAGTAGGTGACGCACCGATTGAGGTTCCAGACAGGGATGGGGAACAGACGATTGCACAGGCTATTGCGACTGCTGCTGATGAAGTGGCGGTGACGTTCTCGGCTGTGTGTGCTGACGAGTTCCCATCGGTTCAGCATCTTGCGCCAGGTCATCCCCTTCTCGGGGCGCTCCTCACAGTACTGCAGGATGTGAGTGAGGAGCCGTCGCGGCTCCAGCTGCGAATCGTGACTCGACCCGATCAAGACCAGGAGCCAGTAGTGTGTGCGTGGGGACGGGACGGCGTGTTTAGCCGGATTGCAGGCGATGGGACTGTGGCTGAAAATGGACCGATGGATTCCCTTCCGACGTGGTGTGATCAATTCCTCGATAACCGAGAGAAGTCAACAAAGCAGCCACAGTAGCTGGGTAGTTTTGTAAGCATGGACTTCCCAGATGAACCAATAGATGCCAAACACTGCTCTCGAAGCAAATCTCCGCGCTATCGGAGACGGTGCGAGACTGAAACAGTTAGCTAACGGTTTCAGCACTCACCTGATGATGTTGTTGGGCGCTGACATCGATCACGTGGATAGAGAGGAATCGATCATCTACTCCTCCATCAGGTCGGCGATAGATGCGTGAATACGGGGTATCGTTCATATCATCCTCCAATTCGAAGTCTCCCTCGAGTTCCTCCAACCTTTCATCTATCTTCTCCCACACCCTTCGGATGTCGATTTCTTGGAAATCATCTGACTCAAAGAAGATAATGATGGAATTGAATGTCTCACCCTGGTCGTATGTCGCCAGTTGTTCGAGAGGTTTTTCGAGATTCGATTTTACGCCAGAATTGCTCTCATTCCAGTACTTACATTCGCCAATGTAGATGACTTCCCCTTCATCATTCCGTAGGCGAATATCAGAGGGTCCTCGTCCGGTTTCTGCCTCACGAGTGAGATTACCGTCGATTCGTTGATCCAGTCCAACAGTGATGACACTCCGGTATCCTTCCTCGTCAAGTTCGCTAAGATCACCAGCAGACAATCCAAGCCCTTCGCCGGCTTCGTCGATCATCTCCACCAACCGACTGAAACTATCGTAATCAAATTCGCCATCCACCAAGTCAGCAGTACTGGTCTCCGTACCCACATCATCGAAGAGAGCATTTAACGACCCTCTAAAGGCTTCGGCTGTCCCACCCGAGTCAAGCTGGTCTTGGATGAAACCCTCGATGCCCCTGAAGGAGCTCTGCCTTACTATACCTGACAGTGAGTCTGATGCAGTGTCATCCGATGTATAACTGACACCTGCCAAGAGTCCAGCGGCGGTCAGGTATCTCCTGCTTCTCGGAAGGTCCTCGTCAGAAGCTTGGTCATACAACACCTGAAGTACTGCATCCACCTCTTCGATTGAGTCGGCCTTGATATTCGAGAAAACAAGGGAATGGTCTTCGGATTCCAGTCGTAGATTCTTGCTTTCAGATACTGTTTGGTGAGACGCGAAGTAGAGGCGATAGTGTTCAGTACCGACAACAGCACGGAGAATATCATCCGCGAACTCCTGACTGATAACTCCTTCATCGCTATGTTTTGCGAACACCACATCTCCGTTGTCGGTTTCTCCTTCGAATTTCTGTATATTGGACTCGGACAACTCGACCCTTGAGCTGTGTTCTGTGTACGCTGTCTCATTACCGACAAGGTTCCGGTAGATGCGGCTGGCTGTCAGCCATCCGTGCTTGAATTGGATGGTATCGCGCTCGAATTTCGAGATATCTTCGCTCCGTGTTAGTCCGAACCACCCTCCTTCAAAATCGTATTCCAGCATATGGGGTTCGCCTTCGAGTGATTTCTCAATTAAGAACGAGTTCGAATCCGAATTGAGCAATAAGGAACTGTCTTTGATCATGGTCAAACATTGGTCTCGTGCAAAAGAGTACGTCACAGTATACCTCTCGTCGTAGAGCGGATTTCCGTTGATGTATACCTCTCGTTCCGGAATCTCCCGAAGCACATCGTCTGAGAGGACTCCGAAGATCTGCATGAACGTGGTTGACTTCGTATAGTAGTCAGCGTCAACTGCTAAATCGTCACCATCAGCCGATGGCTCTAATGCGAACATACTGATGACGCTATCTTTGTCGACACGATCTCCGCTGATCAGTTCGTTTGAATCCTTTACCCATCCCTCACTAGCGTGGTAGTGTGCCACGAGTACTTCGGAGTCCGTACTGTGGAATAACAATCCCTTCTCGGCCTTTTGTACTGGATGTAGCTGTTTTGACAGTGATGTAATATTCTCCTTTATTATTTCCTCGTTTCCATCCTCTGTCCAAGATTGCTGATAGACCCTTGAGAGCTCGAAGTTCGTCGTTAACTCTTCCTCTGAATCTAATCTATTCGTAAATGTTCTTTTCAGCTCATCGATGAATCCAGATTGAACCTGAACGTCCGTCACCATCTCTCCCAAATCTGGTGAATCGTTTTCCGAAAGTATCTCTAAATCGAGGATGAAACTTGGCATTAACCCTGGTATTCTATCTAACTACAATTATATATTGTGACAGCGTTTAGACTATAGGATTCGAACGTTTTGGTGCATCACTACAAAGGGCTTCTCTGGGGTTGAATACCTCCTATGACAGCCAATCCAGTGGATAAGCTTGATGACCTTGGGGATAAGCTCGCTGAGGAATTCGAGGCGTACAGACAGCCAAATGAATTCAAAGACGTATCGCTTGTCATCGACAACAACGATCCAGACCAGCCAACGCTGATCGTACACGTCGATAGAGAGGACGCCGATACGCTGGCAGATGAAATCGAGGACTTCCTGGAAGAACGGGGCGCTCGAACTCAGCGTGAACGACACTCGGAAACAGATGTCCGGGTGCTAGCGACCGTCGACTGAGTTCTCAGACCTCTCTGATTTATTTTGGCCGCTCTCGGTAAGTCCCTCCTAAGCTGTCAGCCTCGCCAAGAGTGAAGCGAGACCGATATCTTGGTAGGAAGTGTTCGATGGCTTCAACGCATCTCACCGGCCAAGACACGCCCGGTGGGAACAGCGGGCGTGTCAGCTGGCTATGGAGACTCGTTGAGTAGGCCGGTTCTCAAAATCTTCTGACGAAGATTTATCTGACACCACCGACTCCTCCGAATGTGCCATTTCCCCGCGCAAAGTCTCCAAGCAAACTCTACGACGACGTCGCGGAGTACGACCTCGTCATTACGCCCGACGGTCCGCTTGCGAGTGCCCTCAACCGCCATCTCGATCGCCCGCATCTCGGTCCGTTCGCGATCCCGCCACGCCGGCTCGCAGCCGGTCGACGCCAGGAGTCCGAGGATCGCCTCGCATTCCTCGGCATGATCGGCAACGAGGACATTTCGTGGAAACGCTGTGCGTACGCGGTTGGGAACATCCTCCAGTGTTGGGAACACCACGGGTCACACGACGCGATCTTTGAGTACGACGCCTACGTCGACGACGCCACCGAACGAGCCGTCGAGCGTATCGCGGAACTCGAGACGGCGTCGATGAAGCTCACGACCGAGACGATCGATCCGGATCTCGACGTGGTCGTCGTCGAACCCGAAATGCTCACCCAACTCGAACGAGCGTATCTACCGGCCGGGTACGATACGGTCGACCTCTTCACTAACGCGACGTTCGATCTCCCGCCGTTCCGCATCCATGACTCGCCAACGGCGATCGTGGAGACGGTCGTCGATGCCGTCTCCGAAGCGAACGCCGAAAACGTGGGGATCGTCCTCGATCAGGAAAGCGAGTACTCGCCGCTCATTGAGTCCGCGCTCGAAGCGGCCGACATCCCGTTTTTCGGCGGACCAGGCTTTACCGATCGCAGCGACCACCGATTGTTCCTCCATCTCCTTCGGACCGCCCACCGCGGGACGGATACCCGAGTGAGCGAGATCCGGTCACTGTTGACGGCCTTTGATTGCGACGTCGACGACCGTGACGCAGACAAGCGACTGCACGAACTCGACGATGGAGAACTCTCGTGGCTGATCGACTACTCACACGATATCCAGGAGTACACGTTCGCGAACGCTCTCTCGGAGTTTGAACGCCGCTTCGGCGACACGCTCGATGCCTTCCGTGAGGAGCTCAAGACGCTCGAAATCGCCGACGAATTCGTCACTGAATCGCGAGTCGACGAGTTGTCGTTCTACCTCCAGACCTACGAAGTACCGGTCGATCGAGAGAACGAGGGCGTACTGCTCGCCGACGCGAAATCGGCGTCGTACGTGGGTCGTGAAGTCGTCTTCTACCTAGGCCTCGACGACCGGTGGACGCACTCGGCACCACGTCGCCCATGGGTCGATCAGGACGCACAGTTCACGCGGAACCTCAAGAGCTTCCAACTGCTGTTACAGAGCGGAAATCAGCAACACTATCTCGTCCAAGACGCGACCGGCGGATCGCCCGTCACGCCGTGTCTGTACTTCGAAGAGCTCCTCGAGGCAGACTACGATCGGTTCTCCGATCTGCCTGCAACAAGCCATCAGAATCGACCCCCAGCACAAGCCGGTGATGGGTTCGGGAAAGAACCGGTTAACGTGTCTCCAGAACCCGTCGAAACGATCAGCCAGTCGAGTCTCAACACCTACGTGAACTCACCGCGGGATTACTACTTCAGCCGGGTCGTCGACGGGCCGGAGAAGGCGTATCTCACGGAGGGAAGCTTGCTTCACGACTTCGCGGAGTTCTACGTGAACCATCCGGACGTCGTTGACGAGGAGACACTCACGGAAATCGTCGATCTAATGCTCGACAAGGTCCGCCCGCTGGTTCGCTCCGTCGACGAACGGACTCGCCGCACCAAATACCGTGCGAGCCTCGAAACGATCGTCTCGTATCTCGATACCAACCCCCCGACAGATGGGGCGTTTCTCACACCGTCAAGCGGGGGCGACAACACCATCGCCACCCACTTCGGGCGAGACGTCGATTCTCCCGTGACCGAACGCCGGTTCACCGACGAGGAACTGAGCATCAACGGAATGATCGATCTCGTAGAGTCGCCGACGGCACTCCTCGACTACAAGAGCGGCAGCGAGAACAGCGCCACCTCGATCGTCAAAAACGCCGCACTCGCGGCGCCGACGGACAAACCAGACTTCCAAGCGCTATTCTATCTCACCTACTGGCGGTCACAAACGCCGGATGAACGGCTATCGTTTACGTTCTTCTACGTCACCGAACTCGTCGACGACGTGATCGCCGGCGATGCAGACCTTGACGACGCGCTTACCACGGTGACATACTACCCCGAATCACCCACAGCGCACGTTCAACGTGCGGAGTTCTTCGAATATCTCCGCGAAGAGGGAGCACAAAAGTGCCAGAAGATCCTCTCGAAGATCGACTATCAAACGTACGCCGCCCTCTTCGACGCCGCACCACTCGTCGAGACGACGGACAGTGACGAACTGATCGAATCGGAGTTCGGAGAGACAATGATTTCGCGGCTCGAATCGGAGATTGGCGAGTTCCAGTACGTGAAGACGGGGAGCAAGCAGGTCATGCGAAAGATCGCCGGGCTGCAAGAGGAAGCGTTCTTCAAAAGTGATCTAGACGCATTCGAGGAGTTCGTCGACGAACGCCTGACAGAGCTCAACCGGCGCCGTGTCGGCGACGAAGAGTTCCCCATCGAGGGGCTCGCCGGCGAGCCGAACTACCGTCGTGTAGATAACCGAGACCTGCTCTTGGAGGGTGAGCAATGAGCGGCGTCGAGCCGAACCCGGAGCAACGCGACCTCATCGAGGCGATCGACGGACTGTACCTCGTCGACGCGGGTGCCGGCACCGGGAAGACCTTCACCGTTACCCGGCGGTACGCGAACATCGTCGACCAACACGGGATCGACCCGTCGGACGTCCTGTTGGTAACGTTCACGAACAATGCGGCC
Organism: Halopenitus salinus; assembly: GCF_055397165.1. Classification (NCBI taxonomy): domain Archaea; kingdom Methanobacteriati; phylum Methanobacteriota; class Halobacteria; order Halobacteriales; family Haloferacaceae; genus Halopenitus; species Halopenitus salinus. Next base: position 116,207 of record NZ_AP043852.1, read on the forward strand.
GAGGAGATGCGCGAACGGATCGTTCGCCACAGCGAGTACGGAATGCGCGAGCTCGCGAACGCGCCGATCCAGACGTTCCACTCGCTGGCCCACGATATCCTCGACGAGCACGGGCATAACGCGCCGACGTATCTCGGGATCGACGAGACGATCACCGGATCCACGCGCATCATCGAAGACGACATCATCGAACAGGCGCTGTTTCGCGAGTTCATCGGCCAGTTCACCGACAACCACCCGGAGTATGACGAGTTCTTCACGGCACTTTCGGAGGCGACGGAGCTGCTCGATTTGATCAAGGAACTCGCCGCAAAGGGCGTGTTCCCCGAAGCAACTGGCTGGTACCGCGACGGTGAGTCACACCTGGATGGGGACTTCGAGGCGTTCGAGACGCTGTTTGCCGAGCGAAACGAACCTCGGAACGATGGGAGCAAGCAATCGAAGCTCCGTTCGAAGCTCTACCGCTACGGCACGGACAAGACCTACCTTCCGGAGGCTCCTGAAAAATGGGAGATTCGTGGAGACGGCAAGCAGATCCCGGCAGACGTCGCCCACCAAGTTTTCGAGGACGACCGAACAGCACTCAAACAGTTCGTTCACGACGTCTATCATTCCTACCTTGAGTTCGCGCTCCGGCGTAACTACCTGAACTTCGGATTCCTGCAGCTGTTCGCGTTCGTGCTCCTGTGTGAAGATCACGACCTCCGGGAGCGTCTGGACTACGAATACGTGATGGTCGACGAATTCCAGGACTCTAGTGCGATCCAGTTCAAGCTCACACTCCTTCTGGCCGGTACGAACAACGTCTGTGTGGTCGGTGACTGGAAACAGAGCATCTACAGCTTCCAGTACGCCGACGTCGACAACATCCGCGAGTTCGACGATCGGCTCCAACGATTTGCCCAGGAGTTGAACCGGGATGCGGATCGAGTTACCTTCCCCACGACCCCGGTCGACGGCAAGCAATTGACGCGGAACTACCGGTCGACGCAGTCCATTCTGGACTTCTCGACACACGCGCTGACGACGCCTGCAACGAAGAGCGAGTCACTTGATGTGGAGACGATCTCCGAACAGATCACCCCACTCAACGCCAACACGGACCGAGACCACAGCCACATCGAGGCGCTCACGAGCGAGGATGAACACGAGGCGATCCTCGCGAAGATCGACACGATCGTCGACAACGACGCCTACGCCGTCGAGGGCGATGATGGACAGTACCGGGCACCGGAGTACGGTGACATCGCGGTTTTAACGCGGACCCGTGATTTCGGCCGAGACCTGCTCGATACGGCGAGCAAATACGGGCTCCCGATGGCCTACGAGGGTGGGATCGAGGTCTTCCGGACCGACCCTGCAAAGCTGCTGTTAGCGTGGCTGCGCATCCTCGAACGTGACGCCGACCGGGGCTGGGCACTCGTCCTCGAGGAGGCTGGCTACACGATCGACGAGGCAAACGCGATCATCGACCGCGAGGCGTATCCCGAGCCGATGGTCACCTTCCGAGAGGATCTCCGTGAGCTGGAGACGTTCGGGGGTGTGGCCCGGCGCGTGTTCGATCGATACGGGCGAAGCGGTCCGACCGCAGACGTCGTTCTCGACACCGTCCAATCGGTTCACGGAATGACGACGTTCACCCGGGGAGAGCTGATCCGGTTCATCGAGGAGGCCATCGCGGACGGCAGCACACATGACGTCGACGCCGGAGCGGGGACGAACGCGGTGACCGTCCAGACGATCCACGCGACGAAGGGGCTCGAATACCCGATCGTCATTCTCGCGAACATGAACGCGAACAAGTTCCCGTCTTCCGGCGGCGGTGGGAACGATATCGCGTACTCCGATCCGATCGGCCTCCGACAGCGAAAGGTGTACTCGGATGACGCACACGGCGTCCCGCACGTCTACGACAACTGGAGGACAGACGTGCTCAACCGCTGTCTCCCCCAGAACTACGACGAGGAACGACGACTCCTCTACGTGGCGGTGACGCGCGCTGAGAGCCACCTTGTCTTGACCGGCGGCGCCGATCCGAATTCGTTCCTCGAGGGGCTTCCCGTTACTGCCGAGGACGTCGAACCCGATCTGTCTGCGTTCGATCCGGAAGACGACGACCACTCGCCGTACAGGATCGACGTTCCGGTGCCGGATGGGCCAGCACACTACTCGCCACATACCTTCATCGATGACGACGTCTTCGAGGGGAACACCGGTGGTCGGGGGATGGACTACGGGTCGGAAGTCCACGAATTCGCAGAACGATATGTTCTCGGTGAGACAGTCGAAGCCGATAATACTGACAAGGAGCACGTGAAGGCATTGATCGACTCACTCGACGGTGAAACGATACCCGAGATCGACGCGTTCCTCCCGCTTCCCATCGACGACGAAACGGTGACGATCGGCGGGATCATCGACTTGCTGCATGTGACGACCGAGTCCGTCGAGATCATCGACTACAAAACGGATCTCACGACCGACGCGGAAGACGAATACGAGAAACAGCTCAGTATCTACTACCACGTCGTCGCCGACCAGTATCCGGATCGAACGGTCACTGCGGAAGTTTTCTACACTGACGATGGCGACCGTCGCGAGATTAATCCCCTCAGTAAAACGGAGATTCGGGAGATGGTGCGATCACACGGCGGGTGATTTTGAAAAACCAAGAGGGAAACAGGGACTCAACAAGACCAACTAGGACGAATCATAGAGAGACAACCCAGTCAATTATCTCTAAATGCGCGATCAGCCTGTGCTTTCATTTTCTTAGCTGTCTTTTCTCCAACTCCTTCTGCAGCCATCAAATCCTCTAAATCCGCTTCATATACGTCTTCTACCCACCAGATTCCCACCTCTTGAAGTGCAACTGCACGGGTGTAACTAACATTCTCAAATTGCGTCGTTGTGCCATCTTTTCTCATAAGAGAATCTCAACACACCCTCAAAAATAAGTATTCGTTCAAGTACCTATGTGTCTCTGCTGTAATATGGGGTTGCTCGTGACCGATACATGCGTGGTATCCCTCACGGCTACATTTCCTTGAACTGGTATCACTCTCGGTTGTCAGTCCGCCCGCAGGGTCTTTAGGCTCATTCTCTCGGTGAGTGCTGAAAAGAAATATCTCGTTTGCAAAATGTGCTCCGACTCCTCGTTCAAAGTGAATGCGTCCGTCATCCCGACATGAAATACGCGAACCACAGCTGGACGCCTGCGAAGAGGATCAGCACGATTGACGTGAAGATGATCCCTTTCTGAAACTGCTTCGGACGTTTCACCGTCGATACATAGTGCGAGCGATCCCAAACGCTGAACGCGCTTGTAGGGTGTAGTGTGTATGTAGAATCACCTGGTTCGAGTGATCGCGGCTCGCTATTTATATTAATACCGGATGAAATAGAGAATCCGAGGACTGCGTGGCCTTCATAGGTCAACGGCCCGGTTTCAACGGTCACGGTGGTCGTTTCGCCAGGCGCAAGCTCCATGCCCATTTCCACGTTCTGCGACCAGACCACGTCGTCGTCGATCTCGATCCAAAAGTGAACTGCCGTATCTTCTCGCCACTGCACATCGGAGTTATTTGAAAAGGTGACCTCGACAGTCGGCTGCGAGTCCGTCCACAATACTGGCGACGGTTTGTCTCTGGGTTCAGCCCCAATCTTCAGTCCATAAAGTTCGTGCGTCTGAATAGCTGACATATGCTTCTCGAAGCGGTATACTCCAAGTTAAGAATTCACCTGGCGTCGACGTCTATCTGGATGTACCACTCCGTCGGTTCCGAAGCTTTGCTCGATCGGATCGAGTTATGTTGATGGCCAGGCACGGACCGCTCACACAAACGAATGGATACCGGGGACCTTACCAAACAATTCACGATCACTAATGCCAATGTTTGGTAAGACGACTCGTCCTGAGTCCGTCCCCGACCGCATAGTCGCGCTCGCACCGAGGCCTTCCGGAACATCGGGTGCTACAGGTGCACTACCTACTGAGCGCGGCGACGACGTCGTCGATCGTATAGAGACGTACATCGTCACGCCCGGCAGCGGCTTCGCGGACGCTATTCGTAAACCCGCTCCGGGAGAACAACGCGTATTCGACGGTTCGCGTGCCACCGCCTGACGGCTGCCACCGGAGTTCCTCGACATGCGTCTCCAGTGAGCCTAGTGCGCTGTAGTCGAGTGGCGATTCCTGATACTTGCACTCGCCGACGACGAGCGTTTCCTCGTCGGTGAGTCCAACGACGTCGATCTCGTGGTCCTGATACCACCACTGTCCAACATCGACGATCGGCGTCTCATCGTACAGTGTCCATAGGGCCTCACAACACAGTTGCTCGAACGCGGGAGCGACGAAGTCAGCTATTTCCGGTTCGACGAGTCGATCGTAGGCCTCCTCACCGAACTGGTCATAGCGGTCCGAACTCCCGTACAGAAACCGAAACCAGAACCGAAACAGCCGATCCCGAAGCCGGTACTGACTTCGCTTGGATCGTTCGGGTTTCTCAGTCACTGGTACGTGTCGTTCGATGAGCCGAAGCCGCGAGAGACGGTCTAAATACATCGATAGCTGGTTGTAGTCGATACCGGTCACGCCAGCGATCTCGTTGCGGCCGGTCGCCCCGCCGGCGATCGCTTCGAGGATCGAGAAGTAGCGAGTCGGTTCTGTCAGCTCCATGCGGAGTACATACTCCGGCTCATTACGGAGTGATCCGTGACGAGTCAGCACCGTCTGCTGGATATTCTCGCCAAGTGATCGGTCGGCCTCGAGTTCCTCGAGGTAGTAGGGAACTCCACCGAACACACTCCACGCGCGAACGGCCTCGTCTGCCGTCGTATCGTCCGGTAGAAACTCCGTCGCGGCGTCAAACGAGAGTTCACGGATGTCGAGTGTGAGGGACGATCGCCCATATAGTGGACTATCCCCGAGCAGCGTTGCCTCCTCCATCATGCTGATCGACGATCCGACCAGAACGAAGGTCGTCTCCGACTCGTCGAACTCGTGGTCGAACAACGCCTGTAACACTGACGGGAGACTCTCGTCCTGTTCGATCAGGTATGGGAATTCGTCGAGGACGACGATCGCATTTTGGTCGGCCAGATACCTGAACAGTCGCTCCCAGTCAGGTCGAATGTCCTCAATGCCGGGAAACGTCTCGGCTGCGGCCTCGATGAACTGTTCCAGTTGGAGCTCCCGCGTCTTCTGTCGGGCCTGATAGAATGCGGCGTTCTCCTGTCTCTCAAGCGCCTTCTTTACGAGTCTCGTTTTCCCCAGCCGTCGCCGCCCGTACACGACCGCGAGGTCTGCGCTCCCCGAGTCGAAGAGATCGTCGAATCGATCCAGTTCCTCCGACCGATTCACGAAATCTACCATGGCGACGAGTTAGTGACTCTAGAATAAAAATATTCTGAATAATCATATTCTAGACTATCATATTTGAGAATATTATAATGGGCAGTGACGAACTCGTGGGCTGCGTCGCGTACGTGCTCGTCGACGACAGTGAGGCCGTCGTCATTGGGGACATAGCCTGCGTCTTCGAGGCGGTTGACGGCCTGTCTCACCGTCTCATACGGTGTGTGGAGGTGTTGGGGATACGGCGGATAGAGTCGCCACTCTCGATGGCGAGGATAGTCTGTGCCGCCGTGTCGTCGAGCACCTCGTACATCTGGAGGTGACCAATAATCCGGGAATAGTCAAAAATATTATACGAACTGGATAATCTACCCCAGTTTGCTCAGAGTTTCAAAACCGACCCTACCCCACTATTTCCGAAGCTATCAGGGTCGACCGAACCCCCTCCACCGTTTCCGGAGCTTTTCGAGCCTGAAAAATCGACCTCATTCAAAATCTAAAGCGGGGCATCGAAACCCAGAGAAGGCTCAATAGTCGGAGATATCGGACTGTAAGAGGTTGTTATCGTCGGCCGTCGATTGGATGATGGTCGCGAGATCTTCGAACCGATTCGTCGAGAGGAGTACCTCGAGAACGGCCTTCAGCGGGACGTCGAGTTCGTACTCGTGGTATCGGCCGGCAGAGAGCCCCTCGTTCCGTTCATAGACGCTGATGAGACCGAGCATGTTCATATCGGAGAGGTGATCCCGAACACGGCGTTCACTCACGCTATCGGCGTCGAGTCGATCGCAAATTTTCACGTATCGCTGATAGAGATCTCGAGAGCGAACGGGAACCTCACCCGTCGCTTGGTGGTAGGCGAGCGCGCAAAGAACGGCATGCCCCTGAGTCGTGAGTTCCTGCATTCCCTCATAGAGTTGATTCTTTTCGAGCTCGTTTTGTGCGTCATGGACCAGATCGACGGTCACATTCTCGGAATCGGTTGCTTGAGCGAGCTCGCCGGCTTCGCGAAGGAGTCGAATTGCCTGCCGAGCCGACCCTGTGTCCTGGGCGGCGATCGCCGCACACAACGGGACGACTCCCTCATTAAGGACATCATCACGGAACGCTTTCTCCGCACGCGGTTCAAGGATCGATCGAAGTTGATTCGCGTCATACGGCGGAAAGAGGATCTCCTTTTCCGCCAACGTGTCCTTCACCTTCGGTGATAGGTTTTCCCGGAACTGGAAGTCGTTGCTAATACCGACGATCACCGGTCGGACATCGTCGACGTAGCCGTTCGATCGCGCTCGTGGAAGTCCGTAGAGGATATCGTCGGAGTGACCGATATTGTCGATCTCGTCGAGGACGATCACGACGGTACCACCGAATTCGTCGAGTTCCTCGTACAGAATATCGAATACGCGTTGTTGTGAATAGCCAGTAGTGCTGATTCGATCCTTCTCCTTACTCTCACGCAATTCATTGACGAGGGCGACGGCGACCTGATACGACGACGAAAGGTTCTCACAACTGATCCAGACGGTCGAGAGATCGACGTCGTCGTACTCAACGGCGTCATTCTCCAAGTGTGACAGCATAAACTTCGTCGCGACGGTCTTTCCCGTCCCCGTCTTACCGTACAGAAAAATGTTCGACGTCGGGCGGTTGTCGATGATTGGTTGGAGGGCGCGTTGGTACTTCTCGAGCTCGTCATCACGTTCACGGATGTCCTCAGGTTCGTAGGAATCGTCGAGGGGTTCAGCATCCGCAAACACTTGACGATCTCGCTGAAACATCCCCATGGAAAACGGCCTCACACCAGGAGATAATAAAACCACTGCTTCCTTAGTTTCCGAAGCGTCCTAAGCTCGGGAGTTTATAAATATACACACCACCAACGGTTCCGAAGCTCGGCTCCTTTTTATAACACACTCACTCCACTGTTTCCGAAGCAATGACTAAACCACGTGTCACCACAATAAGAACGAACGAATATATGGGAAAGAATTAAGACACTATACTAGGAACAGTTTCCGCAGTACCATAATAAGAAAGTGATACTAATACAATATATCTATTTTATTTTCTTTTGTTTGAGAAGGTACGTGAGTGATCCGGCGAGGCTTGCTGATTCCTTCGTCCTCTCCCTCTTTCCCTCAACGATAGCTTAGGAAACAGTGGAGTGAGGGTCTTTGTCTTTACCGTATGGAGAAAGCTTAGGAAATGGTGGAGGGTTGTCCGTCCAAAACGTGGATATGATTAGTCCACATTGATTCGATTAACTGCGAATGGAACGTCTCCTCGGTCCAATAACACTCGATCTCTCCAGCGTGTATTCCTCCAATTCTCTCGATTTTTATTGAGATTCAACGCGTTCGTTGGCATCTCATCCGATCGTGTTCGTGCAGCTCATACGAAGCTCCGGAAATGGTGGAGTGGGACTCGTCTCTTGCGGGTTAGCTTCGGAAATAGCGGTGTGTAGATTGCTTGCGTTTATCCACTATGTCCGTAGCATTCTGATCGCCGGTATATCGGTTACAGTACCGATATTGACCGGGATTGCTTCGGAAACGACGGGGGGAGGCAGCGGCTCGAATCTTACCAAACTTTTATGGTCTATGTCCGTCTAGTGTTTGGTAAGATAATGCCGAACCAACCACCTGCTCCTGATTCGCTTCCGAAGTATTTCGCTGAGGGTATTCCCAAACAGGACGGTCAGACCCTACACGAGCTCCAAGCGTGGATCGACGATCTTCTCGCATACCGCCAAGACGTCGACGCCACCGATATCGACGTCGACGACGATGAATCGATCGAGGCCGTTGAGGAATCGAGTGATGGGACAGTCGTGATCAAGAAGGTAACCTGCGGAAAAGATAGCTGCAAATGCCAACAGGGGGAGCTCCACGGTCCCTACAAGTACACAGTTCGTCGACGAGGTGACAGTCTCGAGTGGGAATACCACGGCCCGGTTTCTGATGGCGTCGAGTGAATACACTCGCACAGGAAAACACCCTCGACGAGTTACAGGATCACGTATCGGAACTCACTGATCGAATTGAAGTGTATCGCGATGAATATGGCGCTGGCCCACCGGCGGACGTGGACGTCCTCGAGTTTGATTCAGAACAAATCGACGACGTGTACGTGGAACTCGGTGATTAGGCCACCGCGTTTGAGGAGCGCCGCCTCCACGAGCGTGCACGGAGAATGGCCGCTGGCTCCGCTGCTTCATCTCACCGATGAGGATAGTACCAACAGGCGACGGTGCAAGTTCAGCGCCGATAGATCACGCCCACTGTTTGAAACCCGTCTTTGATATACTGATTAAAAAATAGGGGTATGAATAATACTAGTACGCGACTCTTCACCCATTAGGTATATTCAATACCTCAATTTTAATTGGCTGGAGGGAATAAATCCACTAGACAACAATGGTGGGTGAGGATTTACCTGATTCGGCTCCCGGGAAACACGTCCCATATGGTGCGAATCCGTATTACAAGCCGGAGCCACTCCCTCCAAAAACTGATCTCACGTTCGACGCCGCGTTCTATGAGACGTTGTCCGAGGCAACGTTTTGGCTCGGGAAGCTCGGTGGATTCTCCTTGACGGTGGATTTCGCGCCCGTATTATACACCTCGTTGCTGCGGAAGGAGGCGATGGAGTCGTCCGAAATCGAGGGTGCCGATATCGACTATAACGCCCTCTATAGTTACGAGACTCGGTCTGGTGCATCATCCACAGGGCAACACGGTACGGAGCTCACTGACACGAAGGACGTTCAAGAGGTCCTCAACTATGAGGATGCACTCGAAGCGGGGATCGAACGGATCGGCGTCGGCGAGCACATCTCGCTCGAGCTGCTTCACTCACTCCACGAAACGCTCCTCACGAACGTCCCTGCGGACAGACGCGAGACCGAAACGATCGGGGAGTTCAAACGGCATCCAAATCACCTCGGTGAGTTCGTCCCGCCAGTCCCTGGAACGGTGGAGGGCCATATGGACGCGTTGCTGACGTACATCCGAACCGGCGGGACCTATCACCCACTCATCGACATCGCACTGACGCACTACCAATTCGAGACGATTCATCCATATGGAGACGGCAATGGCCGTCTCGGCCGCTTGTTGATCACACTCCAGTTGTACGCCGGCGGATACCTCGAGCAACCAAATCTCTACCTGAGCGAGTACTTCAACCGGTTCAAGGATACCTACGTCGAGCGACTGGAGGCGGTCAGATACGAGGGCGAATGGGAAGCGTGGATCGAGTTTTTCGTGACGGGAATTCGCCACCAAGCGGAGGAGTCGTTACGTCGATCACGTGAACTACGCAATCTTCAGTCCCGGTATGAGGAGACCTATGGTGGATACGCACGCGCTGACGCCAGATTAGCGTGCTCGCTTTTCGAACAACCCTACGTCACAGCCGCACTCGTTCAGGAACTGCTGGACGTGACGGGCCCCACTGCGTATCGAGCGATCGACAGTCTGATCGATGACGACGTGCTCGAGGAAACCACCGGAAGAGAACGCAACAAGGAGTATCGAGCAACCGAAATCTTCGAGATTCTCGAAAAACCTCCCCAGACATACTAGGAAGCAGTCATCCCTCCACACGATATCTACAGGCGGAACAGGCCGAGTGCCTCGGGGTCGTTCGGAAATCTTCCATTTCCGTGATGACGAGAGAGCTTCGCTCTCTCGAACCAATTGACCCCGAGGCGGTTCACTCCGGAAACCACTCCATCGGAAACAGCGGAGGTACGTCGTCTCTTTGTGGCTACGGCGACTCAAACCAGCTCACGGAACCAGACACTCAAGACGGTGGCCGCCGTACCGATGAACACACACTCTCTCTCCAGAAATGTCGACGCCTGCTACTACTCGTATCGCGTGTGCATCTCCACAGTTCGTCGAGCGGGCTGAGTCATCACTGCTGGACGACTGGCTCACCTACTACGATCCGTCGATCGTCCTCTTAACGGGAGATGCTCCGGCACCGCGTGCTGCAAGTCGTCTTCGCCGACGTCTTGGTTCGGAAACCCTCCTGTACCATCCTGCGAGTAACGCACCAGCGAGTGGTCCACGTCGTATCGATGGCGTTCAGGTCGTCCTTGCACCGACCGAACAGTCCCTTCGCGAACTTCGTGAATGTGAACACCGGGACCTCGACGTCGATCAGCCATCGTTCGTCCTTAGTGGACTCCTCGAGCTGGATGTGGACGCGACATCACTCTCGACCACACTCGTCGGTCGCGAAGCGTACCTCTCATCCCTTCAAACGAGCCAGCTCGAGGGAGATTATGTCCACATCTCGGCGTCCCTTCCAGCCGACTATCGCCGTGAGTGGGACGGCCTCACCGTCATTGGTGGGGGGTTCGATTCGGGATATGCGGGCACTCCTCTCGTCGCTCTTGACTGTCGAGAAGATGGACGTGTGCTCACGCGTTCAGTGAACCGATCGCAACTAGGACTTCGAGCGTTGGATCAGGTCGGAGGCAAACGCGCACAACAGCTCCGAGAAGCAGGTTTCACGAGTCGCGAAGATATCGCCAATACGTCTTCGAGCTCACTGTCTGAGTTTCCCGGACTCGGGAAGACGATCGCTGACCGAATCCAACAAAGCGCAACGGCGATCGCTCACGACGAGATCGTACGCAAGTCCGACGACCCGCTTCCGAACGGAGATCCTGTGTACATCGACATCGAAACGGATGGACTCTCTCCGACGATCACGTGGCTTATCGGTGTCCTGGATGGCACAGCTGCGGACGGCCGATACCTGTCATTCATTCAGATGAACCCCGACGAACCAGGACAGGCTCTCGAGGACTTCCTGGCGTGGTACACGGCAAACGCGAGCCATCGTCCTCTCGTGGCGTATCGTGGCTGGAAGTTCGACTTCAGCGTTATCCACGACCACATCATCGAGTATTGTCCACACTACGAGGACGACTGGAACAGTACCTATCGCTTCGATCCCTACCAGTGGGCCGTTGAGAACCAGAACGCGATCCTTCCTGGCCGCACGAATAAACTCGAAGACGTCGCCGCCGCTCTCGGGTACGAACGTGACGAGACCGGATTGACTGGAGCTGCAGTTGCCCGAACGTATCAACAATGGATGGCGGATCGATCCCCGTCGACGGAGCCTGATTGGGATCGGTTTAAGTCCTACTGTGAAGACGACGTCCGAGGGCTCGCTGTGATCTATGAGTCACTCGCAAAGAGTAACCGTATCGTATCGACCAACGAACCATCTCGCGATACCACGGAAACAACCACACAGCAACGTCTCACTGATTGGTAACCATGAGCTCAGATCCAGACCCAGACCCACCGGAGTACGCCCCAATTACTGCTCGAGGACTCGAACGAACGTTTCCCCAGTACGACGGTCAGTTACAACACGCCGAATCCGTTTCTGCACAAGCCGGTGCATACGTTGATCCGCACGAAGTACTCGATGCTGGGCTCGCTGCTTCGGTCAGTGAGTCTGTGGGGGATCTCTACACCCACCAGGAATCTGCCCTCCGTCATTTAGCAGATGGTGATGACGTCTGTGTCGCAACCTCGACGTCATCGGGAAAAACCTACGTCTATGCCCTTCAAATTGCTCGAAACTATCTCGAGGATCCGGATTCGACGGCACTTCTCGTCTACCCGACGAAGGCGTTATCTCGAGATCAGGAACAGGAACTCAACGAGTTCTTCAGCACGCTGGGATTGAACATTTCCGTTCGAGTATACGACGGCGATACTCCCCAGGATCGCCGAAAGCAGATTCGGGAAACGGCCGACGTTATCATCACGAACTTCGTCGGGGTCAACGTCTACTTGGCACACCACACGCGATGGCACACATTCTGGGCAAACTGTGACCTTCTCGCGATCGACGAATCCCACACGTACACGGGCGTCCACGGGATGCACGTTGCGTGGACGATCCGCCGATTACGACGGATCCTGGAACACTACGACAGTGACCCGCAGATCGTCTGTACCTCCGCAACGATCGGGAATCCCTCTGAACACTCGCGGCGACTGACCGGAAAATCGTTTACCGTCGTTGATGAAGACGGCTCGCCTCAAGGCAAGCGTGACATCGCGTTCTGGAAGCCACCCGTCGACGACGGGATGTTGGGTCCTGATGCCGACTTCGAGGAGTTTCAACAGGCGCAAACGAATCCTGTTCGCGAAGCGAGTTCCGTTCTTGCGCATCTTGGACTCAACGGCATCCAGACGCTGATGTTCACTCGGAGTCGGAAGAACGCGGAGCTCGGAGCGAAATACGCCGGTAACGCGGCGAGTTCTCACCCAAAATCCGGCTATCTAAGCGTCGAACCGTACCACGCCGGTCTGGGTAAGGAGACACGTCGTGGAACCGAATACCAGTTCAAGAGCGAGCAACTTGACGGCGTCACGTCGACGAACGCCCTCGAGCTTGGGATCGACATCGGTTCGATGGATGCAACGATACTCACGGGATATCCGGGTACTCGACAGTCGTTCTGGCAGCAGATCGGACGATCCGGCCGTGGCGATTCTGATGCCCTCTCGGTGTTCGTTGCTCGGGCAGACGCGATCGACCAGTACATTCTCGATGATCCTACGTACGTTCTCGGCGATGCGATCGAGGATGCCGTCATCGGGCTCGAGAACAACCCTGTCTACGCACAGCATATCCTGTGCGCTGCACAAGAACACCCGCTGACGGTCGCCGATCGGGAGTGGTTCGATGGAGATCGCCTCGATCGTGCTGTCGAGATGTGGATCGATGCCGGGAAACTCGCGGGTGATCTGTCGCGAAGCGTTCGCTATACCGGCTCTCCGCGACCGCAGTCCGACATTTCGATGTATACGTCCTCAGATATCCAGTTTGACGTCCGCTGTCAGGATCGGGACATCGATATGGAGCCGATCGACCGTGAACGAGCATATCGAGACCATCACGAAGGCGCGCTCTTTCTCCACAACGGGATCCAGTACGAGGTCGTTGACTTCGTCGAAGACGTTCCAAACCCCTACATCACCGTCGAAAAGGTTCGGACAAACGAGTATACCGAGACGATCTCCGAAAAGACCGTCCGTGATATCGATCCCGAGGCAACCCGAGATCTCGGGAACGGATACCAGCTCTCTTGGGGAACGGGTACCGTCGAAATCCATTATACCCATTTTCGTCGGAAGGACATCAATTCTGGCTCAGCGACCCAACCGTTACGACCTACGGGCCTTCCGCCGATCGAACTCAATACACAGTTGATGTGGATCGAAACTCCACCGTCGCTACAGGATGACGTCCTTCGCGAAATAACGGGTGAAGATTCTTCGACGCTGACGGACGGCGACATAATGGAGGTCTTTGGTGGTGGCCTCCACGGCGCCGAACACGGAATGATCAAGCTCACACCTCTCGAACTACGGATGGACAAATCCGATCTTGGCGGCTTGAGTACTATCGCACACCCGGAGACGGGCGTTCCAACGTGGTTTATCCACGACGCCGTCGAAGGAGGGCTCGGCTTTAGCAAACGAATCTTTGAGCAAACAGCGACGATCGCTGAACGGACTCACGAGCGAGTTAGTCAGTGTAACTGTAACGGAACGAGTGGTTGTCCCGCTTGTATAATGGACTCTCAATGTGGGAACCAGAACCGGTTCCTCCATACTGACGCCACACTGCTTGTACTGGACAATCTGATCAACCAGCTCTAGACAGTCGTCTGGCACGATAGTGTTCCTTCAAAACGGGTTCGCTAGATCTGTTTGCCTTAGGCGAATGGCCCCTTGTTGGACTGCGTTTTCGACAGCCGACTGATCGGTCATTAGAAAACAGTTGTAGCCATTAACCGTCCGCTGGACGACGGATTCTTTGAAGATATTGTCCGGGTGGTCGGTATATTTCTTCACTACCACAACGAACTCCTCGATCACGTCGACGCCGACGAGTCCATATCCGTGATCCTCGAGAAATTCCCTGAGTTCGTCATACTCGTTCGCAGGAACTTCGAACCGATACTGGTGGTTGTTGTAGTACCGCTTGAGTCGATCGAAGACCGCCTCGTCCTCGAAGAAATGCTTGAAGAGATGAACGTCGTCGACGACGAAAACGTTGACCCGTTCGTCACCCGCGCGGCGGGATTCCGCCATCTCACCACCGTGTTAGTCCTACTCATAATTGAATATGCCGCCGGTAGCCACTCACACTGTGGTTTTCGGTAGTGAGTCGATCGAACGTTCGGGGTATCTATTCGGACGAGCCCTGCCGCGCCTGATTCAAGAACGCCAGCGCGGCGCCGAGCAGGGCGAGGTTCTGGAGGAACGAGGTCATCTCTTCGTCCCGTGATTCCTCATCAACCACCCAGAAGTCGTGCATGGCGGGAGTGACGCCGACGAAGAAGGTCGCGACGCTGCCAGCCGACAGCTTGGGTAATCGACTAATGATTACTAGGTTCTCGACCCCGAGTTCTTGAGGATTGATTTCACAGCGTTCTCATCAGCGATTTTCAATCGCAAGCGTGGCCGACCAGTATTTATTTTGACTTTTTCGGTGGATAGCGCGCCTTCCTCTTCTAACGCCATTTTCCTTCGAGAGAACGTTGATTTGGATCCAACCCCTACTTGTTCACCCCACTTCGAGATTTGGTAGAACTGTTTGTCATGTTTGGCTGCAATTAGGAGCGCTACCGTTACGACGTCGACGTCGTCACGCACCTCTTCGAGGTTTTCAATGGTAGTAATAAAGTCCTCCATGAGGTCCCTACCAAGATTTTCCTGTAATGTTCTTTGTACAGTCCTTCGTGATGGTGTTTCGAATCTGTAACTCTCTGCACTCTCAAACCGATGACGATATTGGGTATTCACATGTTCGACTAGATCGTTTTCTCGCGTTGTGATCCCTCGTACTTCTCCATCGATATCGAGTAGCGAACTTACTGCTTCTTCACTTACAAGGAGCGTGTTCTCCGTAGGTGATTCAAGGAGATGGATGGTAAGCGCCTCATCATCGACAAGATCTCCCGCTCTCGACGCAACCGCAAAATCTTCGAATGCGGTATTCAACGCATCTTCGGTCGCAAGTATTTCGACTGGTCCTTCATCCAAATCGACCTCGTTGACAACGTGGACAATAATCCTTGACGGTGGATCGACGAGTAGCGGCGATTGTAGTTCTGTACTGAGGTTTAGAACACCGAATGTAGTCATTATTACAAATTTTCGACGGTAAACCAATAACCGTCTTGTGATTTGTGGATAATGTGGTACGCCGATATGTGGATTGCCGTACTGGCCTTTCAGCATTCCCCTTTACGTCGATCTTGATCCACCTTCGCTTCGATAATTTTATGAAATGAAATACGCCATTATGTGTATGTACGATTTGACCGGTTTCCAACGTGACTTGTTGTACGTTATTGCAGGCCTGGATGACCCTCACGGGCTTGCGATTAAGGACGAGCTCGAAGACTACTACGAGAAAGAGATCCATCACGGGCGTTTGTACCCGAATCTCGATACGCTTGTTGAGAAGGGGCTTGTCGAGAAAGGTGAACTCGATCGCCGAACGAACTACTACACCCTAACTCGACGTGGACAGCGAGAAATCGAGGCACGTGATGAGTGGCAGGCTCAATACGTCGACGTCGCTACTGAGTGAGCTACCCGCCCTGTTCGGCCTGGCGGCCTCGTTGAGGACGGGGCTTCCTGTTTCTACGACACGCTTTGCCGGAACCGGATCGGTTCCCGTAGGCCAGTCGTATCTCACTTAGCGTCCGTCTGAACGTTTGCACCAATCGCTTCGATAAAGGACGTGAGAAATTCCTCCGGAGTACGTGCGTGATCGTCTGGAGGCTCTTTCCAAAATTCGACGTCGAACCCTTCCACTTGTCCCGAATCTTCGTTGACGTTTTCGATGACCAAAATCGAACTCTGGTAGATTACCACCGTTCGGTGGTTGTCGACGTCGAGATACTCGATTGCTGTCTTGTCCAGCACCGTGTGAAGATCCGTCTCTCGTGGTAGCGTGCAACGTTTTGTGGGTCGTCCACTACCATTGTCTTCCATTGGTACCCCGTTATTGACTCATTGACGGTTATTCGTATCTAGTCATCGAACGTCATCCCGTATCCCCACTCCTCCAGATTGGCCTCGACTTCGTCGAGGTGTTGGAGCCCCGCTTTCATTACGGCTTCGCGTAGGTCCGTAAGCGAGACGTCGTCGTCGAACCGGTCTTCGAGCTCTCGTTGGGCCTCTCGTTCCGCACTTTTCGTGTCCTCCTGGATGAACAACGGAACGCGGTCACGGCCGTCCTGTACGCCATCCCGTCGAAATTTGTACGGGATCTGCATCGATTGCCGCCCTGTGCTGGCTTGGTGGCTTCGGCTGTCATCAACTGGCCGATCGACTTCGGGTTCTTGCTCGGCTTTCTCCTCCTTTACATCAACCTCTGATTCGGTGTCATCATCACCGGCGAACGGGTTTTCGCCAGCTCCGGTCTTCATCCCCGTCATACGGAGAGCACCTCGTGGTTGAGGTCTCCGGGTTCAGGTGGGTTTGGTGCTTCCAGGCCTACTTGGTCTTCCAGGTGGCGGGCGATTCGATCGAACTGCGCGAGTGTCTCGATCTCGTAGTCGCGCTGTCGATCACGGTGGTCTCGGACGTAGGTGTAGGCGGAACATTGCTTCATCCAACATCCCTCCATTAGGGATGCCCGCTCCCCGATCACTTCGGGAATTGGGTAGTCGATCTCGTCGAGGATCGTCTGCTGGTCCCGCGTATTCTTGAATCCCATCGGGACTGCGGCGAGGACGCCGACTTCGACGTTCAGTTGGTCTTCGAGACCGGCCACGAGCGACTCGAGACCTTGGACCGCAGCTCGGCCTTTCGCGCTGGGTTCGACGGGGATGACCAGCGATCGCGTCGCGTGGATCGCGTTGTAGAGGTGGGGGCCTTCCGTTGCAGGTGGATCACAGATGAGGACGTCATACTCGTCCGGGACGCCGGCGTTTTGAAGTACACGGAGTAACTGGGCGTGCATCCCGAACGCTTCGCCCATTGCTTCTGCCTGGTCTTTCTCCCGCTGGAGATACTCTGCGAGATCTGAAAGCATGTTGTGTTCCGGAACGATATCCACTCCCTCTACTGTTCGAACGAGGTCGTCGAAGTCGCCCTGTGGTCGCCGGATCATGTGCCGGACGAGATTGTCGACCGATTCGGTGCGGTCGGTGTCCACGCCAAATAATCGCGAGAGATCGCCATCTTGGGGATCCAACGGGACAACGAGGGGTTTGAGTCCGGCCCGTGCATGAGCAACAGCCAAATTCGCAGCTGTGGTGGTTTTCCCAACCCCGCCTGCCTCACTGTACGTCGAGTACGCTAACATACTCACGCCATGGACACCACTCATCTTGAAAGTTCGGTTTATTCATTCATGACTGAACTATATTACATGTGTTAATGAACACAACTAATGAACATCAATAATGAACACAACAAAATTGTGTATTTATTTGATGTAGTGAACATCATGGATGGGGCTCAATCCTGGCTGAAAGTACTGTACGCACATAATGGGTTGTATTCGTTGAATATTCGTGTGAATGCACAGACGGAGCGGGGGACAGCCCGTTTCGCTAGCGTACTTCGGCTTTGCCAACCGGATCGGCGAAGGCTACTGTGTCTTTCACCTTGGTAATCTCGACGTCGACTCGATCCCCCGGCTGCGTGCCTGGAACGATCACAATGAACCCACGTTCGACTTTCGCCAGTCCATCTCCCTGATCGCCGAGTGTATCAATGGTGACCGATCGAACATCACCAACCTTCACTGGTGGGTCCGGCGTTTCGATTTGTTCCTCATCGGTGGCCTCGGTCACTCGGTGTGTTGATCCGGACGACTCTGATTTCTGTCCCGTTTGAGTCGGCGATTCTAGTAGAGCAACACGATATGGGCTTTCGGTGGTGAGAGAGGTACCCTCAACGAGTTCTTTCGGCAGTGTGAGTTCATATTTGTCCTCGTTTTCATCGAGTGTTGTCTCGTAAAGCAAACGCAGTGAATCCGCAATCTCAGTCATACAGGGTCTACACAGGCCTGCATAAAGGAAATTTGGTTTGCGAAGGGTTAGAACACCGTTGTAGCTGGTCTCTTCCGTGTTTTGAGTGTGCCAACAACATCAGGCCGACGGGAGATGAATTGGAAGCATTTGGTATCGCGATATATAGTTTATATCTTGACAATCCGTAGAATATCGCAAGTACGACGCTTCAAACAGCGTAATTCGGTAGATATAGCTTTCTCACCTATTGGTTATGATTACCCCAATAATCACGACCACTTTGAAGTACCCCGACGCCGTCGGTGAAGCACGAATGCTGCAACCGGCTCAGAACGGTGCTTCCCCCGGGGTAGCGCCGCCAAGAACGAGGTTCGAGATAGCTCTGGGGCTCCTCAGCTGAGTCGAGGCGATGGCGAAAAGGGAAACTCGATATAGGACTAATGACCTCAATCTATATTAAGACACAGTCCGAAGGGTGTTGTATGACCAAAGACGAATCGAACTCCGAGGGCCTGATGGAACGCCAGACCACGGGTGAAGACCGCGTGCGGATGGTTGCTCGGCAGCTGTCGGAGCCACAGACAGCCAACTGGATCGCCTCCGAAGCGGGCTGGTCACACGAACCAACTAAGCGCGTCCTCGAGCGACTCGTCGACGACGGCGTCCTCCACCGTGACGAAAGCGGTACTCACACGACGTATTACCCTGATTATCGCCGCCAAGCGATGCAGGAGGCGATGCGTCTTCGAGACAGCGGACACACTGTCGAGGAGCTTACGGACCGGCTCGCGGATATGAAGACCCAGATCCGCGACTGGGAGGACGAATTCGGCGTCGAGTCACCGAACCAGCTTCGCGGGACGCTCGCTGACGAGGCCCTGGACGCTGATGAGGAAGATCGGCGCCGTGAGATCGCCCGCGAGTGGGAGCACCTTCAACGGCGTATCCAGATCGTCGGCTTCGCCATCCGCGAATGGGATTTTCTCGCACCGACGACAGAGCCTGCTGAGGCCAGCAGCTAACGGATGTCGGTCCCGCATCCAGGTGGTGATCCGAACGCGAACCTCTACGCCCAACTGAAGCGAGACGTCCTTGACCGTGTGCCACAGATTTCGGCGGTCGAGTTCGTACCTGACGATATCGAGGCCAAGCAGCTGCGGGCGGTTTTTGATCCAGCCCGCCTTGATCCCCCAACGGGCCCTGATTCGCCGGAACTGACCGTCAAGTGGTATCGACAGGACTCACACGATTGGTTCCGTATCAACTACACCGACCCGAACACGGGCTTTCACGCCGGCTGGCACCAGGACGAAGACCATCCCGATCTCGGACAGGCGCATTTCCAGTACTCAGCTGCCGATAAGGAGGACCGCTGGGGAATCACATTTGAACACCGGACTCCTTCCCTGATCCTCTGGGAAATCGTCGAAGCACTCCTCGAGGATGTTCGTCCGACTTACCAGTACGCGAACGAGGAACCATGACACCCCGAGAACACGCCGATCAGTCACTCGCGAGTTCCTTCGAACGCTACCTCCAGGACAAGGGGAAAGGCCGCGGTGGTGACGGCGGGAACTATCGACGTAACGCTGCACGCGAGCTCGAGCGGTTCGCCGAGTGGGCCGCCGGCGACCGCGGCGCCGACGACTGGACCGGGATCGTCCCCGACGACGTCGACCGAGTGCCGACCTTCGAGGACCTCGACGAACGCGTCTTCCGGGAGTACGCCCGGCATCTCGGTGGAGATCGGGGACTCAAACAGAACACGGTACAAACCTATTACCGCTATATCTCTGCGTGGTGTGGCTGGTGCGTCAACGAGGGGTATCTCGAAGCGCATTACGCGCAGCGGGCGAGTGCGATGGCGCCGCTGCCGGAGGACGACGGCCGCAAGCCCGGCGACCAGCAGGCCTGGACGTCCGAGCAGCGCCACGCCCTCACCCGCCACGTCGACGAACGGGCCCGCGACGCCGTCGAGGCGTACACGACACTCCCGGAGGATACTGACCCCCTCGACAAACAGCGACTGCGCTACGCGGCGCTGAAGGCGGCTCGTGACCGGGCTCTGGTGTTCGTCCTCGCGTACACAGCCGTCCGCGTCGGTGAACTCCTCCGTGACCCGAACGATCCACGCCGGCGCGGGGTCCGCTGGGAGGATCTCTCGCTCGACGACGGGAGTATGGACGTCTACCGGAAGAAACAGCAGTGGGACGCCGCCAGCCTCCCTGACCCGGTGATCTCACCTCTTCAGAGCTATCGCAAACTCATGGATCCGCCAACTGAGCGGTGGCCGGTGTTCCCGACATTCGACCAGCGGACGCTCGCAGGACTCGTCCAGGATGAGCTCGCCGACCGAGGGGAACATACGGAGGCAATCGCCGAACGCCGTGAGGAGTACGCTCGCGACCTCCTCCTGGCGCTCGATGAGGATATTCGGCCGCCCTCGATTACGACGGACGGCACACGATCGATTCTCCAACGGCTCTCAGAAGCTGCAGAGATAGACATCGACCATCCGAAACACGATTACCTTGCTCCACACGGCGGCCGGCGTGGAATGGGTGAAGTTCTCGTTCGAGCATTCGGATACACGGTTGCCGCCCGGTATCTCGACAATTCAGAGGAGATGGTGAGAGAGCGGTATTCACATATCGAGGCCGGAGAACTCGGTGATGTCGCTACTGAGGCGCTCGAGGAGATCGATAGTATACCGGAGTAATTTTTTTTTTCGAGTGTGGGGGTGGACCGACGTGGTCACACCACTTCGACGGTGAACAGCGAGTCGTCGTTGTGGACGACCTGTACCCGGTGGTGCCAGGCGTCAGCGAACGCCTCCCGCTGTTGATCGCTTGCTGACCCATCCAGTATTTCCTGGAGATTCCCGATTGCGGGTCCCCCGTCAGGAACGTCGCCAACATGGTAGGTCACTTCGACGGTCTCGTTCGTATCGGTTCGCCGGAACCGGAACGTCGGCGCCGCCGTGTCTGGATCGAATGCGTCGAAGTGCAGGAGGTCACGGCGCCCCCCATGACCACCGGCGAGCCCGCTGAATCCGTCGTCCTCGGTCGCGCCAGTCACGTACGAAATGATGCGCCCCATCACGCCGTACGCAGCATCGTCTCGCGGGCCGGCTACCTGGACTTCGATTTCGCTTCGGATTGGATAGTCGTCGGGATACAGGGCATCGAGCCCGAGCTGGACGATCCGGTAGGCGCCCGAGGCAGTCGGACAGGAGTGACCGGCCTCTTTCACCGCGTCCGTGTAGGTGACGACGAACGGATCGCCTGATGTGAGGACGCCGAGGGCCTCCGCGACGGGGTCGCGGATTTCGATCGGGTCGGCGTCGTAGTCGACCTGCCAGTCGGTGCTAGTGTGCGTCGCGTCAGTCGCAGGTGAATTTGTTGTCATTGGTTGTGGTGATTAGTGTCGGAGCAGTCGCATCCCGTTGAGGATGACGAGGAGAACGCTGGCTTCGTGGACGAGCATCCCGGCGGCGAGCGTGACGTAACTGGTGAGCACGCCAGCGAGCAGGACGGTCACGGTCAGCACCGCGAGCCCGACGTTCTCGAGGACGTTCCAGCGCGTCGCCTTACTGAGTGCGACCGCGTACGGGATGCGTTCGAGGTCGTCGGCCATCAGCGCCATGTCCGCCGTCTCGATGGCGGTGTCCGTGCCGGCAGCGCCCATCGCGATACCGACGTCGGCGGTCGCCAGCGACGGCGCGTCGTTGATGCCATCGCCGACCATCGCAACGACGTGGCCGTCGGCCTGGTATTCTTCGATGACGGTCTGTTTGTCCTCGGGAAGGAGTTCGGCGCGGTACTCGTCGATGCCCACCTCCCCTGCGACGGCACTTGCCGTCCGCTCGTTGTCGCCGGTGAGCATCACCGTCTCGATGCCGGCATCTTGAAGCGCCGCTACGACGCCAGGAGCGGCCTCTCGAAGTTCGTCGCGCATCGCGATCACGCCGATGATGCTGCCGTCTCGCACGACGTGGACGACCGTCTCACCGCGTTCCTCGCGGCCACGGACGTACTCGGCGATGTGATCCGGGATGTCGATGCTGCGGTCGTCGAGCAGCGCCCGGTTCCCAACGACGACCTCGTGGCCGTCCGTATGGGCGACGACACCCTTGCCGGCGACCACGTCGAAGTCATCCGGATCCGGAACCGACCGGTGTTCGGCGCTCGCGGCATCGGAATGGGCGATCGCAGTTCCGCCATCGGTTGCGGCGGTCGGACGATCGCGTGCTGCGTCGACGATGGCGTCGGCGAGGTGGTGTTCGCTTTTCTTCTCGGCAGTCGCCGCGAGCGAGATTACCTCGTCGTCGTCGACGCCGAACCCCTCGACGTCGGCGACGGTGGTCTCACCTTTCGTGAGGGTGCCGGTCTTGTCGAAGGCAACGAGGTCGATCTTGCCGGCACGTTCGAGGTGTTCGCCACCCTTCATCAGGACGCCCGACCGGGCGGCGTTCCCGATGGCCGAGACGATGCTGACCGGCGGTCCGATGACCAGCGCACCGGGACAGCCGATGACCAGCAAGGTGAGCGATAGGATCGCGTTCTGCGTGACTGCGTACGCGCCGATTGCGAGCACGATGACGGCTGGGGTGTAGTACTTCGCGAACCGGTCGATGAGACTCTCCGTGGGCGACTGGGCCTCCTGGGCCTCCTCGACGCGGCGGATGATGCGCTCGAGCGTCGTATCCGAGCCCGCACCCGTCGTCCGGACCTCCAGTGCGCCTTCCTGGTTGACCGTCCCCGCGTAGACTTCGTCACCGTCGGCCTTGTGAACGGGCGCGCTCTCGCCGGTGACCGGGGCCTGATTGACGGCACTCTCGCCGTCGACGACGCTCCCGTCGACCGGGATCTTCCCGCCCGGCTTCACGAGGACAACTTCACCCTCCTCGACGTCGCGGGCAGGTACTTCTTGGAGGTCTCCGTCGCGACGGACGGTCGCCGTGTCGGGCGTCATCTCCAGAAGTTCTTGGAGGGCCGTCCGGGTCTTCCGCATCGTCCGGCCTTCTAGGTAGCTGCCGAGGCTGAACAGGAAGACGACGGCGGCGGCCTCCCAATATTCGCCGATGACGATGGCACCAATGGCCGCCAAGGTCACGAGCGTCTTGATGCCGAGCGTTCGGTTGGTGACCTCGTAGTAGGCGGTTTTGGCGATGTCGTAGCCGCCGATGATCGCCGCGAGGATGAGAATACCGGCACTCGCTGTATCGAAGCCGGTGAAGTGGCCGAGGCTCCAGCCGCCACCGTAGAGCAGGCCGCTGGACGCCGTGACGATGGCTTTCCGGTTCTTCCGGTAGTACTGTGTGATCGGTTGTGCGTTCATTGATCTAGGCGGGCTGGGGCGTGTAGCCCTGGTTTTCGATGGCTTGTGCGAAGGCGTCGGGGTCAGCGACGTCGTCGTCGTACTCGATCTCGACTCGGCCGGTCGTGTAGTGGACTTTCACATTCTGGACGCCGTCGACGTTCGAGAGGGCGCGTTCAACGGTGCTCGCGCATGTCGGGCAGTCGAAGTCCATCACACGGAGTTGGGTCGTTTCGTTCATCACAGTTCTACGTAGCACCCGGACCGCCATATATATTTTTTAAATGATATGTTTGAATAGGGATATAGGTCGTTGGAACAGTCCAATCGGTCGTCTAGGGCTTCGACTCGATCCGATCGCAGGCCAGTCGTCCGGTCGAAGCGCTCGACAGCAGTGTTCGCCGCTACCTTTTCCCGCACGTGTCTCGCAGTCCCATTATGAGCAGTTCCGGTGCCGACCACTATCTCGACGACATCGCGATCAGGGATACTCGCGTCTCGGACGCCATCGACGAACCAATGCGAGCGATGATCCTCGACATACTGGCCGACGAGGCACGGACGGCAGGCGAGGTTCACGACCGACTCACCGACCGAGGGATCGAGCGGACCGAAAACACCGTTCGACACCACATAAACGAACTCCGTGATTCAGGGCTAGTGGACGTCGTCCGCTTCGAGGAGGGACGTGGCGGCACGACGAAGTACTACCACGCGAACACGATCGTCCTCTCGTACTCCCTGCCCGACACCGCTGATGCCGCCGTCGAGGAGATGACCGACGCTATCCAGCCAGAGATTACAGAGGCGCTGAACCAGCTTACGGGGGAGTACGAGGAGTCTATCAAGGAGATAACGAGGGAGATGCAACCGTGCGATCACTGTCGGAACCAGAAGTACGAGACGTACGTCCTGCTGACCGTCCTGCGGCGAGCGTTCGTCCGCGCTCAGCGGGAATCGTAAGCGAAGACGGGACCACCACGGCGGCGATATCCGCTATCTCGGTCTTCGGAGAGATGATTTCGTACGGAAGATTAGCGTACTGGAATTGACGCTGTGGACGGCCGCTAGTCGTCGTCCTCCGCCATCACCCGATTGGGAATCGTCCCCTCCTCTAGGGACTCCGCCGGGTCCGAGACGTCCCGCAGCGTGAACCGCTTTTTCACCATGTCGTAGGCGAACACGAGCGTCCCGATGATGATGAGAGTGTCACCCGGGAGACGCGCCCAGAACAGGAGTTGGATGATCTCGCTGTTGTAGAAGGCGAGACTCCGAGCGGCACCATAGGTCTGCGTGAACGCCGTCTCGAGCTGGAGGAACCCGACTGGGAGCACCGAGACGAACACCATGACCGCGAGGCCAACGTTCCAGAGCCAGAACGACCAGCGAAGTCGACGCTCCGTCCACTGAGAGGGAATCGTCGAAATGCGGAGCATGTACGTAGCCATCCCCAGTGCAAGGAGGCCGAACGCGCCGAACATCGCGGCGTGCGCGTGTCCAACGGTAAGATACGTCCCGTGCTCGTAGTAGTTGACGATGGGGAGGTTGATGAAGAACCCGAGCACGCCGGCGCCGACGAAGTTCCAGAACCCGCTCGCGATGATGAACATGAACGGGAGCGTGTACGGGAACGATTCGTCGCTCGTCGCGAGCGCCCGGTACTGCCCCATCGCCTCGAACAGGATGAGGATGAGGGGAATGAGTTCCAGCGTCGAGAAGATCGTTCCCAACGGGAGCCACATATCGGGTTGGCCGATCCACCAGTAGTGATGGGATGCGCCGATGACGCCCGATCCCATCACGAACAGGGCCTGGAACGCGACGGCTTTCTCGGCCGAGCGCTTCCTGAGTAGCCCCATTGAGACGAGCGTGAGTCCGATGACGGCGACGATGAAGAACTCGAAGGCGCCCTCGACCCACATGTGAACCACCCACCAGCGCCAGAACTCCGTCATCACGATGTTCGTCTCCGGCGTATAGAACATCCCTGCGGTGAAGAGGAGGCCGATGGACCCACCGGCGTAGATGATCATGTGGGCGAGCCCGAACCGCGATTCGCGTTCGAGCATCGGTTTGAACCCGCGGTACACGAGGCCAGTCCACAGCACGAATCCGACGAGCAGGCCGACCTGCCAGAGCCGGCCCACTTCGAGGTACTCGAGCCCTTCGTTCCCGATGATCCACCAGAGTTCGCCGTCGATGTAGCCATGGGACCCGAGCCAGACGCCGGCGAGACCCCCGACTGCAACGACGATGAGCGCTCCGAGCAGGACGTGGATGAAGGTTCGTTGTCGCTTGGGTTCGTGGTTAGTGAGAAGGGGCGGGAGGAACAGTCCCGCGCCGAGCCACAGCGCCGCAATCCAGAGGATCCCAAGGTCAAGGTGGAACGTCTTGGCGAGCGCGAACGGGAATACCTCGACGATATGGATACCAAACACTTCCTCGATCCCGAAGAACGCGTGTCGCTCGATGTAGTAGTGTGCGAGAAGTCCGCCCAAGAAGACCTGTAAGGTGAATAGTAACCCCGCGAGCGGGATGAAGCGGGTTGCTGCGCGTTGACTAGGAGTTAGATTGATTTCGTCTGGCGGTGGGATTTCGATGCCCTTGATTTTCGGTTCTGGGAGTTCGACGGATTTGTAGAGGAAGACGCCGAGGCCGACGGCACCGACGAGCAGGACCATACTGATGACGCTCCATATCATCGTCGCACCAGTCGGTGTGTTACCGGCGGCGGGGTTGTACGGCCATTCGTTCGTGAAGCTCGTGTCGCCACCCGGTCGGTCGGTGTGGGATATCCACGCAGTCCAGAGCGCGAAGTCGGCGAACTGACTCGCTTCTTCTTCGGAACCGATGAAGCCGGCGGCGACGCCGCGGTCGAGTGCGCCCTCGTGGTATCGTTGGACGTACTCGTCGCGGACCTGCTCGTGGGCGTACATCTCCGCTTCGGAGTATTCAATTGTCTCTGCGCCTTCGGTGAACTGTTCGTCGAGGTCGTCCTGGACGAGGCGGTCGACACTCCCCTGCTCAGCCGATTCTAGGCCCGAATACGCTGTATCGTACCGGTCCTGTGCGTAGTAGTCCCGCATGTACTCGACTTTCAGGTCGAGCGTGTCGGCGGTGTAGTCGACCCCATAATATGCGCCATTGCCGAGGATTGACCCGTGGTTCATCAGACTGTTCTTCTGAAACGCGATTTTCCCGGCCTGAACCTGAGATTGCGTGGCGACGGTTTCGCCATCAGGACCGACTACCTCCTGAGGTATTGGAGGGACTTCTTGTGCGGAATAAATCGCACCCCCGCCCATCACGATCAGATTAAATACAAAAACCGTGATTAGGGCTTTTGCGATAGTTTGTCTCGTGATCTGCATAGAAATGCCAATACATTATGGGGACTTGAAACTGCGGGGGTAGCGAATATTCTAGTTCACCGGATATTACTACCCCCTGACGAGCCCTGTAAAAAGTATGAACGCTCACTGCTACGTCAGGCCCAGCCATAAACCCGCTTCTAATAAGCCAATACTGTCTCTGTTGGATTCGGTAAAGTAGGACATCCGGGTTCAGATGAGATTAAAACCGAGCGTCGCACCATCGGTAAAACGGATAGATATGGCTAAATGGCTCTGTTGAAATCCTTAGTGAGTTACAGGTTCAGCCGGTAGTTTGAGTAGATGCAGCCCCTCCCAAAGTCACGGTTGCTCCGATTTGTCGAGGAAGCATTTCAGTTAGCGCAACGTGCTGTAGCTCGATACTCCTCGAAGTTCTCGAAGCAACGCTACACGCTCCATCAGCACATCGTTCTTCTCTGTCTCAAAGTTCGAAAGGACACAACGTATCGAACACTCCTCGACGAACTCATCGAAATGCCCCGTATTCGGAACGCGATCAATCTCACTGAACTGCCTGCCCCATCAACACTGTGTAAAGCGTTCGATAGGCTCGATATGGCTGTCTGGCGAGTGCTGCTCAATCTCTCTGTTTCACTGCCCCCGACCAATGGCGTTGCGGGGATTGATGCTTCGGGATTCGACCGCAGTCACGCCTCAAAACACTACACGAAACGGGCTAAACTCACGATTCAGCAACTCAAAGTAACACTGCTGGTCGATTCCAAAGTGAATGCAGTCCTTGATTTACACGTGACGACGACACGAAAACACGATAGCCAGATCGCTCCGTCGTTGATCAAACGCAACCCCGAGACTATCGACATCCTGCTCGGGGACAAAGGCTACGACGACCAGAAAGTCAGACGGCTTGCCCGTCAACACGAGATTCGTCCACTAATCAAGCATCGTGAGTTCACATCGCTTCACAAGGCATGGAATGCACGCTTAGACGCCAATCTCTACGGCCAACGGAGTCAATCAGAGACAGTCAACTCAACACTCAAGCGGAAGTACGGCGCGTTCGTCCGGTCACGACGCTGGTGGAAGCAGTTCCGTGAACTCGCTCTTGCGTGTATCGTCCACAATCTTGACCAAGCAATCTAACGACCAGTACAGGGCATTTAGATAACGTTCACCCAAGAGGTGTAGATGGGCCGATAGCGCCTGCAATGAATACATCAGCAACAAATAGAAGGAAAGCAAACCACGGTTGAAACTTGTGTTCAGACGTGGTGGCAGAAGCGTGAACATAGGCGGCTAAGCTGACAACCATACTGATGAATTACATTCTGCCGATAAAAATCCCGTTATATCGTTGTTCAGTACGCACGTGTAGTGTTCAGTAGATTCACGTAAACAATTCTCTAAAGAAGAGGATTTCAACAGAGCCGGCTAAATCTGTCTTGTCTGATGGATAGCAGAAGCTATAGACTGATTGGATAGGTAGGCGAAGCTGTAATGTCGTGGTATATTCTCATACTCGCAGGCCTGTTCGAAATCGGCTGGGCAATCGGGCTTGAATATTCGGACGGACTCACGAAACCAGTGCCAACGGTCGGCACTATTGTCGCCCTCGTCATCAGTATGGTACTGTTGGCACAAGCCGTCAAAGATCTCCCAATCGGGACAGCATATGCTGTCTGGACAGGTATTGGTGCTGTCGGGACAGCCACGCTTGGAATCGTTCTCTTTGATGAACCCGCCGCTCTAGCCCGCATCTTATTCATCGGTGTGATTGTCGTCGGGATCGTTGGTCTACACGCTGTCTCGGGCGGGCACTAAACAGCTAATTATCACCACTCACACCTGAATCTACACGTATTGTAGTCAGTCTTCAAATCTCCTCTTGGACTTGACCACCCACAGCCATAAACGGATAGGGAGCGTATTTTCGTTGTATGACAAGTGAACGAGTAACCGAGCTCCTCCAGCGGGCATATAGTGACGAGATCGAGACCGTGATGAACTACTTGACGAACTCCATTGTCCTCGACGGAGTCAGTGCCGAAGAGGTAAAACAGAGTCTCGAAGCCGATGTTCAGGAGGAACTTAATCACGCCCAATTGTTGGGCAATCGGCTCAAGCAACTCGACGAGCGCCCGCCCGCGTCAGCTGATTTCGAAGCTCGTCAGGAGAGTCTTCAGCCGCCGGAGGACAGTACCGACGTCGTGTCGGTCATCGACGGAGTCTTAGACGCCGAAGAAGACGCCATCCAGATGTATCGCGACCTCATTACAGCCGCGACTGATGCCGATGACCCAGTCACCGAAGATCTCGCAGTCACAATTCTGAGCGACGAAGAGGCCCACCGTACGGAGTTCCGCGGCTTCAGACGCGAATACAAACAGGACTGAAGTGGTAACGACTACCCTCGTCGGTCTTTGCAGCGCTGTCAAAGGTCGAAATCGGCCGTCTAGGCCCTATTTATTCCCTCTCATCTCGTAACTGAGCCCCTTCTACAAAAGAGATACCTTACAATATATGAAATAAAAATCCCCATTTCAAAAATAAATTTTATTTCCTGACGTGGCCAGTCCCCGATAGGATCATCTCCTGCATTCTCAGAGTCGACGAATACGCTGGCGAAGGGAGGTATCGACCTCCGGTCCCCTAACCACATGCAGTTCCCTACCACAATGTGGTCGGAATCGGTCAATCACCTAATTCCATTTACACGGGGACGTCACAGACGTCAGGCGGAGTTCGGTCGGCTCCTGGGATTCCTTTGTTTCCACCACCTATTTGCAATGAGAGTCGGTACCAACGCTCGATGACCCCTCTTGAGATCAGCCTCCGCATCGGTGCGGGACTGTTCTTGATCCTGATCAACGCGTATTTCGTCGCCATCGAATTCGCGTTGACACGAGTCAGGCAGTACCCCAAATCGGAGTTCGATACACCTGGTCTGCGACGCGCGTGGGAGATGACCAACGACCTCGAATTGTACCTCACCACCTGCCAGATCTGGATTTCCGGAACTAGTATCGCGCTGGGGATCGTCGCTGAACCCGGCTTAGCTGCGCTCTTCGAGCCACTCTTTCAGGACACGTTCCTGGCATCCGTCGGTGCTGGTTCGCTGCTGGGCTTTTTCCTCATCAACATGGTCCACCTGACTCACGGCGAGCAGACGCCGACCTACCTCGGCGTCGAGCGGTCGAAGCAGGTCGCTCGGTACGGGGCTCGACCGCTGTACTGGTTCGCGTGGCTGATTTCACCCCTCATCAAGTTCGGTGACTGGGTTGCGAAAGGCACGCTCCGGCTGTTCGGTGTCGAAATGACCGGTGCGTGGCTCGAAACCGAGGAAGAAGTCCTGGAGACCAGGGCACAACTCCGAAGCCGACTCGGTGATATGCTCGAAGAAATCGAGGTTCCGGAAGAACGCCGTGACGAGGTTCTCAATGCGCTCGACATCGACGAGATCTCAGTCGAGGAAATTATGGTCTCGACCGAGGACATCGTCGCACTCTCTACGACAGTATCCATCGAGGAAAACTTCGATCGCATCCAACACACACCACATACTCGATTCCCGCTCGTGGGCGAGGAGTTGACTGACTTCCACGGTATCGTCTACGCCCCGTCGATCATCAACAACTTCGACGACCTCCAGGAGGGCGCAGTGACGTTCGAGGAGGTTGCAGCCCCGCCAATGACGCTGTCAGCGGATACGACTGTGAGCGACGCCTTCGATCAGTTCCAGGCACAGGGACAGGAGTTGGCACTCGTTGTCAGCGATGGTGAGGTGGTCGGATTACTCACTGCCACGGACACGCTCGAAGCCGTAATGGGACAGTTGGAAGACCCGCTCGATGACGAATATTTAGAGTAGAAACCTCTGACAGGCTCGACGGGAAAGTGGCAGATGATTCGGCGAATGTCCGGCCCCTGGTGGGAGTATTCGTCTGAATGGGTCGATATCTGTCGAATCGTGCCGGATACTACGTGTATAGAGCATACGGGCCAGCGAGAGAATACGATTTCTGGAAGTCGTACCTGTATTCGGCCTGTGAACGGGACTAGTCGTTCTGAACCCGAAGACGAGTCCACCTAAAACCGTGGCTGCTGCTACAGATCGTTCATGAGTTCGCCGTGCGTGTTTCGCGGACGAACTGTACCATTGCCACGAACAGGACGAGACAGATACCGATCATCAAACCCTGCGAGACCGTGGCGATAGTCGATTCGACCGGTTCACCCGTTAGCAACGAAATCACATCGGGGATGCCGCGCGTCGATCCGAGAGCCCCGACCACTGCCAGGAGGCCGATTCCATAGGCAGCAAGCCGTTGCCGTTCCGGGTTCTGGTGTCCCACCACCCCCAGGATAGCGACAAGAACTCCGAAGAAGGTTGGAATGAGCGCTGTGATACTCGCGAAGTCCGAGAGCACGTATGCGCCGATCCCTACGATGACGAGTACGACTCCGAGCGCGATTCCGAGCACGAACGTGGACGGGCTTGAACTCACCATATACGATATCCGTGTGAAGCAGGTGTATGCGTTTCTATACTGAGTTAACCGTTAGATGATTCGATCCAACTCGTGAGGGACACACGCAATGGCATCTCGAAAAAGCCATCCCTCCGAACGTCGGAACCGGGTATCTCACCATGGTATAGGAAGACAGACCTTCACCGTATTCCACTATACGGCCGTAGCACTGGAAAATCAACATTCTGCTGTTTTCTGAGGACCGTGCTACCCGATACGTGTTTGATCCAAAGAATCGATCGCTATGGAGAGAGGGTAAACCCATCCTCAGCCACGATCACGTCGCCGTCGAATACTGCCTCGGCATCTCGCCGCATCGATTCGAGATCACGGTACGGCATGATGTGCGTGAGAACGAGCGTCTGGACGCCAGCGTCCTGGGCGAGTTCTCCCGCGTCTGTGGCATCACAGTGATTGGCCGTCAGTGTCGACTGGTCCAGGTCTCGTTCTCCCTCGGCATACCGTTGCCAGACGAACTGGTCGTCCTCGTCCGGCACACGGTCCTTGTCGACCGGGGCAGTGTTACAGTCCTGCACGAGGACGTCTGCATCAGAAGCGAACTCTGCGAGCGACGGGATCTTCCGCGTGTCGCCGGAGAAGACGAACGACGAACCGGTTTCGTGTTCCTCGAAGCGGAATGCGTACGTCTCGATGGAATGTTCGACCGGGAGTGCGTCGACCTTCCAGCCGTTCATTTCTTGACTGAACTCCTCTGTCACAAGTTCGGTTTCGATGTTCGAGATGCCGTCAGTCGGATAGATGTCCTTGCGGTACTCGATGTCTTCCGCGTAGACGTCGTACAGCGCGTCGACGAGCCGGTCGGTGCCGTCGGGTCCGTACACGGTGAGCGATTCGCGGCCACCCTCGGTCCAACTCGTGAACGCGAAGTGGAAGAACGACGCGTTGTGGTCCAGGTGATGGTGGGTGAAGAACATCGTCTCGATCTCTCCAAATGGAATTCGCGCATCCATGAGGCCGTAGACGGTGTTTGGCCCACAGTCAATCAGAACGCGTTCGTCTGCGATGTCAACGACGATGCTCGTGCCACCACGCTCGGGAATTGGGATGGGACTTCCCGTACCGACGAGGGTGATTTCCATAGTTTTTCTACGGGACAAAGCCGTTTGTACGTTCGCACCGTCGCTTGGATCACAGGGTTCCTTCGACGGATAGGTACCACTGCTGTAGTGGGTCACGCTTCGCCGGGTCGGCCCCAGAAACTCGCAACTGGGCCCGAGATGACGAGACTGAGGAGTCCGAACGCAACGATGATGGTGAGCACGCCTGGGTCGCGGAAACTCGTCGTGGCGATGAGCAACGCGATGGCAACGTTTCGCGCGGCAGTCGTCGTGGCGAGGACTTCCCGCGTGCCTTTACCTGGTCCACCGAGGGCGTATCCGAGGAGTAACGCAGCGCCGACGACAGCGACCGAGATGAACAGTGTCCCGGTACCGACGAGTTGGCGCATTTCGCCGGCATAGACGAGCGTCAAGAGGATAATCAGGAGAACGAGCAAGACGGTTGAGAGTCCCTGGATCGGTGGATGCAATCGCGTTGCAATTGACTGAAAGCGCGCCTTGACGCCGAGGCCACCGATCAGAGGGATCAGCTGCGTCACGACAACGATTCGGGCGATTCCGAGCGGGTCAGCTGAGACATCGCCGGGCATGAGGAGTGCCACCGTAATCGGTATCGTCGCGACGGAGACGACACCCAGAGCAGCCATCAGCCCGCTCGCGAACGCGACGTCGCTGTTCGAGATCTCGGCTAGTTTCGGACCAAAGGGTGCTCCCGGGGCCATGGCGATCAACAGGAGTCCGACGACGTGACCGGTCTCCATCGGAACAGCAAGGACGAATGCGAACGCCAGCAGCGGAACGAGGACGAGATTCACGAGCAGTGATTTCGCCAGCAGCCACCGTTGTCCGAGTGATATGAGGATCTCGTCGGTCGTCAACGCAAGCCCCATCGAAAGCATCGTCGCGAGCACGAAGACGACTGTCACAAAATCGATGACTGCGGTGACTGTTATCGGTCCCATTTGTCTATGAACTCGTTTCTCGATTTGGAGAGAAAAGTGGCCTGTATATCGATTTCACCGCTTTTTATCGATGGTCTACGCGTTCACTCATATCTGCTGGGATACCTTATTTGCCGAATAGGAAACCATCGATTTTCGAATTCGCCCGTCCGGATTGCAGTCGGCGTCTAGCATATGAACGACCTACTCGGTGACCTTGATCAGACATAGGTACTCGAGAATTTGTGAGTCCATTTCTGAGGACTGTAACCGTGAGTGGAAATCAGAATTTGTCCAGATTCATCCGAACACTACGCGGCTCTTACAGCCTCGGTCAGTTCGTCGTAGTCGGGTTCGTTCGTCGGATCGTCGGCAACCCAATCGTAGGTAATCGTCCTGTCCTCGTCGACGACGAACACCGCCCGATTTGCGACGTCGTAGAGCCCGAGCGGCTCGATGTTGATTTCGAGATCGTATGCCCGGATGGCGTCGCCGGCCATGTCGCTGACGAGGTCGAATTCGATCCCGTGTTCCTCGCGGAACGCACCCTGAGAGAACGGGGAGTCGGCGCTCACGCCGAAGACAGTTGCGCCACCCTCCCCGAACTCATCGATTCGCTCCTGGAGCGCGACCATCTCGTTCGTACACGGAGGTGTGAACGCCCCAGGGAAGAAGGCGAGAACGACTGGATCAGTACCGATGTGATCTTCGAAGTTGAACGGTTCGTGGTCGCTCGTGCCGAGCGTTGCAGTGAACGTCGGTGCAGTGTCTCCTTGGGAAACCATCGAGATTCACTTCGAGCCGTCGGGTGAAAAATGCCGGCCCGAACATACTCTGTGTGAGTTCCTCACGAGGAGTACATCTGCTGCCAGCACGGGTCAGAAAAGCAGATGTCTGTGAGGTGGCCGTTAGGCGGTCTGTCGGGGCGCAGTACGGTCTGATTCGGTTCCGCGCTCGAACGACTTGACAATTCGTTCCTCGGCGCGGTGCAGAATCTCTGAACACGTCGACTTCGCCATGTCCAGTGACGCTGCGAGGTCCTCCTGCGTACACTGTCGTGGGGAGTCGTAGTATCCCCGTCTCAAGGCAGCTTCGATCAGTCGTTGCTGCTTGTTGGTCAGGATTCGATCGAACTCAGGCTTGGCGTGGATGTGCTCGACGACGTATCCGACCTCCGACTCATCCAGCGCCGACCCAAGCGTCGATAACCTGTTTCGCGTCGTGGTCAGTTTCCATTCGACCTGGCCGTTCTGGATTTCGAAGGGCATCTCCACTGGGACGCCCGCTTTGTCGAGAACGTCCAAGAGAATCGGTTTGTCCGCCTCGATCTGGAGGAGAGCTCGATTCGGCTCTTGGTGGAACACCTCCACAGTGTGTACAGGGTCGAACGACCGGATCGATTCGATAATCTCCGTTGGCTTCTCTGCCAGTAGCTCGACGAATCCAACGCCGACGGCGTCGGCAGACTGAGCAGATCGAACACGAAATTCTGCTGAAGGATGGTTTCGTGAGACGGTACCAATCCAAGTTCGCTTCGGGATCGTCAGGGTCAGTGAAGCACACACCATTTTAGGTAAACCTAAAATCGGTTAGCTATTAAAAGCATCTCCGAACATGTGCGAGTGACTGTGCGACCAAAATCGATCCCGAGGAGATTCCTCTGAACAAACGCTACTATCGCCAGATAACGGTGACGACCTGCTCGTCGCCTTCGATCGTCTCGTACGTGTAGCCCCGGTCGTCCAGTTGCGGATAGAGGTGCTGGGGTGCGCGGTCGTTCCGCTGGACGAGTACCACCTCGTCGTCGAGGTCAGCAAGCCGTTCGAGCGTGTTCTTCAGTGGTTGTGGCGGCGGTAGCTCTCTGGCATCGATGGTTTCAGTCGGTCGGTCAGTTGGTGCTCCGACTTCCTCCACGTACGAAGCAATCTCTGGCATAACTGCTCGTCAGGGCGAGATAGGCAAACACCTTAACCCGAATCTATTCAGGAGGTCCGATGGACGAGGGAAGATCACGTCCTGGTATTGATACGTGGGAATCGGCCTGGTATTTATCGCATTTGCCCCCGTATATCGGAATGGAAACTATGTCTAGTACCCACGACGACCACGACCACGACCACGACGCACAGCCCGTCACTGACCGAATTCACGACAACTCGTGGTCAGCGAACCTCGAGAAACCGGAACACGCCGACGATAGGCAACTGGTGGTCGACCAGGCCCTTTCGGCGATCGAACACACCGCCCCCGGCAACCACGTGAACCTCGTCACACACGCCAACCACGGTCATCCAGAGGGCTACCTCTACGACGTATTAGAGAGCGAAGGTGGTGACGACGTGGAGTGGGAATACATAGAACAGTGTGGTTGCGGGGGACACGTCGTCAGAGTTCACGTTTCGTAGCGGTCGTCAGCAGGGATCTTTCGACCGGCTCAATTTCTCTGGAAACGAAGACTAAGTGACTCCCCATTTCCTGTCCGAATCCATACTCGCTTGAATATATTCGGAGAACCAACCACGCTCCCCGGGACCGTACGATTACCTATGCCTGGGTTCCCATCTCCGTTCGGCGGCGAGGACGACGAGCTCTTCGATCCCTACGATGAGTTCGTCTCCGATAACGTCCCGATGCCAGGGCCGTTTCTCGACGAACACAATATCCTGGCTGGGTTGGACCACGTCATCTTCCACAGATTGACGCGTGAACTCTTTGAGGAGCGGAAGGTATACGACATGACGTTCAACTATAACCTCGCACGGTTGAACCTCGATACGCGCCATCCCGGCGCAGGGTATCGGTATGCGGTGGAATCACCCGATGTTGACGACGCCATCGACGCCGACGACATCGATAGCGTCTTGCGGGCTGAATTCACCCCCACGACGCCATTTTGTCCGCAGACGCACACGCTGACAATCGGATCGTTCAGGGCCTGGAACGGCCTGTCTGATCGTCACGAGTACGACCTCGTTCGCGTCCGGGCGGCGCCGATGCACCACCAGAGCGAAGCGATCAACGAACAACTCGCAGAACTCGAAACGACGTTCCTTGAGGAGGGCGACCCCGAAGCCGAACCGACCGAAGCCCGTGAAGTCGGCTCAAACCCGATGGAGCGCGCGATGAAGGAGGAGGGGACCAGCCGCGGTCCTCAGGCACCGTTCTGAGACGAAGGCGGGGGTAACGGTACCCACATCGGGGGCAGTAGCATGAACATTTTCGCATCGACACTGACCTCCCCACCCAACCAATGATTCAACATGGCAGTGACGAAAACGCTCCCCAAAGGATGGCAACTTCGACACAAACAGCAGTATCGTGATTCGTTCATCGAGCGCGACTACACTCGGATCGCGTATTCGGACGGCGATCGGACCATCTACATCAACGACATCCAAGAACCCAATTCGTTCGAAGGCTGGCGGTTTCTGGTTCGGGTCCAGGGTACTGACAACCGGCAACTCGGTATTACCGAGGATCTCTCGGAGGCCGAGACGATCGCACGCGAGTATATGAGGGAGTGATCGAATGCGACACCATCTCTCGAACGCAACGGCGACGTATACAGCGATAGCAGGCGACGACCAGTAGGATGCTCGCCGCTAGCGAAGCGACGGATGGCGTTGGTCCGTACGACCGCCGATACGCAGCTGTGACTGAATATATTCGGAGGCATCGACTCACAGGTCCATCACGAAAGCGTAGACGATGAGTGTCGTTCCTGGGAACCTGGAGACGGAGAAGCAGCCCCCGATGACCGTCCCGTTACGACACTTCGTCGTGGCTATCGGGTTCTTGTTTCTCGGGGGAGTTGCCGGCCTAGCAAACGCCTTCGGAATAGGATCGGGGCTCCTCCCGCTCGCTCACATTCACCTGCTGCTGGCGGGGTGGGTCTGTATCACGATTATGGGTGCGATGACCCAGTTCGTGCCCGTTTGGTCCGGCGTCACGCTCCACAGTCGCCGGCTCGCGACCGTCCAACTGTGGATTGTCGGTATCGGACTGGTTGGTTTTGCGGTCGCACTGACCGGCGGCTGGCTTCGGCTCACGCCGGTCTTCGGTACCTTGATGGCCATCGGTTTCTGGGTGTTCGTCTACAACATCGCCCGGACGCTGGTCACCATCGACGGTCGGTACGACGTGACCGAACGACACTTTGCGTTCGCACTCGCGTTCTTCGTGGCGCTCACGCTTCTCGGCGTGGCACTTGCGGTCGATTTCGTTCGACCGCTGTTCGTCCCAGTTGGACTTTCACGCGTCGATGTCGTCTCGGCCCACGCCACGCTTGCTATTTACGGCGCCGTTCTGACGACGGTCCTCGGTGCGCTCTATCAGTTGGGAACGATGTTCACCCAGACTGACCTCCACGGAATCGACACGTACCTCCAGGGCTTCGAGGAGGTATTCTACCCGATCGGCGTGGTCGCTCTGGCGACCGGTCGGCTGGTCGGTCACGTTGCGCTCGCCCGCGTGGGGGCGCTCCTGATTCTCGGTGGAATCGGGTGTATGAGCGTCGTCCTTGCCCGTCGTCTCTACGAAACCCAGGTCCCGTGGACGCCGATGCTCTCACGGTACACTGTCGCGGCAGCGGCGATGGCTGCGTGGGTCCTCGCGACTGTTCCGGTATGGATCGTCGATCCGGTCGCGCCGACAACCCGATTCGGCGCCCCGGGAGCCACACACCTGCTCGGACTCGGCGTAATCGGCTTCGTCGTCCTCGGAACGATCTACCATATCGTTCCCTTCATCGTCTGGGTGCACCACTACAGCGATCGCCTCGGCTACGAGGCCGTGCCGATGATCGACGACCTCTACGACGACAGGCTGGCAGCCCTCGACCTCGGTCTGTTCACGATCGGCGGCCTCGCGCTCATTGTCGCGGATTGGACGACTCTCTCGTCACTCCTCGCAGGGGTTGGCGGTCTCTTGATCGTTGCTGGCATTCTTGTGTTCAGCTGGAACATGGGTTCCGTGATTCGAACCCACAGTCCGAACGGGCTCGTGGGTGTACTCGTTCCTGACGTGTCACGGGGCTCGTCGACCGACACCACGTCGGAGGACCCACGGTGAGTGGCACGAAGATTCCTCGGACTACATCGATGCACTCGACCGAGACTCGTACTTGCCCGGGAGTACTCGAAAGTGTACAGCAAATTGTACCGCTCATCAGAGCTAACATCCCGCTTCATTCAGAGGCAAGGTTCATGTAGTTCGTCCGTCACTTATACTGAATATCTTGGATGTGGACCACTTACCAGTAATCTCAACGAGGCTTTTTTTTGTGATTGACTTCACTCCAACAGGTGGCCTGCGACGATACCGTTTAGCTGTCTGAAATAAAGTTCGTCGTCGTGCCAGAATGGTTGAGTCCCACTTAGGTCTTCCTCGGCATCCTTCCGAATCATTTCTCTGGCTTCCGTAGCCCGCGGTTCGGGCGTCTGTGCGTTGGATAACCAGCTCTCGACGTTTTGTACCACTGAGTCCGTCCGTAGATGATCTATTTCTATTCTCTGTTCAGTAAATACGTGTATCAATTCACTAATCGAAAGGGCCCGGACGTGTGAGGGATCGCGGAGACGCTCGAATGTATTGTGGTATTCAGCCCGGTCCGAATGTTCGCTGACAACCAGATCTCCGACGGCGAGAGTTCCATTCGGTCGACAGACACGAGCCATCTCCTGAACGACATAGTCGGGATGCTCGACGTGATGGAGCGCCAAACGGCAAACAACAACGTCAAACGAGTTAGCAGGACACGGAATAGCCTCAGCATCACCCCTGATGAAGGCGACGTTCTCTGTTTCGCTATCTCGCTTCTTCTCTTGAGCGATCTCGAGTGGGGCTTTTGTTAGATCTAATCCAACCACCTCTGCACAGTGATCACCGAAGCTGAATGCTACGTGGCCGGGACCGGTGGCAACTTCGAGCACGCGATCACTCGAGTCAACTCCAGTTGCTTCGACTAATCGGGCAATCCACTCTGGATCAGTTACCGACGCGTTCTCCGCGTATGCAGCAGCCTGTTTCGTGAACGCACGACGAACAGTACGCTTATGCTCGGATGGGTTAGGCATTCTGATTCACCGTCACTGGTTCCAGAGATAGTTGGGACGCTATAATAACCTGTACAGTAGTAGTTGTCAGACTTATATGGACGGTTGAGGAAACCGGTCACTCCCGCTCAGCCGGCGTGGATACCAACGAGTCGTCTCGTCAGTACGTAAGCGTAGATACTCGTGCCCACGATACCGAGCGTGGCACCGACGTCTCCTACCACCGGTGCGCCGAGTAGTGGTTCTACCGCTCGCAGTACGACTCCGAACCCGAGTGTGACGAGTGTCGCGAGACCGATACGGTCGCTCGCACCAGTGAACTGGCCCGTTCCGATCGGGAAGAACTCGTATGCATAGCCGATGATCGTCAACAGGAGAAACCCGTCGAGTACGAGTGGGACGTGTGCTTCGAGCAGCCAGGCGTCCTCCCCACTGATTGCAACCGTCGCGGCGACGAATACACCCCCAGCCCCTGCGAAAGCGCCTGCCAGGACGCCGAGGAGACCAACGCGTCGGCGGTCAGTCCGAACTGCGACGATAGCCACCATCCCGAGATAGCATATCACGCTGAACGATAGAACGACGGCACCCACCTGGAACAGTGGCCCCCTCCAGAAGCTACCGGCGATGAGGGCGGGAGCGACGACACCTCCACCGAGGGCACCCCACGTGAGTGGCCGTGGCGGGACGACGTGGAAGAAACCGACGAGGAGTCGCGTGCCCAGGCTGATGATCAACAGTGCCGCGAAGCCAACAGCGTAGAAGTGCACGACGCCGGGAATAGATGTGGCGGGAATCACCGGAATGCTTGACGCCCTCGCGAGGAGTGCGATGGTACCGATAGCTAGGTATAGAATCGCGAACGGGACTGTCGCGGTGGCGGCACGCGTCGAACGTTGCGGGCGGTCCCTGCTGCGGATCACCACGCTCGGATCCGCCCGAAGGACAGGAACGATTGTCGCACCCAGTGCGGCCAGGAAACAAGCGACACCGAGACTCCAGAGGCTAGCACCAGCTGTGACGAGTGGTCGGGGAAGGGTCGTCAGCTGTCCGGCCACGAGTACGGCAGCGCCGGCGTACGAGATGACGAGGTGGACGCCGGGAAGCCGGGGTGTTGCGAGGGTCGTTCCGACGTACGCCGGGAGCAACAGGTACGCCATACCGAAGGTCATCGGCAGGACGGCCCCCAGCAGCCCAAACAACCCGATCGATCGAATTGGCCAATCGAGCAGATACGTCGTCTGGAGGCCGACCATCCCGAGAGCGCTGGCGACGGCAAACGCATGCGTCCAGCGACTGACGCCACCAGCTCGGTTCACGAGCGTTGCCGACGAGGCCGATCACAATAAGCTAATTGCGCCGGCCCGCCGGTGCTACTGCTCTGCGTCGCCCTCGTTCGAGACGGGACACTTCCGGCAGAGTCAGGAGCCATAGCAACCCGTGTCCGATCCATCTCGGTACGGAATCCGAATAGATCCATCCAGGAGAGATGACGATCAGGAATTTCGAGATTCTACACCGTCCGATAGTTTCGTCTCCGCTTCAACGAAGAGGACGTTGTTCTCCTTGTGGACGTGTTCGTGTGTGTCTCGCTCGAGGGCATCGAGACGCTCGACCATGCTCTCGTAACTCGGACACGCGTCGGCCGGGACGGTGTACCCGTCCGTTAATTCCGCGATGAGATCCAGCAGTTCTGCCGTTTCCTCGTGGTCCGCCTCCATCTCCTCGATTACCTCCCGAAGTCGTCGGCGTTCCGCATCGGAGAGCGAATCCCCACGGTCGAGCTTCTCGATGATCGGGAAAACTTCCTCTTCTTCCTCCCGAATGTGTTCCTTCATCGCTGGCGCGAGGTCGAGATATGCTGCTTGGAGCGCCTCCAGTTCGGGATGGTTCTCTCCGTGGACGCGAGCGACCTTTCTGACGAGCCCCTCCAGTGCCGGCAGTTCCTCACGCAGGTACTGGTGGTGGGTTTCGACGACGTCGTCGATCAGTTCCGCGAGGTCGTCCCAGTCAATCGCTTGAGCGTCGTCTGTCTGGACGTCGGCGAGTTCTTCGCGGACATCGTCCAGATTGACCCCGGCCTGATTACACGCCATCGCAAGGGAGGCATCCCCACCACAGCAGTAGTCGATACCCGCTGCCTCGAAAACACGGGTGTAGGATGGTACCTCACGGGCGAGTTCCCCTATCGGTCGCTGTGGATCAATGGTCGCGTTGGACATCTCGGATCTACGTGATGATCGCGTCCGTAGGTTCTTGAGGGTGAAGCCGAACATTGCCGGACTACGAG
Organism: Halopenitus salinus; assembly: GCF_055397165.1. Taxonomy (NCBI): domain Archaea; kingdom Methanobacteriati; phylum Methanobacteriota; class Halobacteria; order Halobacteriales; family Haloferacaceae; genus Halopenitus; species Halopenitus salinus. Next base: position 158,178 of record NZ_AP043852.1, read on the forward strand.
CCACCAGCGGTCGTAGGAAGTCCATGAATACGGGGTCGGCGATATTGCTCCTCGAATTCGTGCGCATCCCCCTCGATCAATCTACGCGTGATTCAAGATACTCACGCAGGACGACGGCGTTATTGTGATCCCGGTCAGTAGCGGCGTACAGCAACGTCAGCTGATCGTCCTTGGCGACGTCGAGAACACGTTCGACGGCGTCGTCCTTCTGTTCGAGTTCCGAGACGTACCGCTCTTTGAACTCCGTCCATCGGTCTGGGTCGTGGTCGTACCACGTCCGGAGCCCGTCGGACGGCGCAACCTCCTTGATCCACGCATCGAGTTGCGCCTCCTCCTTCGAAACTCCCCGAGGCCAAAGCCGGTCAACGAGCACCCGCGTTGTATCGTTGTCAGGGTCGTCGTAGATCCGTTTCGTAATGATCTTCATAGAAAGCTCCTCATCGGCCTGGGACTTGATGGTCACGTCTATTCGGACGTCTTCAGGGAAATGGCGCGACGTCACGTGAACGAATTCGGGAGAGAGACTTCATCGTCGGAGAGTCGACGGAAACGTATGGCAACCGAAATCACCTCGACAGCCACCGGACTTGTCGGGGCGAGCGTCGGTCGGCGTACGGGGCAGTATCTGTTGGCAATTGATTGGCTATCCGAGGACACCGACCGAGTGGCGCCTGGTGAGATTGCGGCCCGTCTGGACGTTAGCGGAGCGAGCGTCACGGAAATGGGTTCGAAGCTAGAGGACGCAGGGCTGGTGACAGTGAAGAAATACACTGGCGTGAAGCTGACCGATAAAGGCAGCGAGGTCGCTCGTGAACTCGCCTGGCGACTCTGCGTCGTCGAGAATTTTTTCGAGGCGGAACTCTCCGCGGATCTCGACGATGAGCAGTCCTACGAAATCGGCTATACGCTTCCTCCTGAGGCTATCAAGCGATTGCGTGATCTGGTCGACCATCCCTGCATCGAACGCTGCCGACAGACGAGACAGGACTACGATGGGTGTCGCATCGCATAGCGGGTTCGTTCGAACATAATCGGGGTCGTGTATTGGACGACCCGTCATCAATTTGGTTCCATGAGTGCCGACCTAGACACAGATGCAGACGAAGTACTCGATGTCCGAAAGATAGACGGTCAACCGTTCGATCCGATTATGACCGCACTTGGCGAACTTCCCGAGGGAGAGACGCTGTTGCTCGTCAACAGTTTCGAACCCGAACCGCTGTATGAGGTCCTGACTGAGCGCGGGTTCGAGTACGAAACTGAGCAGCGTGGTCCGGGCCAGTGGCATGTCCGTATTGAACACGCTTGAGGGAACGACCAGACTCTTGCTGCATACGGTTCTATCGCGTCGCTCAACGGGGGGTAACAACGAGGTGGTCATCCGTTCGTCCAATATCCGGGACTGACTCTCGACGTGGGTCGAAGGCCGTATACGCAAACGCCTGCCAGAGGACCCGCTCGGGATACGGACGCTCTTCGAGACTGACGCCCAGATCGGTGGCGAGAGCGGCGTGATCGAGCTCTCCATTCTGGAGGGGGACGGCGAGTGGATTCGACAGCGACGCGAGGTCGAGGTCGAACGAGGGGAACAACCGGTCGGAAGCGTTCGAAACTGGATGGTGTATCTCGCGGCGGCCAGGATAGCGAACCGACAGTTCGGGTGTGATCTCCTCGGGTTCGTCATCGCTGATCCGCTCCACGATGTGTGGTGACAGTTCGATCCGCTGTCGGCCACCTACTGCCACTTCAACGTCGTCACCGTCCACCGCGAGACGGATCGAGTCGGGAGTCACGTCGACGATACGGAGATTGGGAGCTTCGTAATCTCGAACGTGTGCCATACTCGCATCGCCACCCGCTGTCCCGTCGACCACGATCGCGACGCCAGTCGCTAGTTCCGTCGTAAGGCCTCGAATTCCGACAGCGGTTTCGGAACAACCGACGAGATCGTGAGTGGTCGCGTACACGAACGACCAGTCGGTAGCTGGCGGCGACGAATCACGGAGGGCAGACCGCCAATAGAAGACTCGCTCTCTCGAACCATCGGTATACGGAACGGCGTCGGGGAAGAATTCTGTATTAAGTGTCGTCGGATCCAAGTCAGGGTGCTCGAGTACGAACTCGGCATAAGGAACCGTTCGAACGACCGGTTTCCGATCGTCGACATCCGGATGACGCCGCCAGCTGATCGAAGTCGTCGACGTTCCAGCCTCTCCCTTCATATATGCGGCTTCACACTCCGTACAGGAAAACTTCGTCACGGATGTATTCGCCTAGTGGGAACATGACGGATTTTCAGTCATCAACTCGTGCGAATTCGGTCTTGCGGTGTTGTGCTGGGCCCGTATCGAATATATCCGGACGCAGGTTTAGTTTTGACAGGCCTAATGTCAAACACGAGGCGGCCCCACGATGTCAAACCCCACTCAATCCGCGTCTAGTCCCACCACGGAGGCACTCTTTGACCGGTACCTCCTTCCGAAGGTCGCACTCACGATCATCGTAGCTGCGTCCTTGCTCGGCAGCTGGGTCTCTACCACGTTGGCCGGCGACAGTGGCATCGCCTCTGCAGTCGCGACGTGGGCGTTTCTCGTCGCACTGGGGACGCTCGTGGGCGGACTGCTCTGGAAGCATCTGTTCGTTCGTCCGGCGGACCTCGGGACTGGTGCTCGCGATTACTGTGCAGCGATGTACGAGCGGTTCGATCGTATCGCCAGCCTTGCGGTGATCGTCACAGTTCTCGCGGGGAGCGTCGTACTCTGGCGGTACGTCGGCCGATTTGGAACGACCGTCGAAGTTGCTTCCCTCGCCATGCTCGGCTTGACTACGGTTGGAATCGTCGCCTGGACTATCCTCGCGGATCGGACAGTCGAATCCCAGTTCAGAAGTCGAGCGGGGCTACTCGCGCTGACGTTCGGTCTGCTCACACTGCTCGCGACGGCTATTGCCGAAGTCGCGATGCGTGGTCTCGAACCGGCTGGTACTGTGGTTCGGATGCTCCATCTGCTCGCCTTTGCCGTCTGGATCGGTGGCGCTGTCTGGAACATTTTCGTGGCGGTCCCGTCGGGACAGGAGCGCCCGCGGGTCGACGTCGTGGCCGCGGCCGCCGAGCAACTGGAACGCTTCCGGTGGGCCGTCCGCTTCGTCATTCCGACGATCTTCCTTACCGGAGCGTATCAGGCAGTCGACGCTATCGGCCTGAACGTCTCGGTGTACGTTACGTCGACGATCGGCCTCGCGATTCTCGCGAAGGCCGGATTCATCGGAGTACTCGTCATCATCTTCAAACTGTGCCCCCTGTGGCGGGCCTGTTCACCCATCGAGGGTGTTTGTGACCTCGAGGAGATCGGAGCGTCGCGGGTGGAGACTGACAGCGTCGTGTCTACCGATGACTGAAGTCACGGATACTACGACGGACCCGGACATCGCTCCCGACATGGTCGTAGACAATCGGGGTCGCGGTTGCGCGAGTGGTATCGTACGCGTTCAAAAAGCGCTCGAAGACCTCGACGACGGATCGGTCCTCGTCGTGAAGAGCACTGACAAACGTGCTCGAACGGAGTATCCACAGCTGGCTGAACAGACGCCCCACGAATTGATTGCAATCACGAAAGATCGAACCGGACTGCTCAGAACCGAGTACACTACGTACCTTCGCATCCACGAGAACTGACCGGCTCCTCCAGCCGGGCTGATACGTCGAAGCGGTCGAAATCAACGATCGCGATCAGTCGCTCGACCGTTCAGCGAGGACGATCAGTGCGACGCTCGGTTCGATTGCCCGTGGAGAGACTTCCCGGCGCCCGTCAAAACGAACGATGTCGCCCGCATTCAGGTCGTACTCCTCGTCGTCGAGGGTGAGTTCGATCGCTCCCTCGATCAGATAGAGGACAATCTCGCGGTCCGGGTGGTCGTGGGCCGCTACCGCTTCGCCCGCATCCAGCGTCAATCTGATCGTCTTCGGTTCGGCGTCGGGAAAGACGTTTGCGTGGGGCGCTCCGTCCAGATCCCCGATGGATTCGATCTTAACCATTGTCACGCACTCCTTGGGTCGAATTCTCCTTGTTTGATCCCCTCGCGAACGGGGTCGTGTTCGGCGTCCGTCGGCGGCGGGGCAGAAACCAAGAATGCTTCGAGCCGACTATCCTCGTCAGCCTTGATCCCCCGGTCGGTATCGGCTTCGACGACGACCACGTCGCCGGGTTCGATGGCGTGTTCGTCCTCGCCGTCACGGACGCGTCCGGTCCCCGAGTGAACGTGAATCGCGACGTCGCTCGATGGAGCGTGAACGGGGATGAACTGACCGGGCTCGAAGTACCCACAGACAACCTTCATTCGCTCGCTTTTGAAGACCTCCACGGCGTTGAACTTCCGGTCGTCGTAGGCCCGTTCGGCGTCGAAGTTCGTCGCGGTCACAGCGACCACCTCGGCGGCCTCTCTGTTCGTCTCTCTGTCGAGCGAGATGAGACTGTATCGCGCATACGACTGGTGGTTGGCGTGTACAGAGGAAGAGCTTTGGTCCGAATGTTTCCGACCGGCGACTCGTGGAGGCAGCGATCGACTGGATATGTTCGCCTCCATACCCACGGAATTGGCCATTCAACGTTGATGCGTCTATGGCAAAACACGCCTTCCTGCTCCTTTCCTCACCGGAGACGCCGGGGAAATTCGCCAATCCGCTTACCTACGCACGTCAGCTCGACGAGGCGGGTCACCAGGTTGCCGTGTACTTCGACGGCGCGGCGACCTATTGGTTCGACGGAATCGAGGATCATCCGGAACCGGCGGTTCGAGCATACGAGGACGCCAAGGAACTGGGGCTGATTGCTGGCGTCTGCGATCACTGTGCGACGTTCAAAGGGGTCGCTGACGCCGTCGAGGCCGAAGGTTTCGAGATCCAAGGGACCGAACACGCCCCGGACGTTGCGGGACTCGTCGACGACGGCTACGAGCTTCACATCGTTTGAGCGACGCCGACCTCGTTATCGATCGATGTACTGGTCATCGAACCTCCCGACTCGCGGCGAAACGAGGCTGTTGTATTGGGCATGTCACCGTTCATCAAGGTACGGAACACAGTGATTGAGACATCTCGAGTAATGAAATCCGTGAGCCCAGCGTATATGTTCGAACCAACCGTCACGAGGTTTCGGTGCTATCGACGACTATGTGGATGTCTCGAGCGATTCCAGCCGAGTTGACCGCGCTTCCATCCCATCCAGGGGTGAGGTCATACTGATGTCGGTAGACCCAGAAGACGGGCGCGAACCGGTTACCATCCGCGAACACGATCGACCGTGGGCTGCCGATCTCGAGTCTGATCGACACGCGAATGATAGCCGTCTTGTCGTCGCGGAGGCCATCGATGCTATCGAAGAGACTCGCCCCGGCATCCCTGTTGACCTCGTGACCCACGAGTGTCACGGCGATCCCATGGACTACCTCCTCGATCCCTTGCGATCAAAAGTTCCCGACGTCGCCGTAACCGGACATCGCCGGTGTACTTGTGGCGGCTACGTCATTACCGTCATGCGTCGGATTTCGGGATCCGAATAGCGGAAGGGCGAAATCACTCGGGTGCGTATCCCCACGTCTCGACGATTTCGTGTAACTCTTCGTCGTTAGTAGTCTCGGGATCGTACTCGATCGCCAAGGCCCGATTATCCGTCTCAATGGTCACTCCATCGACCCCAGGGGTTCCTTCCAAGACGGTGATGATCGTGTTCTCACAGTTGTCGCACTCGAAGACAGTATCGGTGACCGATACGGTGGCAATTGAGTCCATATCGTTTTAATAGTCACCGTCGAATGGTGGTAACGATTCACACGAATTTGTTCCGAGTAGCAGTGACCGTCGTAGAGATCCACTTAGTTTATCGGAGAGCATTCAGCGCCCACTGCGGGTCTATGGCCTGTCGCACAGTCAGATAGATCGGGCGGTTACTGGGTTCCGGCAGGCAGCTGATCTACTGTCTCGACCTCCCCAATGCGCTCGATCGCCTCGATTGGGATTTCAGTAACAGCCGTGATGATGAGACCGTCCTCACCTCCATGTGAGCATTTCTCGACGTCGATTAGTAACTCTTCGTAGTACTTCCGAATTGTGGCAACAACGTACTCGTCCCGACCCGGTCTCGTTCGGATCAGATACGAATACTGCTCTACGTCTTCTGTATCTCCCATTTCACTCAAGTTATCGATGGTCAATCGTCCCCAAATTACTGCTGCTCTGGATCTTGTCTGAGGCAATAACGAGTCTATCCCGTAGCTCCGACCGATCGAACTCTGTCATTGGGTCCGGGGGCCCCTGACCGTCAGGAAGAGACTTTGAATCGCCTTCCCGACAAAAAATCCCACGATGGCGCCGAGTAGTACTGAATCGATTCCTTGGACGGCGATGACGGTGAGTGCACCGAGGATTGCGAACCCGACTCCGAACGTCCACCCCCGTCTCATCACGTCCATAGGTCGGATGATGTCGTCGAATCGATCCGACGCGGTATTGTAGCGATCATTGGGTGGGAACGCGTCCACACTGGCGAACCCTGCCGACTAACGACCGTTTGGGTACGCGCTCTACGGTGGGTAACACGGAACTGTCACCCCTCACTGACGTGTACTGGTGATTCTGTCGTCGATCGATCGACGGCGACCTCGTGAACCTCGACGGTATTCCCGGTCTTGAAGGCACGTTCCGCGGACGCTTCCTGGTGTGCTGATTCGAAGGCGGTACTTTCTCGCCACGCTTCGTAGTCTTCTCTCGTCTCCCAGAACGTCATGGTGATGTGGCCCTCCGCGTCGACGGGTGCGAGGACTGTCATCCCGCGGAACCCCGGCCTGTCCTCAATCCCGTAACTCGTTCGAAGGCGCTCTTCGAATGTTTCTACCCGTTCATCCGGAATGGTAACCCGGTTAGAAACGACGATCATTCCTGGGAGACCGTTAGTCTCGCCGTCTCCTAAATTCTCGCTCGGATATGTTCGTGCCGAGTACGTTCGTTCGTGAGTTTATAGTCATAGCCGTAGTAGCTTCGAGAATGGCCGACACCGTCAGCGATCACGAGAATCACGGGACCGAACCGGTCACCGATCACGTCCACAGGAGCGCGTGGGCAGCAGACCTTGAACGACCCGAACACGCGGCTGACCGAGAGCTACTGGTCGAGGAGGCGATCACAGCGGTCGAGAATACCGTCGGGGGGTCTCTCGTCCAACTCGTCACTCACGAGGCACACGGGCATCCATCAGCGTATCTCTACGAACCACTCGAGGAAACGTTCGGTGACGCGGTCCACTGGGAGTACGTCTGTCAATGCAACTGTGGCGGTCATATCGTCCGTGTCGAGGTATGAGTGTGCGAACGGTCAACCGTGACCTGACGTTCGAAAGATGACGACTACCGTTAGTGACCTTCGGCTCGCTGCCGAGCGATTGCGGAAGGCACTTGCAGAGTATGAGTCGTTCCTCAGTGGCTGGCAGGACGCAAACGAGCCACTCGCGAACGACGACCACGCTACACCGGCAGAACCGGACGTGACGATGCAGGAAGTAACTCAGGAGTCAGGCGTCGCGATCACAAACGATGTCCTTGAACGCTATCACGCAGCCAGCGACGCGGTGACGAGGTACATTCAGCGAGCCCGAGATCAAACAGATTCTGACTGGTCCGAAGTCGTCGCCGCAACCGAACCGGTACGGAAGGCGACACTGGCGGTTCATACAGCCGGGTATGGCTCCCACCCTGAGACGGGTGAACGCGACTACCTACTGCCAGCCGAGCTGTGTCTCGCCCGCCGGCTGTCGATGAACGCCGGGTCGTCGCCAGTCACCTTCGCAGACAGGATTGCCCAGTATGGAGCCGTCGCCAACCGGTTCGGTATCGACGCCGATGTCGTGTACCACCCTGGATCGGGTCACGACGTGAGCCCATCGGTCGCGTTTCCCGAAGCCGAGGTTACGTATGTCGACGTCGACGTGGCGGCGATGGACGACCTGGCGGCAGCGGGGTACGCGGCCCGCTTGGCCGATGCTACGGCATATTCTGTGGATGGCGGCGCCGACGTGATTATCCTTCGAAATGCGGGGCTCGTCGAGGAGGCAATCGTAGAGAGGAACCTGCAAGCGGGCAGTTGGGTGCTCGCCAATGACCACCTTAAATCCGCTCGCCATGTGGCTGGGATGGATGGAATAGATCTCGTGGGAGTCGTTCCGGACGATTGGCCAGGTGACACACCACGAATCAAGACCGCGGATTTAGATCCATCTCACATCGAAAGCGAGGGCAATAGGTCTCCGCAGTCCGGTCCCTCCGATTGGGCAGGGTCGCCACTCGATCTCTATGTATTTCGCGAGAGTATCCGTTGAGGACGCGCCGGGTCATTCAATAAAGAGTTTCCGTGGCGAGTCGTCAGACTATTGATCTGGAATCGGGGAACGAACTGTGAGGTGGCCACTTTGGGGTGTCGGCGGAAGTGTTCGCCCCAGTGCCTATCCACCCCGGCACTAAAGTCGACAGTATGCGTACGGAGATTGACCTGACGGATGCGTCTCGTGAGGACGTTCGGGATCGCCTCTACGAGCTGTTCGACGATGTCGAAGCGGGAGACACCCTTCATCTGATTGCAGATCAAGTGCCCGGTTTCACGTTGCTACGGTACCAAATCGAACGTAATGTCCAGTTCTCGTGGGACGTAACGAGGGATGCAGACGAGGTTCGGATGGCGATTGCAGTGGAAGGCGACCTTGCCGCCGCGCTCCCGGACTTCGACGTCCGAGTCATGCCGCCACAGCGCCGCCACGAGGTGCTGCTCGAGGGATTCGACGAACTCGCCCCTGGGGAGGGGTTCGTACTGGTCAACGACCACGACCCGAAGCCGCTCTACCACGAGCTCCGATCGACGCGCGGTGAGACCTTCGAGTGGGAGTATCTCGACGAAGGGGGACGTGAGTGGCGTGTTGCTATCGAAAAGACCGAAGAGTCCACTGCACCGGACGATGACATCATCACCCGGTACGACGTCCGTCAGATTCCCAAACCCGAGCGACACCCGTCGATTCACCACCGATACGGAATGATCCCCGAAGGCGAAGCGATGGAGATCGTTGCTCCCCACGAACCCCGGCCGCTGAAACAGGAGTTCCAGCAGCGATATGGCGACGCCTTCGAGTGGCAGATTGTCGAGCAGGAGCCGGGACGCGTCGCCGTCCGGATCACGAAGCGTGCGGACGTCGACGATGAAGACGCCGAAGCGAACTCCTGTGCCGGTGAGGGTGCCCATCACGATGGACATACTAATCACGCCGGCGGAGAGCTCGATGGAGACGGAGAAGCAGCGTCCAGGACCGACGAGGACCTCGACGTCGAAGTCAGCCAGGAACTCGACGTCAGGGAGTATCCGCCCGCTCGTCGCCACGAGCTGATCTTCCAGGCGTACGACGACCTCGAACGAGGCGAAGCGTTCGTCCTCGTCAACGACCACGATCCAAAGCCGCTCTACCACCAGTTCAGCGCCGAGGAAGGGCCAGAATTCCACTGGCAGTACCGTCAGAAGGAACCCGGGGAGTTCCGGGTGCTCGTCGGCAAGGTCGAACCCAAAGATCAGGAGGCGTCGTCGGATCCCGCAGAAGAGGGAACGCCATTCTGAACGGCGTCACCGATGGCTGGGTTGCAGGCGGTATTAGCCTGCGTTGGGGGGTACGAAGATCGGTCCGTAGATCGCCTGCGGCATACGGACAGTTAGCCCAACCTCGCTACCGGCAATGGCTACAACGAGATGAGCTTCCGCCGAGGACTCTACGTTGAAGGAGTCCGGCTACTGATTTTGTATCGTGTCCTGACTCCATACGAGTTAAACTCATCGCTCCTATGAATTCACTGAAGCCATTACTGATAATCAATTTCTCCGTCACCTTCGCCAATCCAGGCCCCACGGTCGGGTTCTCTCGATGCTAATGGGTCTGGCAAATCTTTATACCATGGGACATTTTTCAGCTGCTCCTTGTTATAGACTAAATCGTGTTTTGTATCACCTGTAAATTCAAATTGCTGAGTGAGAATGATCGCATCAGTTGGACATACCTCTTCGCAAAGTCGACAGTAGATGCATTGCCCGACATGCAGATTATATTGTTCACCGTTGCGCTGTTCGTCCATCACAATCTGAATCGTATTGTTTGGACAGACGTTTTCACATTGCCGACACCAGATACATCGTTCTTGACTAAATTTGTGAATTCCCCGGAACCGAGGACTGACTTCAGGTGCCTGCTCGGGATACTCGACGGTGAACGTTTTCCCGTCTAAGGCATGTTTCATCGTCACCGCCATCGATTTGAGAATCCCGATCATTACAGATAGATAGTCGATAGCGTCAATCATAATTGTTGGGGGGTGCCAACATGTGCCAATGTTTATCGGAGTGGCGGACGACAATTGAATATGGGACCAATTGAAATCCAACAGCTGTGTGAGCAAAAGGTCGATTTTCCAATTACACACGATGCCCTCCTCGACGAACTCGGTGAGGCAGAACTGAGGCCCCCCACTGGAGAACCCACAACGGTAGGGACTGTGCTGGAGACCACCAACGAACGAAGCTACGGGTCCGTCGACGACGTGTATCAGACTATCCTCGGGAATCTAGACGAGTCGTTCGTCGGACGCAAGTTCTACGATGACCGGGGAGGTGTCTGGGATTTCGACCAACGAGACCGGACCTATTCGTTCTGATGTCTCGTATAAGCGAGGCGAGTATATTCCCGTGATACTACTTACAACTCCGCCACGTATCCCGAATACGATGAGACACCAGATACCATGACAGAAAACGAACTCATTTGGCGACTCGCAGGAGGGTCCGGGGACGGCATCGACTCGACGAGTCAGAACTTCGCGAAAGTACTGATGCGGTCGGGCCTCCACGTATTCACCCATCGTCACTATCCATCACGGATACGTGGTGGCCACACGTACGCTGAGATTCGATCGAAGGCGACGCCAGTACGATCCAGAGGAGACGGATACAACTTTCTCCTGGCGCTGGGCGACTCGTTTGCACGGAGCCCGGACGAGGAGGCCTACTACGGAAACGAGGAAGTCAAGCCCCTCGTAGAAAACCTCGATGACCTCCGTGATGGGGGCATCATCGTCTACGACGAAGGGCTGATCGACATCGACGACGTCGATAGCGTGCTTGAGACGTCACTCGAAGCTCTCGCTGCAGAACACGATTGGCACGTCTATCCGCTCGACCTTCGGGACATCGCGACAGAACACGGTCGTGAGGTGATGCGCAACACGGCGGGCGTCGGTGCAACGGCGGCGCTCATATCGCTGGATCTCGATCCCATCGAAGCGTTGATGTCAGATTCGATGGGCGGCGATGCACTCGAGGCGAATCTGACGATCCTTCAAGCAGCGTACGATCAAGTGCGGGATGAACACGAAATCGACCACGACGTCGTCCTTCCGGAGGGAACGCACGAGGAGGTTCCGGTCCTCCTCTCCGGATCGCACGGCGTCGCGTACGGTGCGCTCGATGCCGGCTGCCGATTCATCTCTGGCTATCCCATGACGCCGTGGACGGAAGTGTTCACGATTCTGTCCCAGCATCTCCCCGAGTACGGTGGTGTTTCCGAACAGGTCGAAGACGAGATTGCCGCTGCCGGGATGGCGATCGGTGCGTCCCACGCAGGTGTAAAGGCGATGTCCGGCTCCTCAGGGGGTGGGTTCGCACTCATGTCCGAGTTACTCGGAACGGCCGAAATGACTGAGACACCGGTCGTCTTCGTCGAGGCCATGCGGGGCGGCCCATCGACCGGAATGCCGACCAAGCCAGAACAGGGCGACCTCGACCACGTTCTGTACTCCAGCCAGGGCGATTCCAACCGAATCGTCTTCGCACCGGGAACAATCGAGGAGTGTTACGAACAGACGCGTCGAGCGTTTGAACTGGCCTACGAGTACCAGCTCCCTGCGATCGTCGTCATCGACCAGAAGCTCTCGGGGGAGTATCGGACAGTCCCGGACAGCGTCTTCACGGAATCAGCTCCCGACCCGGATCCAGGCACAGTTCTCACGGAGGAAGAAATCGAAGACGCCGCACACCACGCGTCCGGATCGTATCTCCGCTTCCAGTACGACGCTGACGATGGCGTCGTACCGCGAACACTTCCCGGCCAGAAAGGTGGCCGATTCCTGACGACCGGAAACGAGCACAACCCTGCGGGCCACATCAGCGAAGATCCCGAAAATCGCCGTCGACAGGTCGACCGACGGAGGGCAAAACAGGAAACAATTCGCGAGACACTTGACGAGACGGGAACTCACCAGACCCGATACGGGGCTGAAGATGCCCGCTACGGAATCCTGGTGTGGGGAAGTCAACAGAGTACTGTCTTCGAAGCGGTCGACCGACTCAACGAGACTGATAACTTCGTTTCGGCACTAGGCGTAAGCGAAATGATGCCGTTCCCGGAGTCTGAGGTCGCTGACTTCCTCGAGAGCGTCGAGGAAGCTGTCGTGGTCGAAATGAACTCCGGCGGTCAATTCCGGGGATTGGTACAGCGCGAACTGGGGGCGTACGGCGATCGGTTATCCAGTCTGCTCAAGTACGACGGTAATCCCTTCGAACCCGCCGAGGTTGTCGATGGTGTTCGTGCCGTCATTACCGACGATCCGAATGTGGCGCCACCGACGACGCGTCTCGAACCAACGAAAGCAACCAACTCGAGGTAACCACAATGAGTGCATTCAACGCAATCGATGCAGATCAAGAGGTAGATACAGACGCGTTCACCCCCGGCGTCGAACCACGGGCGACGTGGTGTCCCGGCTGTGGGGACTTCGCCGTCCTGAAGACATTAAAGCAAGCGATGGTGGAACGTGGCAAGAACCCCGACGAAGTGTTGCTCGTCACGGGAATCGGATGCTCGGGCAAACTCTCGTCGTATTTCGAGAGTTACGGGTTCCACTCGATCCACGGTCGGTCGCTCCCGGTCGCGCGGGCGGCAACGCTCGCGAATCCCGATCTGGAGGTCGTTGCCGCAGGTGGCGATGGCGACGGATACGGCATTGGGGGTAACCACTTCACTCACACAGCCCGTGAGAACCACGATATGACCTATATCGTGTTCAACAACGAGATTTTCGGGTTGACCAAAGGACAGACGTCGCCGACAAGTCCGAAGGGACACAAATCCAAGACGCAACCATCCGGTTCGGCGAAGAACCCGATCCGGCCACTGGAGTGGGGCCTTAATGCGGGTGCAACATATATTGCACGGACTGCAGCGGTTAATCCCCGGCAGGCGACGGAAATACTCGTCGAAGCGATGGACCACGACGGATTCGCCCACGTCGATTTTCTCACTCAGTGTCCGACATGGAACAAGGACGCCAAGCAATACGTGCCCTACATCGACGTTCAGGACTCCGAAGATTTCGAGTTCGACGTCCACGACCGTGACGAAGCGGCGCAAATGATGCGGAAAACCGATACGCGCCTCCACGAGGGAGAAATTCTGACTGGCCGGTTCTTCGTGGAAGAGGGGCGACCGTCCTACAGCGAAGAGAAGCGCCAAACAGGCCAGATGCCCGACAAACCGATTGTCGAACAGTACTTTGACGAAGACGCCGAGTGGAAGCCGTCGTCTGACCTGCTCAATCGGCATCGGTGATCGAGCAACCCCAAATTCACCACATACGGCTCGATTTACTGGGATATTCTCCCACAACAGTCACCTATGAATACTCGGACTGATGGTTTAAGTAATCCATGACAGAGCCTCAAAGCGGACGGAAGCAAGAATACGTCGCAATCATCGATCAGGATGAGGTCACCGACGAAGTACGAAATATCGCGGTCAAATATGATCCGCTGAATCGGTCCGGACACGAGGGGTTCCACGTCACTGAGCATGGTGAACTCCACATCGACGACGCTAACGTCCTGGCCGAGCACAAACTCATCGAAAAGAAGATCCCCAACGACGCGATCCAAATTATTCCACTTCCGGCGGAAACCGGACAACTCGTCCACCAGTATGGTGAGAACGGATTCCGGTTGTACAATCTCCCCATCCCGGACGATGGTTCTGTAATCGGCCTTCTCGGCCGCAATGGCATCGGGAAAAGTACTGCGTTGGACATTTTGTCTGGTAGCCAAGTACCAAATTTTGGCGGGGGCGGTGAAGGGCCAGACTGGAACCGGGCGATCGAATCGTTTCGGGGGACGACCCTGCAGACTCATCTCGAACGACTCCGAGACGAATCGGTCGACACCGCCTACAAGGACCAACGGGTCGACTCCCTCCACGAGACCGACGCTGAAACGGTACGCGAACTGCTCGCTTCCCGTTCTGACGATCCGGATCGATTCGTCAATGCACTCGGTCTCCGCTCGATCCTCGATCGGTCACTGTCTGATCTGTCCGGAGGTGAACGACAGCGGGTTGCTATCGGGGTGACTCTCTCGAGGGCGGCAGATCTCTATCTGTTCGACGAACCATCGTCGTTTCTGGACATCAAACAGCGGTTGTCAGTAGCACGGACGATCCGCAGTCACGTGCAGGAAACCGATGCCGCGGCTGTTGTCGTAGAACACGACCTTGCGACGCTCGACCTACTCTCTGACGCAATCCACGTCTTGTACGGTGAACCGGGGGGATTCGGCGTCGTTGCCCAGCGGTCGGCAGTACGGACGGGCATCAACCAGTTTTTGGAGGGAAAATTATCGGAAGAAAACGTCCAAATTCGGCGTCACTCAATCGACTTCCCGTCGGCTGGCTCTCGCGACAGCGGAAACAACGAACCGGCCCTTGTATATCCGCAGCTTGAGAAATCGTTCGCGGACTTTTCGCTCGTCGTCGAACCAGGTCAGATTCACGCCGGGGAATCGGTGGGTATCGTCGGAGAGAACGCGCTGGGTAAAACGACGTTCGTGAAAATGCTCGCTGGGAGTGTAACTCCCGATAGTGGCCGGGTTCCGGAAGATGTCCTCGTATCGTACAAACCTCAGTATATCACGCCGGATAGCGACGTTGCAGTCCGTGAACGCTTTGCATCAGTCACCGATATTCACGCCCAATCATTCAAAACACGAATTCAGAATCCATTCGACCTCGAATCGTTGTATACTCGCTCACTTGACTCGCTTTCGGGCGGGGAGTTACAGCGTGTCGGGATTGCACTATGTCTCGCTCGTGATGCAGATCTCTATCTCTTGGACGAACCCTCAGCGTTCCTCGATGTGGACCGTCGAGTGGTACTCGCTGATCGGATTCACCAATTCAGCAAACGAACGAATCGACCCGTGCTCGTCGTGGATCACGACCTCTTCGTCATCGATCGAGTTGCCGATCGGTTGATCGTTTTCGAGGGTGATCCGAGCCAGAGTGGCTATGCAGAATCTCCGCAATCAATGCGGGACGGCATGAACGCGTTTCTATCTGCCCTCGAAATCACGTTTCGCCGGGACGGACGAACCGGCAGGCCTCGAGTGAATAAGCCGGGCAGTCAACTCGACCGACAACAAAAATCGAGCGGCGAATACTTTTATCAGGACTGATTATCCACTCGAATGGGAGCGGCCGTCAGAATTGGAGGTGCCCTGCTGGCACTCTTCTCATATACGCAATCCCGCGAACACATTTGTATGGATCTCTGATTGGTGATATTCGGACAACGCGAGCATCATCGGCAGAATGATTATCCCACTACAACACGAATCAGAGAATATGGGGGCCGACACCGATGACGACAGAATCCACGAATTTGATTGCCGTGAAACTACTGGAAATCCCTTCGATGAGATACTGACAGCGCTTGACGTTCTTCCCGATGATGAAATGCTTGTACTAATCGCCGACCACGAACCGGAACCACTCTATCCCGTCCTTGAAGAACATGGATACACTCATGAAACATCTCAAGCAACAGACGACGAGTGGCGAGTGACGGTTACTGAAAGGTGAAGAGCGATGAGTTGTGAATGACACTTCTATCACGGCTTGGTGATCCCGCGAGATGAATACCCGAGGTAACGACCCTCGGTGTACGAGATATTCACCTAACGGAGCGCCCTTTGAACTTACTAATGAAATCCACTGGTTACAATTTGACACGAGGCGTGAATAATCATGTATGTTGAATTTGATCGAGACACGTGCACCGGGATATTCAACTGCGTCCATGAATGGGAGAAATTCATCGAAGATCGTGATGCTGGCAAAGCCACACTTGTTGGAAGTGACGAGAGGGAACCAGGATTATACATTCGAGATGTTCCAGACGGAGCAGAATTTGATGCCGAGATGGCTGGTCGCGTGTGCCCCGTTGATGCAATTACCGTCTATGATGAGGAGGGCAACCAACTAGTACCCTGATGAGACAATCAAATCCGCAGTATTTCGACTCCTGTGCCTTGTTGAATCCGGTATAGCAGTCTCTGTTTAATGGATCGTTCGAGGTTGTAGACCGCGGCAGTGAGCACTAGTTCACGAATATTCGCGGTACCAAGCGCGTAGCGTGACAGCGGACCCGTATCGACGTTTGATGGTCGAGAAGGCACTCCGTCCATTCAGCGCAGCCCGTAGAGCTCGCTGTCCAACCGTACGTTGTGTGCGTGATCGTCGTGATCGAACAAACGATGAGGAATCAGCGTCCGAACGCGATTAGCGCGGAGTGCGGCCTGTAGCGACTAAGAATGCTTCTGTTCCAATATAGTTCCCTTGGAACGGAGTGTTGTGGTTATCTGATATCCCACCCGATTCCGGCCGGTTTGGCCGGTGGCTCCAGCGGACTCGAGGGATAGGATTTGTCGTCTCGGTAGGTGTGATACGCAGGTGGTGCAAGGTCGTTTGGACTGTTTGGATAGAACAGCGAGGCGAGCGCCTGTGAGTGCGCTCGGCCAGCGTCGAGTTCGAACATTCCACCTCCATAGAGTTCGACATCGTGTTGCAAGCCATATTCGAGAATACGACAGAGTGATTCGAGCGTCCCAGACCGACACGGCTTGATGTTGAGAGCAGCTGGTACCCAAGGTAGTTCCTGGGTGCTTTCGACACCCGTTATCGGGGCGTCCCAGGAGATTCGGTCAGCATATTCGTCGAGCACAGGTCGTGTCGTATCCGTGACGGCCGGGTCTTCGATGAGTGCATCCGGGAACGTCTCGAACAACTGCCGGTAGAGGTCCGGATCAGTGGGAGCCCCGACATCCGAACCGTACTGTGCTTTCAAATCCAGAATTCGAACCGCACCAGTATCCGAGAGGGCCGAGAGTAACTCGTCGCTCGGCGTGTCGGGGACATCGATCTTGAACTCGATACTCGAATCCGCGTCGAGGAACCGGTTCACGGGACGGATGTGTGGTGAATCCCCGAGCTGTAGACTGACGACGAATGCCATCGGCTCGTACGTACGGTCCAGTACCGATGCCAGCGATCGCCCCGACTGTTTGAGTGCCAGATCTAGAACTGCACTCTCGATCGCCCAACGCAAATACTCGGGAGCGTCTCTGGACGCAGTCTGTGTCAAGATATTCGAATCGGCATCGAGAGCGTCCGAAAACGTTCCGACCGTCCAGTCACCGGTCGGGAGCGCTAGTCCGTCCTCGCGAAGTCGATTGTGTGCCTCCCTGGAGCGGGTGACGTCTTCTCCGCATCCAGTTACGCCTTCGCCGCGAACACGAATGATGGTTCGTTCGAACGTCCGGTGTTCCGTCTCGATACGCTTTTCCTCGAACGAAACCGCTTCGACCGTGACCGGTACCGATTTGATATCTCTATAGAAGTCGGGGAGGCCACTGTGTATCGCGTACTCCCAATCCCCTCCGGGTTTGTGGTCGTCCATACGTTCAGTGCGGGCTCTGTGCTGAAATACCCCAGACGACTTTCCACCCAAAAGGGGAGAGACACCACCAAACCCCTTATCCGAATAGCAGACCAATATCAGAGGATGGCAAGTCACTCCCACGATCACGGCGACGACCACGCACACGGTGAGACTGAACCTGTCACCGACCGAAACCACGATAATTCCTGGTCCGCCAACCTCGAGAAGCCACAGTACGAAGACGACCTCTCGCTACTCAAGCGTCACGGAATCGAGGCGGTCGAGCACACGACCAGCGGTCACCACGTGAATCTCGTCACGCACAAGGCACACGGCCATCCCGAGGGGTTCCTCTACGATGCGCTTGATGATCGGTTTGGAGATGAGGACGTCGAGTGGGAATATATCGAGCAGTGCGGCTGCGGTGGTCATGTCGTCCGCGTTCACGTTAACTGATCGGCGCGAATCAGAGACTACCCTCAGGATTGGGAAAAGCTCCTCTCGACCGATTACACGCACAGCACGTGGACTGAGCTGTCAGCCAGCTACCACTCGTCTTCAGCTAATTCTGTCCGGACGTAGTATGGCCCCTCCCAGTTTTGGACCCACTCTGGAGCCGCAGGGTGAGATTGCAACTGATTTGCTTCGTACGACTCGTCTGGGAATATCGTTCCCTCTTCATCGGTTCCGTCTTCCCACGGCACTTCGAACGTTACTGAATCCCGGTTTTCGGCGGGATTCAGTTGTTTGTCTGCCCCATCGTCTAGATGGTACGGTCCGTCGACCCATTCTTGCGGATTGAATGTGACAACTATGTTAGATTTTCCGTTTGTCATAGTATTGCTGTCCGGTGCGTATTCGAAACTACTCGTGGAAGGCGAAAAAGCATAGGGGCGAATCCCACTTTTGAGCCCGAGAAAAGCCAATATTCCTGCTGGGCGGTGGCTGTCACAGCAAGTAATAGAGCCATAGTTCGATGCACATAGGGCTGTTCAGTCCCATAATGGATTCATGGCACCGGTGAAATCAATTGAGGACTGTGAAGGTGTACCGCACGCTGCCGTGTTCCCAACCGAAGAACCGAAAACAATCCGATTATCCCTGGACGAAGGTGAAAGCGTTGGTGCACACAGTCATCCTGAAAGGCAGGTTATTCTCTATTTAATCTCAGGTGAGATCGATCTGCAACTCGATGGGGAGTCTCATATCATACAGTCAGGAGATATCGTCCAGTTCGACGGGATGCGTGAAGTAGCGCCAGCAGCACAGACCGATAGTACTGCATTGATCGTTCTCGCCAAAAAGAGTGATTAACAGCGTTTCGGTCCAATTCGTCGACTCGTTGCGATGACCATCCTTATCGGCTAGCTGAACGAACGTTGCTCTATGTACGACCAGATCCTACTCGCCACGGATGGTACGATTGCATCGAAGAACGCGGAATCCCATGCGATCGAACTCGCCGAGATGCACGATGCTACCCTTCATGCGCTCTTCGTCGTCGACGAGAGCATCTACACGGCATACAGTGGAGATGAGTACGTCGATGAGGCAGAGGGACCCGAACATGGACTCGAAGAACGCGGACAGGAGGCAATCGAGGAGGTCCGGAGTAGTGCGGAAGACAGTGAGGTCGAGATGATCGCGGCAGTAAAACACGGACATCCCGTCGAAACGATACTCGAGTATGGGGATCGACAGGATATCGATATGGTCGTCCTCGGGACGAAACACCGGCCAGCGGAATACCGCGCGCTACTCGGAAGTGTAACCGAACGCGTGCTTCGGCTAACCACCCGACCGACAGTCGTCGTGAAAACGGAAGTCGACGAATAACCGAATTACTATGTGTAATTTGATATAATCACAATTCCTGAGTCTTGAGAGGATATCATAGAAACATTCTACTCACAGTGATTACTCAACTCAAAGCGTGTCGTTCAAACTGACGGAGCCGCTGTTTGTCAGACTGCCTCGACGGCCTCGATGAGTTCATCGTAGTCTGGTTCGTTCGTCGGATCTTCAGCTACCCACCTGTAGGTCACAGTCCGATCTTCGTCAAGGACGATCACAGCCCGGTTGGCGACACCGTACAGGCCTAAGTCCGGGATGTCGATAGAGAGGTCGTATCCCGGAATCGCTTCGCCGCCCATATCACTGACGAGGTCGAACTCGAGATCGTACTCGTCTGCGAACGCACCGAGGGAGAATGATGAATCGGCGCTGATGCCGAAGAGTGTCCCTCCCGCATCTTGAAGCTCATCGAGACGCTCTTGGAGGGCTACCATCTCGTTCGAACACGGAGGTGTAAACGCCCCGGGGAAGAACGCTAATACGGTAGGACCCTCTCCAAGATGCTCGACAAGTTCGAACGTCTCGTGTTCGCTTCCTCGGTACGTCGCTGTGAAATTCGGCGCAGTATCTCCTGTTGAAACCATAGCAGATCTATTTAAATGCGGAAGCGCCCTAAACCCTTGGCCGAACGGTTTCAAGAAATCAAACCGAACCCATATCCAAACCCCAGATTGTGCGCCATAAGAGCAATGATACAGCCTTTCTAAAACAGCTCCTCATCTAGAAATCCGACTCGTTGGCGAGCCCGCTTTCGCTCAGCATCGGTCAATCTGTACGCTGGTAACTCATCCACGAGTGACCCCAACTGCCTTCGTCGTTCTTGGTGACGTTCGAGAAAATCAGCTATGTTCTCTGCCGCGATATCTTTGAGTTCACCACTCAACAGCGATCCATCACGATATTCCTGGGCAAGTCGTTCCAGCCGTTCGTCGTCCGCTTCGAAGAAATACGAAAGAAACTGGAACGACGTGTCTCTCTCGGGATCTCCACCCAGGTCTCTGTGCTCGTCAATGGTCGATTGACCACCGGAATACGCGTGGGCCCGAATCTTCTCGAACACGGCCTCTCTGTCGTCGGAGAGGAGAATACTGGGCGCGTCGTCCGAAGAGCTCATCTTGCCTGGCCCTGCGAGGCTCGGAAGGAATTTCGAGAGCAACGCGCTCGGTTTATCGACGTCGTATCGCTGTTTGTCCGCAATGTCCCGACAGATGCGGATATGGGGGTCTTGATCGATTGCGATCGGGACGAGCGTCGGATGACGGCCCTCGATGAGTTGCGGCAAGAGGAGGTGTGTCGCCTGCACTGCGGGATAGAATGACAGACCAATATTCGCAGGTTCTCCGTACGTTGCCTCGATAGTCGATTGGGTCACCGCTTTTGCAAATGCGGTTGCGAGGGGATACACCACGTCTCCATCCGCTGTATCCACGATGATACGCGTCCTATCTGGATCAAATCCTACTGCGAGCAGATCGAGTAAGTTCTCACGAGTGTGAGCGCCGATTACTTCGAGAGACATCTCTTTGAGGAAGTATTTCTCGTCGTCGGACACTGGAATGTAGACGAGAGCGTTTGTCTGCTCTTGTAGGTACTTGGCGAAGTAGAACGGGAGGACGTGACCGATATGCATCGGCCCTGATGGGCCACGACCCGTAACAATAGAGTGTGGTTGCCCTGCGTTAACAGCGGAGAGGAACCTGTCTATGTCACGTTCTGCGTAGAACACCCTTCGATGAACAAGCGGATGGGGTGGGTCGGGGAAGGCTGTGATCTGGTCGTCCGAGAGCGGGTCAGCCCCGAACTGTTCGAGGAGTTTCTCGTAGTCGATCTCTCCGTCGACGCTGTAGGGCGTGACGGTGAACTCGTTTTCTGCTGTCATTTGTGGGCGTGCGTTTGGAGGTCATGATGACGGCGATACAATCGAGAATGCGAGTGAGCATCGTGGTTGGGTCAGTCGGGTGAAACCGACTGACCGTACTCCGCGATACTGTCCACTTCCGGACCCTAACTACCGCCAGCGCCGTACGTCCGTTTCACGGAAAGTGGACACTACGTCTAGTGAAAGGTATGGAGCGGGTATATGTGTTGCTGCTTTTCTCAACCCCAGGAATACGAAGTGCCGGCGTGCTGTTCCTTCGATTTCTGATAAACTCGGCGACTCAGCAGAGATTTGGCGTTCCGGGTTCCGATGCATATGATTGGTCTATGAGGCAGTTTCGTGTGCGTCTTCGGGGACAGCTATTTCGGTGGTCTCCCCGTTACCTTCTCACATGGAACTCCGCTACCCTCCTGAGCGAATTTCAGTACTATACCCACAAATATGAGCTCCCAGCAAACACCCTCAGAGGCAAAAGAGAAATCCGACACTGACTCTACACCACAGCAGCAGCGTCTCGATAAGAAACAGGAACGAGCAAAAGAGCAGGAGGCACAAGCGGCCGCTGAAGCACAGTCTTCCGCCGATGAGGAGACAACGCTCCTGAAGGTCTTCCGGTACGATCCTGAAGTCGAAGCCAAGCAAGAACCCCGATTCGATGACTTCCACGTTCCCTACGAAAAGGGGATGACTGTCTTGGATGCACTCATCTACGCTCGTGACCACTTCGACTCGAGTCTCACATTCCGTCACTCGTGCCAAATGGCGGTGTGTGGAAGTGACGGCCTATTCATCAACGGCAGCCAGCGACTCGGCTGCCAAACGCAAATTTCCGATCTCAACGATCCAGTCCGTGTTGAGCCGCTCCCGCATGAACCAGTGATCAAGGACCTGGTAGTGGATATGGATCACTTCTTCGAACGGATGGAATCCGTCGAACCATATTTCCAGCCTGACGAGCTTCCTGATGGGGAACTCGAAGAACAGCGCCAATCCCCCCAGAATCGTGAGAAGATCAAGATGGCCTCGCGTTGCATCCAATGTGGCTGTTGTACGTCGTCGTGTAATCCCTCACAGTTCGACGACGAGTACATCGGTCCTGCAGCCATCGTCAAGGGATACCGGTTCTACATGGATGAACGCGAAGGGGAGGCTGCACAGGAACGTCGACTGGAACTACTCGACAAAGAACATGGGGTCTGGCAGTGTCATACGCAGTTCTCGTGTACGACCGTCTGCCCGAAGGATATCCCAATCACCGAGGAGATCCAGGAGATGAAACGCGAATCCGTCAAACAGAACCTGAAATTCTGGTAGCCGTCAGAAGGAGACGTTCCGTTCGTCGCGCGGGTAGTCCCCAGTCACCTCTTCGACGTTGCTGCCACGATCGTCGTAGTACTTTCGTCCGATGTAACTATCGTCGAGACTACCATAGATCGACGCGAAGAGGTCTTCAAGAGTTTCGTACGGGTTGTCGTTGTCCCGTTCCAGCATCGCACTAATAGACTCCGAGTCATCGTCGTCGGGAGCATCAACCGTTACGTCTCCGGCACGTTCGATGACCCCCGCTCGGTCAACCGGAAACTCGAATTCCTCGTTCAGATAGCCGCGTAAGCGTGGGGGTCTCATTGTAGTTGATGTGTTATCGGGGGTATCCACCGGTCGAATGGTGAATGGGGTCGGTCAGAACTCCTTCAAGGAGTGTTTCGGGCGCTCACGGGAAAAGTGTGCTCCTCAATTCGTTCTCAAGCGGTGTTCGCGCTCGATATCCTGCAGCTGGGGGATTAGTTCAGAATCCCGTGCGACGTGGATGATATAGCGGGGGACGTCCTGTGTCGTCCGGGCCATAAACGGTTCGCCCCAGAAACTCAACAGCGCGTCCGTCTGCTCGTTTTCAGTCCCGCGAAGAATGAACGAGACGTTTTCATCGAGGTCGCGCCAGACAGGTTCCCGTACCGTCTCGGCGCCTGTACACTCCTGTACTTTCGGTTTGACCTGTGTCTTCCAGCGCTCTCGTTCACTCTCGTCGAGGACGAACTGAATTGAGGAAACATCTGGATTTTCAATCGGTGGCCGAAGCAACGCGTCGAACAAATCCTGGGGAATGAACATGAGCAGACAGACATTGAACCAGATCATTTCACCACGGGCCCCCTGACCGAACTGGGTACTCCGCGGTCTGAGTTGTGCTGGACCGATGAGTTCGAGGTCGGGAGTATCCATACCGGCTCGGATTTCTTCGACAGTGCGTTCGGTGTGAGCGACGGACTCAGAGAGGTTCTCTGTTTCTGATTCGCGTCGAAGATGGCTGATGAACAAGAACGCCATAAGAACGAGCGTAATCTGAAGCAGCACGGATTCGTCTACGATGTGCAAGAAATGGAGTACAAGCGCGAGAACAGCCGCTAGGATGCCCGCGACAGCTTCCCATTCAATCTCCTTAATTTGCCATCTCATATCGACTGTATCCCTGACACAGGATTCTGTCTATAGGCACATTACTCTGTGCAGTCAAGTAGCGAGGTTCACAGGAGGCGTTCGTGGTTGAACCCAGACGGCCTTGTCCACACAGAATGGAACTTCCTCAACCTCCTTGCTCTGAGTTTGATGCTCCGTCGAGGATTTGAACCTCGGTCCTCGACGTGAGATGCCGAGATGATTGGCCGAGCTACACCAACGGAGCAGGCTTACCTCGATGCCGGATTCTGTTAAACCTATCCACCGGACACGCCGGAGGTGGGTGTCTGTCCTCTACAGATAAATCAATGGTTTGTGAGCTTGCACTGTCCTTCTGTAGGTTCGGAGCATCTCGAGACGCGAAATGATTCGAAATGAGATACAGATCGACCACCCTGTTGAAGCGTATACAGACGCAAATTGTCGATAATGGACGAACAGCCAAGCAATTCGGACGGCGATTCGGACCATCATCGTCATCGAGAGGACCAAGGCAAACACGATAGCTCTCACATCGGGGCAGGGTCAGAACAAGCGCTACTCGAAGACGAGGCAGGTCCGCAACACCACCACGAAGAGGAGGAACACGGCGATCACGGGAGTGGTCATGACGGCCATGGCGGGATGCACGAGGGCCACGAACAGATGTTCCGCCGACGCTTCTTCGTCTCGACGATCCTCTCGATTCCCGTGCTTCTCTATAGCGAAACACTGCAGGAGTGGCTTGGCTTCTCCGTCCCAACGTTTTCGGGTAGCGAGTGGATAGCCCCGGTGTTCTCCGTCGTCGTCTTCGCGTACGGTGGAATCCCGTTCCTCCAGATGGCGGTGCCGGAACTGAAAGACCGAGCGCCGGGGATGATGACGCTCATCTCGATGGGGATTACTGTCGCGTTTGTCTACAGCCTCGCGAGTGTAGTCTTCCCGACGGAGTCTGCGTTCTTCTGGGAACTCGTCACACTCATCGACATCATGCTGCTTGGGCACTGGATCGAGATGCGGTCGGTTCGGCGTGCATCGAGCGCCGTCGACGAGTTGGCGAGACTAATGCCCGATACCGCCGAACGAATCACCGACGACGGTAATACCGAAGACGTCCCCGTGGACGAACTCTCCGAGGGCGACCTGGTGCTCGTCCGGCCGGGCGCGAGCGTCCCCGCCGACGGCGTCGTCGAGAAGGGCGATTCGGACGTCGAGGAATCGATGATCACGGGTGAGTCGAAACCGGTTTCGAAAGAACCTGGCGACGAGGTCATCGGCGGTACCATCAACGGCGACGGCAGTCTCCGCGTGCGCGTCGGTGCGACCGGCGAGGAAACCACGCTCGCGGGCATCATGCGACTGGTCGAGGAAGCCCAGCAGAGCAAATCCAAGACTCAGGTGTTGGCTGACAGAGCGGCGGGGTGGCTGTTTTACGTCGCGCTCGGGACGGCAGTCGTGACGGCACTCGCGTGGACAGTCGCAGTCTCGTTCGATGCGACCGTGATCGAACGTGTCGTCACGGTACTCGTCATCGCCTGCCCACACGCCCTCGGGAAGCCTACCTCCGCGATCAGCTCGAAGCCACCTTTGTCGGCAGCCCCCGGGTTCCACTATGCGCGGAATGTCGGCCGGAGTACGACGCCCAAAAGGGGGGCTTCGGCCCAGTTGCACCGGACAACGAGGCTGTCAAGGAACTTCTTCACGCACTCCCCCTCGATCAGCTACTGGACAATCACGGAGTCTAACAACTCACGTCGTCCTCGTACCTCCGTAACTACCTCCGAGAGGTCGACCCGCTTGAGGACGGTCTGCGTCGGGGCCGTGAATGTCCGTGCAGGACGAACGGTAATTGCACTGTAATTCGGTGTGCTACCCGCCGAATCGATTGTTTCGTACTCAGGGGATACAGCGGGCGCCACCCACGAACTTCACTCACCTCGGTCGCACAGCCGATTTGTGGGGTGCATAGGGAGTCGACAGTAGCATTGTGTTCAATGGATATCCGACTCGACGATCGCGACGCGTTGAAGCGCTGCGATAGCAATCACGGTATTCAGTTTTACATGTTGAAGTAGGCGCATTGTGTAGACGGGGAAAGGACAGATAATGCTGATTCAACACGAAGGATGGAAGGAACCACCAGATGCCGGAGACGATGGATGACCGGTACGGGGACAGATCCGATCACCTCGTGTGCCAACAATGCGGGTTTTGTATCACGTGTGGTAATTGCATGGACGTTGGCTGCGGCGAAGCGGTCAAGCCCAAGGACTCCAATGGCCGTTGAGTTTCATTTTCAGATTTGTGCGTCCGACGATTCTTGATGGATTTGCGTAAAACGGTCACGAAGCCAGAGACGGGTGTGTCATGGCCACCGGGTGTTCACGGAGAGGTTTCGAGAAGGGCTGCGGTCAGCAGGCACGAGAACTGCCCCATCGTCTTAACCAACAATATTATGGAGATGTGCTCGTGTTGGTTAATTCGAGAGGAGCCCATGTCCGACGAACCCCCGACCCCACCGGCGAACCTTCCGACGGAACTCGTCACCACGCTCAACGAGGCGACCTCGGACCAGCTCCGAGACGTTGCAACGTACGCCGAAGCGCTCGCCGAACACAAGGACCGTGAGGCGCGTCTCGAGGAGTCAGTAGACCAGGAAGACGTGGAGGACCGGCCCGACGACCTCCCGGACGACGTCCCTCCCAAAGCGACGATTACGATCAAGGAGATCAACAACAACCGCTACTACTACTGGCAGTGGCGAGATGGGGAGAAGATTCGCTCTCAGTACAAAGGCCCGGTCAACCCGGACGAGTAACACTCGAAGAGGGAAGCCACCCATCCACGTTTCCGACGGTTCGCCACCCAGTCTCAGTCGATGGTCGAGGGAGTCGACGCCGCCATCGAATCACCCGCCCATGGTTCTGCCGGATCGAGAGTTCGGCCTCGACATCCAGCTGGCTGCCCAAAGTACAGATGACCTCCCGATGACGATAGCCGGACCTAATTGATGCACCCGGTAGCTGCCCGCCCCCAACCAAACCCAGACCGAACGGAATCAAGCCCACCGAGGTACGCGCCCACGATCACCAAGCATCGACGTGGTGCTCGCTGAAGCTCTTCGCGTCACCGTTCTCGATCAGTGTTTGATTGGGGTCGGATACCCGGTTGGTGGAACACCCCCGTTCTCATTCGGCATTCCTTCGGTGAGGCATTCCTTCGGTGAACAGCACGCGAGAGTATTGCCAGACGGGCATGGCGATCTGTGCGCGGCGGGGGAACGGCCGAGGCGCCGAACACATCGATAGCGGGGTGGGATCCCTCGAATCTGTATCGGTGAACACATCGATAGAGGTGTGTGCCGTGAGTCCCGGCACAGAGATTCCAGTGAGCCAGCTCCTCGGGGAAATACCGGAACAATACCACGGTATCGATTGAATGTGATCGCAGCGGATTATCCTTATTTCGACGGGTAAAGCGACTCTATCGGTGAATTACATATCGATAGAGGTGTGTGATGGTTGGTCGTCGGTTGGGCGGCGGCCGTGCGCCGAGAGCTGCGGATTACTCCGTCTGGAGGCCGTGTGGGCCGTTCGCAGACACACATCGATAGAGGGGTGTCTCCAGACGGGTCCGATGTGCACCGGCGGGCAGCGGGGTCAGGTTTCGTTCCGGACCTGTGATTTGACGACCGACTGGACCTCGTTATCGGAAACCATCTCGAGGCGAGAGTCCTCACGCAGCGTTTCCAAGATGGTTTCCGGTCGTTCGCCGAACTGGAACTCGAGGAACATGCCGGAGCTGGGGCCGTGGCTCCGACGCTCGAAGTCCACGAGGGAGTACGTCGTCAGTTCCTTCATTTTGTTCACGTACGACTCCTGTTGGTACTGGTCCGAATTGATCGAGTCGGTCAGGTACTGATACACTCGGTAGCCGGTCGTACTGCGAGCAGTCCCGTTGGCCGTCTCCGCGGCGACGGCCGCCGTGGCATACAAGCAGAGTTTCTTTTGGGTGCTGATGCCGCGGACGACCTCGAGGACGCGATTTTTCTCGACTTTGTCCTGCGCTTGCCGCACGTGTTCTTCGCGCACCCGCTCGTCGCCGTCCCGCTCGGCGAGCTCACCGGCAACACGCATCAAGTCAATCGCTTTCCGTGCGTCACCGTGGGTTTGGGCGGCGAAGGCCGCTGCCAGCGGGATCACTTCCTCCTCGACGACGCCGTCGTGGAACGCATCCTGGCGGCGGCGGAGAATCGCCTGCAACTGGTTCGCGTCGTAGTCGTCGAAATGGACGTCTTCGGGCGTGAACGAACTAAGTGCGCGACTGCCGACGGATTCCATCATCTTCGTGTCGTTCGAGATGGCGACCACGGAGATGTACGCGGTGAGGTCGTCGTCGGCGCCGGCGCGTGACAGCTGGTACAGCAGCCGGGAGAACGCGGGATCTTGCTTGTCCCGGCGGCCGACGAGCATGTCCAGTTCGTCGAGGACGAACACGACGGAGTCGAAGTGCTCGTTGACGATGCGGTAGAGTTCGTCCCATTTCTCTTTCGTCGCTACGCCGTGTTTCGGGACTTCGACGTCCACGCCGGCCTCGTCTGCAGCTTGTTGGGCGAGCTCGTAGACCGCGACGCCGAGCGTATCCAGGTCCTGGCAGTTGACTTCGATCGTCCCGAATCGGATGTTTCGGGACTTGCAGATGCGACTAATATTCTTGCAGACGGCTTTCGTGATGAGTGACTTCCCCGTGCCGGACGGGCCATAGAGGAAGAGGTTCGGTGGCCGGTTGTCGCCGAGTGCGACGCGCAGCATCTTGGTGACTTCCTGGAGTTGTTCGTCCCGCCCGACAATGCGGTCTTCTTCGACGACGTAGTTGGGGTCGAGCAGGGAGCGATCGTGGATGAGGCCGTCTTGCTCGTCAAACTCGAGGAGCATGTCCTCGATCGACTGGGAGTCGGTCTCGTTATCCGCATCGGTGGCTGTGTCGGACGCTTGGTCGGCCGCAGGAGACCCTGTGGAGAAATCCGTTTGCGTAGCGTCGTCTCGAGACTCCGGATCGGGTGGGGACCCCTCGGAGTCGTCAGTGCCCATGTACGACCCCATACAGAGGAGAAGTAAAAACCTTCCCCACCCCTATCGAAGTGTAAATCGGAGAGTGAGTGGTGCATTCCCGGCGATTGCACCAGTACGATTCTGTCTGGCACTGATTTCCTGACGCGCCTGACGATGTGTTCGGAGACCCCTCGGACCGACTCCCACGATCCCGATACCAACAGACACACCCCTCTATCGATGTGTTCGAGGCGTACAACGTGAGAGCATCGTTGAGCAGTTCCGCCAAATTCAAACTCAATGGAAATCGGTTCCTTCGCCCTGATACTCCATGAAACAGCAGCCAACAAGACAGTTCCAAGAAGTGCTACACTCCGAAAAGCCGGTGTTTTCTCTTCTTCTCTTCTTCTTCTCTTCTAGCTTTCTAGAACAAACACACACACACACCTCTATCGAAGTGTTCGAAGTGTCCTGCAACCGGTGGTATCTGTCCTCGGCTATCCGACGTATTCCCCGTTCAGTTTGTGTTGGTGAACGTATCCCGCAGCGGCTCCGGCACGGCGCATACGGCCCAGATCACCCTCGCCACCACCGATATCCGTCCGTTGCTCGGTCGTTCGGTCGTCCGGCTGTATTCTGAACACATCGATAGAGGGGTGTGTGTTTCCGCTTCTGCCGTCCTCCCTGAGCACCACTCCTCTGAAGATCCGTTCAGTCAATCTATTCGTGAGGACCTCTCACGTGGAACACATCGATAGAGGGGTCTCTCCAGCCCAGTTAACCAACACCATCCCGTCATCGAAGCCGTGTTGGTTAAACTGTTGTCACGGCCGTCGCGGAAGACGATCCACGTTTTCCCGGCCTCGCAGTCGGATCCCACGGTGGGTTCGTGATGGAGCCGGTAGTACCGAGGTGTAACCAGCCTGCAGGTACCCCATCCCGTGTCTACTCTCCCGGGCTCGACGCGCTGGGAGCTCTGCCGCTCAATCGATGTACTGATTCTCCCATTCACGCCGGGCCGAAATTTCCCGTGCGCCCCGCCGAGTCACTGTATAGACGTTCGTTCGCTGGTCGCGTTCTCCCTTGTCGAGAAGGCCTTTGTCAACAAGGGTATCGAGGTTCGGGTAGAGGCGCCCGTGATGGATCTCCGATTCGTAGTACTCCTCCAGTTCGTCTTTGATGGCCAGCCCATGTGGTGCCTCCAGTCCGGCGACACCGTAGAGGAGGTCGCGCTGGAATCCTGTGAGGTCGTACATATTGCGTGTAGGGTTATTGAACTACCTCCTCGTTATTCTTTCCCGCTGGACCCGCACAGCCGTCGTCCACCCGTTCCGAAGCATTCCAAATTCCGTATCTGGAAGCACGCAAACCCGTTGCCGGTGACTGTTCTCCCCGATTCCAGTAACCCGTCCGCACCTCGAGTTCCGTTCATGAACCACTGCGTTCTGTTGGGTCCCGTCTCAACTCCCGACGGGTTGTATTCGTATCGAGTATGCTTGTCGAGGCGTATGTGGCTCACGTAGCCGTCCCGATTCACCAACAGGCCGCCGGCCGGTCGATGATGTCGGTTACTCGTCACCGGCTTCGCTGAAGGCGGACAAGGGGGGTTCTCGGGTTGCCGCGAGTTCCCGCTGAATCGCCGTTCGGTCCCAGCCCAGCGGCAACAGCACGCTCTCGACCGCTCTGACCAGCTGCGTCTCGTAGTACGCGGCGTCGTAGGTCTCGATCGCTTCGTGGGCGAGGGCGACCCGGTCTCGCGAGGCTTTCTCGTCGTCGACGACCACGTACTCGATATCCTGGCCCGGGTGGACTGCCAGATCCTGCTGGCGGGCTCGCTTCAAGGCGGCCACGTTCTGGGTGTTCTGTGCGTAGCCGTCCAGCGGCTTGGAGACACGGTTCCGCTCGACGAGCCGCTCTACTGCTACGTTGCCCGCCTGCAGGTCGTCGATTGCGCGTTCGAGCCGTCCGAGCACCGCGTCCGGTGACCGCGTGGCATCGAGCCGGTCGAGACAGTCCAACTGGACGGCCTCGATGAACGGCGGGGTTGAGCGCTGCCGGGCTTCGATGCCTCTGATTTTGAAGTTGTCGTCGCCGGCGACCTTCCCGAAGTACTTCGTCAGTGCGCCGGCGTCACTCTCGCGTTGTGGGACGAACGCCACCCAGTCGTAGTGGGCTTCGTGTTCGAGCCGAATCTCAACGCGCTCGGTGATTGCCGTCGCGAGCGTTTCGAGGTCTTCGCGGTCCTCGTCGTCGACGTCGGGGTCCGGCGTCACCCAGATGGAGTCGACGATGCCGTGGACGACGCGCCAGCCGCCGGCTTCCAGCCGTTGTTTCGCCGCCAGCAGGATCTCGCGAGCGAACGCGTTGATCGCCTCGTGGCACTCGATGCGGCCGAACTTCGCGTTACTGGACGGAGAACACGGTCCGCCATCACATCAACGAGCTCCGGGATGCGGGCCTCGTCGACGTCGTTCGCTTCGAGGAGGGGCGTGGTGGGACGACGAAGTACTACCACGCGAACACGATCGTCCTCTCGTACTCACTACCAGATTCGGCCGACGCCGCCGTCGAGGAGATGATCGACGCTGCCCAGCCCCAGATCACGGACGCGCTCACTACGCTCACCGACGAGTACGACGACGCTATTGAGGAGATCGTCGAGGATATGCAGCCCTGCGAGCACTGCCAGACCCAGAAGTACGAGACGTACGTTCTTCTGACCGTCCTGCGACGTGCGTTCGTTCGCGCCCACAGAAATTCCTGAGGGGGAACCACCCCTACGCTGGCAGGGTCTTAGAAGGAGAACCGATCACGCGCGGATTGCATCGCGAGGCGAGTCAGGAGTCGCGCAGGGCCACGCTTTGGGAGGTCCCGTACAGTCTCGATGCTGGTCGGCGGTTCACTACCACCAATGTCTAACTCCCAGCCTGTCTCGTCCATGAAGCGTTCGACAGCCTGATTTACTCGCTGTCGCACGTCGTCCGAGTCCATTGTCTCGGGCACACCATTCCGGAGGACGACGTCGCCGTCAACGATCACTGTCTCGACGTCGGCCGGGACCGCGTTGTTCACGACGTGTGCGGGAACGTTGGTCAGTGGCGTGAACTTCGGTTTGTCGACGTCGAGGAGGATAATATCCGCGCGCTTTCCCGCTTCGATACTGCCGATCTCGTCGCCCATCCCCAGCGCGCGTGCGCCCTCGATAGTGGGCATTCGTATCAGTTCCATCGAGTCGAACTGCCCGGCTGAACGCTTGAGATTTGCCGCCAGCCGAGCTTGCCGCGCTTCACCGAACATGCTGTACGAGTCGTGCCAGTAGTGGTCGTCAATCCCTACTCCGACGTCGACGCCGGCGGCTCGAAGCTCGGGAACGGGCGTCCACTGCGTCTCCCCGTCCGGATTCCAGTAACAGAAGACGGACGGGCAGTGCGCAACAGCCGCGTCCGCCTCGGCGGTTCGCTGGATGTCCTCTTCGTCGCCGAGGCGGAAGTGAGCAGCGACCAGTCGGTCGTCCAGGAGTCCAACGTCGTCGAGCAATCCTACCGAGTCCTCGCCACCGTTCGCTCGTGCCATCGTGTTACTCTCCTCGAGTTCGAGCAAGTGCGTGTGGACGAGCAGGTCCGGATACTCTGCGGCGAGGGATGCGGTCCGTTCCCACAGCTGCCGGGTACACGACCAGTCGTCGTGCGGGCAGATCGTCGCCCTGATTCGGCCGTCGTACGTGTCGTGGTACGTTTCGACGAACTCGCGAGCACGGGCGAACTGCTGATCGACTGGTTGGTCCCAGAAGAGGTCCGAGATCGCCGGGCCGAAAAATCCGCGGAGCCCTGCTTCCCCGAACGTCTCCGCACCTGCGGCAGGCCGTGCGTCCATGGAGTTCACGGTCGTGACACCGCCCAGGAGGAAATTGAGCGCTGCGAGCTCGACGCCTGCCTCGACGAGGTACTCGAATTCGCCGTTCCCTAGTCTGTTAAACAAGGCCGTCCCACTCCCGAGCATCTCCGTCAGCTCGAGTTCGCTAAACGCACCGATGAGCGGTGTCATCTCCAGGTGCGTGTGGGCGTTCACCAACCCCGGCATCACCAGTTTCCCGTTCCCGTCGATAACGGTGGATGCTTCTAATTCTCCGTCTCCTGCACGTGATGGTCGGACTTCTTCGATACAGCCATCGGTGATGCATACTGTGCCGCGCTCGTACAGGCGGTTCCGCTCGTCGGCTGTGAGAACGAGTGCATCATGGATTGCCAGATCGACAGCCATCGTAAATTAGGAAGTGGATGTGACAGTTACCGTACTGGACAACCGAGCAGGCCGGCGAAGGCTGTTCTTCCAGGTGGTGTTCCCCTCATTTGGGATATCATCGGTCTCTACTGGTCCCATTAGCCTCTAATACGTCGGCGTGATTTAATCAGATTCCCCTTTTGAATCTGAAGTCGGATTCCGTGGAGCTTGTGGAGGTTTGCAATGTTTTCCCCTCTTCACGATAGATCATCTATGGCCGACGGTTACGATGCCATAGTACTGATACCCTCATAGGCAGTATATTCTAACCAAAACCGCAATAGATGATCCCTACAATGATACACCTATGCAGGCGACGATAATCGACGGAGTTCTTGAATCCCTTCGTATCGGTGTCGGATTTCTCTGGACGGCGGCGTGGGCGATCATCATGGGCCTCACGATTACGAGTCTCGTCCAGGTCTACGTCTCGAAGGAGCGGATGGCACAGGTGCTGGGTGAGGGCGATCTAACTGGACTTACCAAGGCGACTGTGTTCGGAGCAGCAAGCAGTGGCTGTAGTTTCGGCGCCGTCGCCATCGGGAAGGGCCTGTTCAAGAAGGGGGCGCACGCGGTGAACTTCCTCGCGTTCATGTTCGCGTCGACGAACCTCATCGTCGAACTAGGGCTGATGATTCTCATCCTGCTTGGCTGGGAGTTCCTCGTCGCGGAACTGCTCGGCGGCCTGATTCTCATCGCCGTCATGGCCGCCATCGTCCACCTCACGCTTCCCGAAAACCTGTTTAACGAAGTCCGCGAGAAGCTCAACGAGCGCGACCGCCAGGCGGGCGTCACGGAAGATCCCACCTGCGGGATGGAGGGGAAAGACGAGTACACGCTCACGACCGACGGCGGTGAGACGCTCAAATTCTGCTCGGAGGGCTGTATGGAGACCTATCGCCAGGAGACGTCGAGTAGCGGCGGGTGGCGTGACGAGTTGCTGTCGTGGGGTGGCTGGTACAAGGTCGGGAATCAGTACCGCAAGGAGTGGTCGATGATCTGGAAAGACATCGTCGCCGGCTTCCTTATTTCTGGGTTCGTCATCGTCTTCGTCCCGCAGTGGGTGTGGAACACGCTGTTCATTCAGGGCGACGGCCTGCTCGTGACTGCCGAGAACGCCGTCATGGGCGTCATCATCGCCGTCCTCAGTTTCGTCGGCAGTATGGGCAACGTCCCGTTCGCCGTCGCGCTGTGGGGCGGTGGCGTCAGCTTCGCCGGGATCATCGCGTTCGTCTACGCCGACCTCATCACCGTGCCCGTGCTGAACGTCTACCGGAAGTACTACGGCTGGAAGATCATGCTGTACATCCTTGGCGTCTTCTTCGTGACGATGGCGTTCACTGGCTTCCTCATGGAGTTGCTGTTCGACGCCCTCGGCATCGTACCAGATCTGGCCGGTGGCGAGACGGCGACCGAACAGACGTACTTCGAGCTCAACTACACGTTCTACCTCAATATTATCGCCTTCGCGCTCTCCGGGTTCCTCCTGTATGTCTACCGACGTGGAATCGGCGCACCAGGTCAGTATCGTGATCCGGTGTGTGGCATGCGGACCGACGATGAGGGGCCGAGTGCGTCCAATGATGGGATGACGTACTATTTTTGCTCGAAGACCTGTAAGCGGGCATTCGAGGAAGAGCCCACGGAATTTGCTGATCAAAGCCCGCAGATAACAAACCACGATCACGATCACTGATAGATGTACTGTGGTTCATCCGCTGTGAAGCACTTCATCATCGCACCTTCAATCCGCAATTGTCACACCTGTCGCGCCAAAATTGATTGTATGAGCAGTCAGATATCGAAACAAGGGGATGTCATATGAACCAACGTCCAGCGGATACCGTCGTTGGTGTGCTCCTTGGGTTCGTCCTCTTGGCTGGCGGACTACTCAGTTGGCGGGCCTATCAACAGCGTCGCGCTATCGAGCAGTCGATGGGGCCGATGATGGACTCGTCTATGGGGGCGATTCACGGTCCAGATCCTCTCTGGTACGTGGTTGGAACCCTTCTGGTCGCAGGCAGTATCGGTGGCATCTATTACGTGGTTCGAGGGAATCTCATCGATTCGACAACCGACTCAGCGGATCACATCGACCCCGATCAGGTATCGGAGGCAACGCCTACATCGATAGACGATGACGCCTCGCCGGCGACGCCTATCAATCCTGAATCGGATCCGCAAGCGCGCGTTCTCGATCTCTTACCGGATGATGAACGACGCGTCCTTGAACCCGTCCTGAACTCGCCTGGAATCACGCAGATCGAACTTCGGGATCGATCTGAGTTCTCAAAGAGTAAAGTGAGCCAGACCGTGAGTTCACTCGAGGAGCGCGGGCTGCTGTATCGGGAACGACAGGGTCGAACCTACCGCGTGTATCCGAGTGATGACCTGCAGAACTAACAGACGTAGAAATTCATACTAACACTACCCATCATGTCACAAGCAACACTCGAAACTGATCGCATTAGCCGGGTTCTCAAGTCAAGCACGTGGCTCAATCTCCTCCTCGCCGCACAGTTGATCGCCGGGTTGGTGTACGCATATTTCACAGGAGATATGGGGAGCCGGTGGACCCATTTCGTCCTTCCATTTATTTGGTTCACCGCCTCAGTCTGGGTGATCTGGCACACTCGACCTGTAACGAAACGTCGAGTGTATCGTATTGGTGCCGCACTTGTCGTTGCTCTATATCTCATCGTGATGTTTTATTTTTCAGGATTACTTGGACCGAGCACCTCTCATTTCGGGCAACTCACTGGACCAAGCGGCTTCGGAATAACGTGGGGTCGATCTTTGGGATGGAGTCCGGTCTTCGTCTATACAGGTGACCTGATCACGGTCTCGCTCATTCCTTACCAAGCGGTTGGCCTGTTCGCGCTGGCGTATCTCGTCTATGATGCATTGCTTGATTTCTCGCAGTCGGCAGTCGGAGGAATAGTCGGGATTGTGGCGTGCCCTGCCTGCGTTAGCCCGTTGTTTGCCGTACTACTTGCAGGCGGACTGAGTGGTTCTTCAACGATGTTATTGCTTGGTGCGTATGGCTACGAAATTGCGACCGTTCTGTTCCTCATGACAATTGGAATCCTCTACCATCGTCAGGCACTCACGAGGCAGTATCACCAGTTCCGAGGGAACTGATCCATCTCGTTCGTGGTCAGCAATACCCGAGCCTCCCTCGCCGCCTGAACCGTGGTTATTGTCTGGATCGCCGCAATGAGGTGAACAGTCTCGACGGATCCCCTTTGCTCTCACCATTCCTCTGATCCTTTCGAATTCGGCAGGTATGAACGATCCCGTCAGTAGAAAACGTTTAGATGGCGTTATAGACGTTCTTGAACGCTCTCCTGTTTGAGTTCACTCCCACGAAGATAACTCCGAACCCACCGTATGACTACTTGAGGCGAAAAACAATGACCAACCGAAACCTCGGACGATGGCTGCTCGTGGTGCTCGCGATTGTCGGACTCGCGTTTGCCGCCCCGGTAGTTAGCGCACACGGTGACGAACCGATCCAGGGGAACGAGACGGCAGCTGAAGGGACGCCAGCCGATGGTAGTGCAGCAGACTGGGCGGCCTGGATGGAAGGTCACATGACCGACTACATGGGCCCGAATGCCGTTGACGAGATGGAAGCGCACATGGGCGTGACCGTCGACGAGATGGCCCAAGATATGGCGGACGACAATCACACCGCGACGGGGATGAACGGACAGGGGTACGGCTGCTAACGATCCCTGTTCGGATCCTCGTCTGACACGATAGATATTCGACTTACTGACTCAACGATCACAATGACACACTACACCAACACTCTCGGGCGGACGACTCGTCGAATCGCAATACTAGCGGTTCCGCTGTTGATTGTAGCAACGGGCACCGCAGCGGCTCACGGTGGTGGAGGCTACGGCGGCGGTATGATGGGTAGCGGCGGTTGGGGGGTCTTCAGCGGTGGAATGGGCCTCTGGAGCTTCCTTTGGATGGGGCTCCTAATCGTCGTCCCGCTCTATCTCGTCTACTCACTCCTCAACAGAGATTCTGAGAGGAGTGATAGTCGGCCGCTTTCGGTTCTTCGTGAGCGTTACGCTCGCGGTGAACTCTCCGATGAAGAGTTCGAACGTCGACGAAAGCAACTCGAGTAGTGCCCATGACCGAAATAGAAGGAGCATCGTCGAGAAAAAATTCTCGTCTGCCAGTTGGGGCGACGGGACCGAACGCTTAAGTGCGTAAACAGGATACAGTATTACATGAGTTACACAATACAAACCAAGATTGATGGAGAGTTCGACGATGTCGTCGACGCAACGAATGCCGCGCTCAAAGACGAGGGATTCGGTGTTCTCTGTGACATCGACATTCAGGCGACGCTCAAGGAGAAACTCGGTGAGGAGTTCCGCCAGTATCGCATCCTCGGTGCGTGCAATCCTCCGCTGGCATACGAAGGGTTGAGTGTAGAAACTGAACTCGGTGCGCTCTTGCCCTGTAACGTCATCGTCTACGAGAACGATGACGGCGTCATCGTGGTGAGTGCGGTCGACCCGGAACAGTTAGTCGGGATCGCTGATAACGACGCGCTTGACTCCGTCGCGACCGAGGTCAGCGAACGATTCGACCGCGTACTGGCAGCCGTAACTGACGAGTTCGGATCCGCATCGGAGGCCTGATCTCTGATGGCATCATCGGATCAACTGGATACGACGACGATACTGCTCATCGTCCTCGGAGCGTTCATCCTCCTTCCCTTGCTCACAATGGGTATGGGGTTCGGTGGGATGATGGGATACGGAGGAATGATGGGCCAGTACGGTACCACAGGTGGTTGGTGGCCCCTCATCGGGATGCTCGTCCCGGTCATCTTCCTCCTTGCGCTTCTGGGCGGTGGATATCTCATCTTCCGGCGGATGAGCGAGACACAGACGTCTCATAATCCCGCGATGGAAGAGTTACGTCTGGCGTACGCTCGTGGCGATCTCACGGACGAAGAGTTCGAAGCCCGACGAGAAAAGCTCGAACAATCAGAGTGACCACTACCCAAACCGCGTTTCACCCGTTTGAACACCTGCGGATCGACTCGAGGGTATCGAAACCAACCGTTCGGCAGCATCGTTCCGTTACATCGAAATGGTGTGCTCGATTCAGCATATGGTTATGAGTAGTAATGGGAACAAACGACAAGTTCGGAGTGAGTCACGTCCGAAGTCTTCGCACCAGTATCGCGCGTAGCTACCCACCGAAGAATGATCCAGACAACATGACACATCACAGCCGACGTCAATTCTTAGGCATTGTCGGTGCCAGCGCAGTCGCCAGCACCGGCTTTGCTCAGTCAGCGAACGCACAGGAGACGCCCATCGTGGAGATGGGAAACAATTACTTCGACCCAATCGGCCTACGTGTTGATCCCGGGACAACCGTTCAATGTCAACAACCCCACCCTACTTCGCTCACCCTGACGGGTTCGCTCGTTGAGGGAGGGGCTTGTCCGTGAACTCAGCCTCAAACCCGTCCGGGTGGGCGGTGAATCCGCCACTTGGCGTCACCGTTCCAGACTTTAGGGCGAGTTGACTGTCGCCCGTCCGCCGAGGCGACTGTTGGCCTCGACGGACATACCGCATCCCGATGTTCTTCGCCGCATTGTAATCCGCATTCGCTTCCGATTCGCACTTCACACACCGGAAGTCCGTGCGAGTTTGGCGATTCTCGTCTGCCGTGAATCCACACTCGGCGCACCGTTGCGACGTGTACGCCGACCCCACTTGCTTCACAGAGATGCCGACTGCTTCGGCTTTGTACTCCACTTGCTCGTACAGCGTTCGGAACGCCCACTTGTGCCCCCACGACGCATCCGTTCGGTCGCGGATGTCGGTCAAGTCCTCGAACGCGATCACGTCGCACTCGTATCGAAGTGCTTCATCCACAATCGCGTTCGACGCTTGGTGAACCACGTCACGAACGTATCGTAGTTCGCGTCCACTTGATTGTTCGAGCGTTCTGTGGGCGCTTCGCGTGCCTGTCTGTTGGAGTCCCGCACGGACTTTCTCGAACTCGCGGAGGTTGTGTGAGAGTTCGCGCCCATTGATGAATCGTGCTGTGCTGGTGACGGCGAGGTTTTCAATACCGAGGTCGACCCCGAGAACCGTTCCGTCCTCGGCGGTGTCTCGCTCAGTGTCGGTCTTGGGTCGGCGGAAGCCGATGTGCAAAAAGTAGTCGCCGTCACGAGCGGTGAGTGTGCTTTCCGTGACGCTCCAGTGGTCGGCGTCGAGGTACTGCCGTTGGTAGCCATCCTCGGCTTCAGGGAGGGCAAGTTCACATCGGACGCGACTCTCCGTCGTGGAGAGTGACACTGTATCGTCATCGAACAGCGTCATCGTTCGAGTGTCGTACGTTACCGTGGGTGCGGTGAACGTGGGCTTGCTGACCTGCTTGCCGTTCGAGCGGCGTTCGAGACAGCCAGTGATGGCTTGGGCGGCTTGGTGGGTGGCGAGAATCGCGTGCTGACTACCGAGGTCGGTTTCCTCGCGCACGTCGTCGTAGGCGAGGGGTTGTACGTCGCTCTTGGCGTTACACTTCCCCCACGCCATGTCCGTGGCGAGTTGGCACCCACGCTTCCACTCGGAGATGGTTTCCTCAAGCAACTCGCGTTGCTCAGCGTCTACCGAGAGACGAGTGATTGCCGTCCGACGCACGTAGTCGTCTGCCACAGTTTCAATGTGTATGAGTGGCTATTTATAAGCTGGTGTTTGTGACAGATACGAACGCGCTCCTCCCCTCCCTACTCGCTCCCTTCGGTCGCTCCTTGAGGAAGGGGACTCCGCGCTACCGCTTCAGTTGAACTCGCAGCGGGGGCACATTCCGCTACGGCGTACGCAGATCGTATTCCGGAGGGCGCTTCCGCCTTCGATAGTGGGACGATCTCAGACGGGAGCTTCGAATATACGTTCGAAACGCCAGGGACGTATGATTACTACTGCATCCCGCACAAGTCGATTGGGATGGTCGGACGGATCGTAGTTGGCAGTCCTGGCGGACCGGCAGAGGAGGATTCAATCCCGGATGGAGAGGTCCCATCGAGTGAGGCGATTGTTGACCAGGGTACAGTCGCCTACGGCTCAAGCAGCGATGGAAGCGGGAATACTGGTGGTGGAATGATGGGACGAGGTGGTTCTGGAATGATGAGTGGCCGCAACGGAGGTGGAGTTGGAGGGCTACCAGCTGTTGGTGGCGTACTCGGAATGCTGGGCGTTCTCGGTGGCGGGCTCTACTGGCTTGGAAACCAAAAATCTCCTCAATCGACTACCGACGACTCAGCCAGAAAAACGCTCCAGAACCGCTATGCCAGGGGCGAAATTGACGAGGAGGAGTATAGACGTCGCCGTGAGCGATTAGATGCTACTGATGAGGACATCTCCAACTGATTGCCACCGTGAGAGGGTGAACTCACCGGGGTCAAGTGATTCGGG
Organism: Halopenitus salinus; assembly: GCF_055397165.1. Taxonomy (NCBI): domain Archaea; kingdom Methanobacteriati; phylum Methanobacteriota; class Halobacteria; order Halobacteriales; family Haloferacaceae; genus Halopenitus; species Halopenitus salinus. The sequence goes on from NZ_AP043852.1 coordinate 198,965, forward strand.
GATTAGAGAATACCGCCCTCACCGATACCTTTGATTTCAGAACGATCCCGTGACTTGTTTTGTTCCATTTATGACTGATTTCTCTTGTGATCAACTCGCCTGTGTGGCTCGGTAGTAAACACCAATTGCGAGCACGGCTACGAGGAGAAGATATCCAGTAGCCCACACCAACGAGAGAGCCGTAGACTGAGTTGTTGAACTAGTCGTCCATGCCGGATGGGGTTTGGCCCGTAGTCGATCCCGACGGTGCCGACCCTGCGGCAAACTTGTAAACGGCGACGAGTCCCCAAATCACCAAGCCGAGCAGGATGATGCCCGCCCTAATGTCGATGGGGACCACTGCAGCGTGTTCGATTGCTCCCTCGCTATCGACTGGGTGCCCGGCTCCCAGTAGCATGTCGAGCAGGCCGATCACGACGACGCCCAAGACAACCAAGCCACCGCCGACGTACATGGCGATTTGGTCTGCCGTTGATAAGTCACTCATTGGTAGTCACCCGAGGAGTTTCCGTAATCGCGTGTTCTCGAACAGTTCCATCTCACGCAGGCGGTTATCGACTGCCAGGACGCCGCCCGCTCCGAGTGCCACAATGGTTCCGAAGACCATGATCCCAAGTAGTTCACCCGTGACCATACCGTTGGCCCAGCCGCCACCGTAGCCGTTGATGAAGTAGAAGAACAGCATCATGAAGGCACCAAAGAAGGCGGCGGTCCTCGTGAGGACACCGAGTATCAGCCCGAAACCGATGGCGGTTTGCCCAAGCGGTACCGCCACGTTGACGAACGCCAACAGGATGCCGTCGCTGAACGGCGTGACGAAGGGGGCGAGAATCGTGCCCTGAGCGGCTCCGCCGACGAACCAGCTGGCGTCGAAGGGCCACGCCCAGATCTTGTCAAGGCCGGCGTGGAGCATCCACCACCCGGCGGTCAGCCGAAGCAGCAGGATCCAATACGACAACCAGGCTCCTGAGACCGAGAACGACGTCTCAGTTCCGAGAAATCTCGTTCGAATGGATTGTGTTGACATGGCATACTTCACCTCACGACTGAGTTTATCAGAAGTGGTAAAAAGATTGGTGGTGGTTCGTGATCTCTAAGAGTCGGGGCTCATTGCAGGAACGCGGGTGTCAGAGGTGAGTTGGATGATCCTCAAGAAGGAATTCGGTCACCCTCAACGCACTGATTGTGTGCTGGGGCATGTAAGCAGGAGCACCGATGAAGCTGAGCCCACCGATTTCTGGATTTCGGAAAATTCTGTTTGAGGGACTGAATTCATCTACTGATCTAATCCTTTGTACTTACCGATCCTCTCAGTAGCTAACAGATTCTGAGAATTTGGCTCTGTTGAAATCCTCTTCTCCAGATACATTGTAGCGTGAATCGCGGCCTCACTACACGTACGCATTTCGCAGTATGTCACCTACCGTCTCCCGCAGAGGAATCGTGTAGCACGGGAGAGGATGTTCTACTGGGATCGCGTTGCGGCATTATTTTGTACCGGAAACAGGAACGCGTCGCTTATGGTCCCCTATATCAGCGAGGTGCTGTTCAACGAGCCACAAGGCCGTCGTATGGCACTCTTTCAGTTCGGCGTGTCGCTTACCTTCTTGTGCATGTTCGTGTACGCTTGGAGCGTCGGCGACGCTGGCGAAACCCGGTGGTTACTATTTATGGTCGTCGGAACTGCGCTGTCCGGAATCGCCGAGTCCCTCCCAGAGACCCAGCTACAGGCGGTAGGCGTACTCCGTTCCGCGGCGATCCTCGTATTGCTGTGCATCGTCGCTACTCCCTTTCTCGATCTCGAATTAATTATCTGAAGAGAACCGTCGGTCTTGTTGTTCTCTCTACTGATCTTTCCCGACGAGCTTATTGACCATGGTAGGGACAATTCGCAGTGGTACTCTCCACCGAAGATGTCATAGAACCGTTCACAAGGAGGTTGATCTCAGAGCTGTTAATGGTGAATTGCCTGCTCAGGAGGCCTGCGAACTTATCACTGGTACCTCTGTCATTTATGTCGTATAGCAGCGCAATGCTGGATACAGACACAGAGCGACCCCAGGATATTATCATTTCAAGAATAGTTAGAATGGGGGCGAGTCGATACAACAGTATTGTTTTCCCATCTCTTGTACAAACTCGACTAATGACGGCGCAGGACTCCTCGGAGACTGAAGACCGAAAAGACGACCACCTTCAAATCGTTCAGGAGCGGGACGTCGAAACGACAGGGACGGGCTTTGACGACGTCCGACTCATCCATAACGCGCTTCCGGAACTCGATTACGACGCGATCGACCCCTCCATCGACTTTCTGGGTCACGACCTATCTGCCCCAATCTTCATCGAGAGCATGACTGGCGGGCACCAGAACACGACGGAGATTAATCGGGCGCTGGCCCGGGCCGCCAGCGAGACCGGTATCGCCATGGGTCTCGGTAGCCAGCGAGCAGGCCTCGAACTCGACGACGAACGCGTCCTTGAATCGTACACGGTCGTCCGCGATGCTGCACCCGATGCGTTCATCTACGGGAACCTCGGCGCTGCACAGCTTCGAGAGTACGACATCGAGATGGTCGAGCAGGCAGTCAAGATGATTAACGCCGACGCGCTCGCGGTCCACCTGAACTTCCTCCAGGAAGCCACTCAACCTGAAGGCGATGTCGATGGGCGGAACTGTGTAGCTGCGGTTGAACGAGTGTCCGAGGCACTCTCGGTGCCGATTATCGTCAAGGAAACGGGCAACGGAATTTCCGGGGAGACTGCCCGAGAGCTGACTGCGGCAGGCGTTGACGCGATTGACGTCGCTGGAAAAGGTGGGACGACTTGGTCCGGGATCGAGGCCTATCGCGCAGCAGCCGCGAACGCGCCGCGACAGCAACGAATCGGCACCCTGTTCCGAGAATGGGGCATCCCAACCGCTGCAAGCACGATCGAGTGTGTTGCCGAACACGACTGCGTAATTGCGAGTGGTGGTGTACGAACGGGATTGGACGTGGCAAAAGCGATTGCCCTGGGTGCCCACGCCGGCGGGTTGGCGAAACCGTTCCTGAAACCAGCTACAGACGGGCCAGACGCTGTCATCGAACGAGTCAAGGACCTGATCGCCGAGCTGCGGACAGCGATGTTCGTCACCGGCTCGGGGTCGATCGACGAGCTTCAGCAGGTGGAATACGTGTTGCACGGAGAGACGCGCGAGTACGTGGAACAACGAACCAGTAGCGAGTAATACCGAATTCTCCAGTCTCAGCAGGATAGATAGAACAACATCGGGAAAGAGAGAGCCGACTCCGATATCTGTCCAACCTGTACTGACCGCAGCGGGCACCGAAGCTATCATCCTCTAAGGATTTCAACAGAGCCGAGAATTTAACTCGAGTGGATATCAATCAATTAACTCCCACTGGTTAGTCATTCCTCCATAGACACGGTTTAAAACTCGTCGTCTCGAGAAAATACGGGCAAATAAAACAGGGTGGCGGAGGAGACGCAGTAGAACTGCACTCGGAGACCGGTCAACGTCTTCAATATCGATCCCGGCAGCGGCACGAATTGCTGCTCCCAGAACCTTGGGATTACGAGTTTCAAGAAAGTATCTCACAACTGTGGCGAAAATGTACTCCGTTTTCATCCTCTGATATAATCTATCAGGATAATTGCGTAATTGGCTTCTGTTAGCCAGCTCTGCGGCCAAGAATCCCGATTCAACGGCCTGTGAGATCCCCTTTCCGGTGAGTCGGTTTGCTATACCTGCAGCATCACCCACTCGTACGACTGAATGCTCCGGTAGATGGGTTCTGTCGGGATCAAGGCTTGGTCCCTCGGGAATGATTGCGACGTTCGTCCGTTCCTGCGACGGGACTGGCCACCCATTCCGCTCACAGGCTTCCCTCAATGCCTTCATATAATCATTAGGCCGGTCACTGACCGTCCAGCCGATACCAACGTTGGCTCGTTGCGATGTCTTCGGGAATGCCCACGAGTACCCTGTATAGTTCTCCAGAATTATCCGGCTGTTCGGGTACAACTCGGTGAAGTCCCCTTCGACATCACTGTTAAGCGCTACCATATATCCTGAATACTCGTTGGTTGTTCCGAGCGCTTTACTAGAGAGTGATGGCTGACCGGTTGCATCAACGACGAGATCATACTCATCGGTGAACTCGTGGAAATCTGTCCGTGTGATAGACTGGTTTTCGTGGATGTCAACACCCTTCTCTGAGAGTTGTTCTGCCCAGGACTGCTCAACGACATTTCGGTCCGTTATATATGTATCCGCAGCAGGAAAGGTGCCGGCTCCAGTGCGGTGGCGATCGGCGTCGATTCCGTCATACACCTCCACTTCCATCGCTGGCAGCGGATTGAGAAAGCCGTTCTCTACAGTCGGCTCGAGTGGGATCTTCGATACCGCTGTCATCGCTTCTCCGCAATTAACGCGTTTGCTATCGTAGGACTGCCGCTCATATAGTTCGACGACGAATCCAGCGTCGTCGAATCCAGCAGCTGCTGCAAGCCCGGCCATCCCTCCACCTATTACCGCAATTTTGGACGTTCGTGTCATCGGTTTTTGCCAATCTTTGAGGCCATCGTTAAGCTCCCAACAGCATCCGAAGTGACCCACGAACGCCCATCGGGAGTCCGATCGCTCCGATGAAGAACGTCATAAGCCACCACCACGTGTGATTCATCTCCTCTTTCGCATCGGCGAGATACCACACGATGCCGACAGTCACGACGAGTTTCAGCACGAACGTCGATCCGGAGAATCCAGTCGCCTGGTACACGAGATTCGTCACGACCAGCTTTGGGGAGTAGCCGAGGAACGTCACACCGATGAGATTCTGCGCAGCGTCCCACAACTGGCCGAAAACGGCCAGCAGAATTAGCGGGTGTCGAAGGTGTGTGATATTGACGAAACTCGCGCCCCAGTAGTAGAGTGCGGTTACGCCGAGCGCTATCCCCGTCGTCGCGACAGGAACCCATAGGCGGAGTGGGGTCGATGTCGAGAGGCCGTGCCAAACAGCCCACCAGACGGCCCCGACAGCCCACACCGACCCGACGAGCCCGACTGTTAGCGGGATAGATCCGATATTTTGGTCACGCAAGAGTGCACCGACACCGAGCGCGAGGATGGTGACAGCGGTGACGACGATGTAAATCGATGGCGTGATGAACCACACCGCGTAGTCCCCGAGCAGCCCGAGATCCTCGAGGGCGCGCATCGCCCCACCTGCGATGATGATCGGAGCGAACCCGTAGGCCAGTCGTGCGTCGAACGTGACGTCGAGTTGGTCGAGATACGCACGTAGTCCGGGGAGGCTGTATACGACTGCCGCGAGGTAGATTACCGTGTTCACCGCGTTGTAGCCCTGGACAGCACGAACCCCCTCGTGCGTGACTGGCTGACCGGCCGCATCGGCGACGACTGGTCCCCAGAGATACTGCCAGATGAACCGGTCGTAGACCAACGTCGGAAACACGAGGATGCCCCCACCGAGGAGGACGAGCGGGGCCAGCAGGTACAGCGCCCACCACTCGCGTGAGCCGGTCTCCGGAAGGACAGTCTCGACGCGGCGGGTGACAGTACTCACGACCCGTTCACCTCCAATCGCCACGTCGTGCTTTTCGAGCGCCCCCACTGTTCGAGTGAAACGATTGTGAGTTCGTCCTGGAGCTGGCTGAGATACTGCGCGACTGCCTTGGGAGATCCGTCGAGGTCGCTGGCAATCTCGCGAGCCCGGAGGTATGTCGGTTCGCTACTGGCTGTCTCGACGAGGTACCTTCGAACCGTGTGCCGGGAAATATTCGACATTGATCTAGAGGTGACGGTTAGCGAAGAAATCCGAAGAGCTTGTAGTCGTGATCGGGGGTGTACCGCCGGAACAGGAGACTGTTCGTCAGCACCGACACCGACGAGAACGCCATTGCTGCTGCAGCGAGCACGGGCTGGAGGAGGCCGAGCGACGCTAACGGAATCATCGCCGTGTTGTAACCGAGCGCCCACACGAGGTTCTGTTTGATCTTCTGGAGTGTCGCGTCTGAGATTCGGATCGCCTTTACCACGTCGAGCGGGTCGTCTCGCATCAGCGTGACGTCTGCAGCTTCGATGGCGACGTCGGTGCCGGAGCCGATTGCTGTCCCGACGTGTGCGACCGCGAGTGCCGGAGCGTCGTTGACGCCGTCACCGACCATCATCGCCTGCCGGCCCTCGTCTTGAATACTGTCGACCGCGTTGGACTTGTCCTCAGGAAGGACTCCTGCGCGGACGTTCTTCGGGTCGATACCCACCTGTTTAGCGACCGCACGGGCAGTTCGCTCGTTGTCGCCCGTAATCATCATCACGTCAACTCCCCGCTCTTGGAGTGCTGTGACAGCCTGCTTGGAGCTTTCCTTCACTGTGTCGGCGTCGGCGACCACACCCACGAGCTCCCCCTCGTAGGCGACCAGCATCGCCGTCTTCCCCTCGTTCTCGAGGCGTTCCATCGTCTCCTCAGCGGGAGAGGGGTCGATCCCGTTGTCCCGCAGCAGCTTGCGGTTGCCGACCAGCACCTCGCTGTCACCAATGACTGCTTTGATCCCGTGGCCCGGAACGTTCTCGAAGTCGTCAGGCTCAGTCACGTCCAGGCCGCGTTCTTCGGCCCCTTCGACGATTGCACGGGCGAGCGGGTGTTCGCTGCCGCTTTCAGCTATCGCCGCCAGTCGAAGCACATCATCCTCTGAGAGGCGCTCACGGGTGCTGAGCTGTCCACCATCTGGGGTCGGCTCGCCACCGTCAGTCACCACATTTCCATCGCTATCAAAGACGACCACGTCGGTGAGTTCCATTTCACCCTCCGTGAGGGTGCCCGTCTTGTCGAAGACGACCGTGTCGACGTCTTTTGCGCGTTCGAGGATGTCACCGCCCTTGAACAGGACGCCGTTCTGGGCACCAATCGTCGTCCCGACCATCGTCGCTGCGGGCGTCGCCAGCCCCAGCGCACAGGGACAGGCGATGAGGATCGAGGACGCGAAGACAATTATCGCGAACTCGAAGACTGAAACGGTCCCACCGACCGGGGCCGGGCCGCCAGCAACCTGACCCCACAGCGGGAGCCAGTCGACGAAGCCAGCGAGAGCCTCGGGGAACAGGAACCAGACGACACCCCAGAGAAGGGCGTTCGCGATGACCGCAGGCACGAAGTACGCGGAGATGCGGTCGGCGAGATTCTGGATGTCGGGCTGGCGCGACTGGGCCTCCTTGACTGTCTGGACGATCTGTTGGAGGGCCGTGTCTTCTCCAACCTTCGTCGCCTCCACGACAAGGACGCCGTTCTCGTTAATCGTCGAGCCGACGACCTCATCGCCCTCCTCTTTCTCGACAGGCACAGATTCGCCAGTGACCATTGACTCGTCGACGGCAGACTGACCGTCGACAACGACACCGTCTGTGGGAATCTTCTCACCTGGACGAATTTTCATCCGGTCACCAGTTGTGACCTCTTCGAGTGGAACTTCTTCTTCACTGCCGTCCTCGCGGACAATGGTCGCCGTTTCGGCTTCCATTTCGAGGAGCTTTCGGAGGGCCTCACCCGCTTGGCCCTTCGACCGAGCTTCGAGATAGTTACCCAACGTGATGAACACGAGGATGAGGGCTGCCGTGTCGAAATAAAGTCCACCTGCAATGAGTTCAGCAAGGACTGCCACAGAGTATAGATAGGCCGTTGTTGAACCGATCGCAATCAGCACGTCCATATTGGCGCGGCCGTTCTTCACGATCGCCTTGTACGAGTTCTTATAGAACGGCCAGCCGAGGATCGCCTGTACCGGCGTGGCGAGGAGGAACTCAACCCAGCCAAGTTCCACACCGAAGACGGCTTCAGGGACGATCGCGCCACCGAGCAGATAATTGTCGATGAGGAAGAAGAGCAACGGTGCCGATAACACTGCCCCAAAGAGGGTCAACCTGAGTTGTTTCCGAGTTTCGGCTTGACGGGCGGCATCTCGTGCGTCCTGGCCCGACTCTTCGTCGGCACCATCTTCGCGGACGGGCGAGTAGCCAGCCTCCTCGATAGCATCGTACAGCGCACCAATAGATACTTCCGCAGGATTGTAGGTGACCTGTGCTTCGTCGGTTGCGTAATTGACCTCCGCATTAACGACGCCCGGAATATTTTCAAGAGCGGTTTGGTTGGTCTCGGCGCAGTTGGCACAGGTCATATCGGAGATGGCAATCGTTACCGTCTCAGAGACTGCGCCGTACCCGGCCTCGTCGATCGCGTCGTAGATTTCTTTGAGCGATACCTCTTCAGGGTCGTAGGTGACGGAACCCTCGTCGGTGGCGAAGTTCGCATCCGCCTCCGATACCCCGTCGAGCGATTCGAGAGTGTCCTGGATCGTCGCCGAACAGTTGGCGCAGGACATTCCCGTGATATCAAGATGGATTGTTTGGCTTGTCATGCTTGTTCTACTATACGGGGTCTAGGTTTAGGCGATTTACTGCTTCGAGAGGCGGGGTTTCGACTGCAGGAAAATTTGGATTCCAAAGACGGCGTTACGCTCCCTCTTCGAGTCGCTGATACCGATCGTCGAACCGTGTGAGACAGGACGGACAACAGAAGTGATAGATCTCTCCGTCGATTCTCGTCGTTTCACCTTGATTATCAACGGTATTGTTACATTCATCACAGGTGAGTGCAAATTCGACGCCATCAACGGACGGCGTCCATTCAAGCTCGTCAATTAGTGTGACGGTGTAATCTGCTACATCGATCTCGTTAAAGAGTCCATCTACCCACTGACGTACGTTCTGGGCTTCAACACGGGCATAGAACCAAAGATCTCCTTCGGAGGTCGTGAAGACGTGTTCAACGCCATCTGACTCTCGAGCCCGCTCGCGGGCGGCCTCCAACGACGCTGAGCCGATTTCGGCCTGAATAAATACCGGTACACCAGCTCGGAGATGAGCCCGGTTGACGTCAATCGTGAAGTTGTTAATGATGCCAGCTTCCTGTAATCGCTTTACCCGGTCAGAAACGGCTGGCCCCGACAAGTCGACCTCCTCGCCAATATCGCTGAACGGGCGGCGGGCGTCATCAGCGAGTAACGAGAGGATTTCTAAGTCGGTTTCATCCAAATTGCGCATACGACCGCTTCGTCTCGCAGGATACATTATTGTTGCCCACAACACACCTTCGAAATCGGTGATCTAGGGCTGCGACAACATTGGATTCTAAGCAGAAAACCACATAGAATACTCGCCCCTATCTACGAATGGATATGACTCAGACAATCACCGTCGAAGGAATGACCTGTGAACATTGCGAGCAGACCGTCGAAGAGGCACTCGAAGAAGTTGAGGGGGTTACGTCCGCTACTGCGGATCGTGACTCAGAATCCGCGACGGTCGAGGGGTCCGCTGAACGGGATGAGCTTGTGACTGTGGTCGAAGACGCTGGATACGATGCCTCTGCGTAACAAATCCCGATTCTCGTCGAATCGGATTCGGAGAGGGATTGATACGACTGCCAATCCCAGGTGTAGATACTATGACTGATACACTTCCGTTCGATGCCGTCCGCGAGCTCGACGTCGACGGGACGACGTACAAGATGGCCGATCTTCGAGCACTCGAAGAGCAGGGGCTCTGTGACCTCGACACGCTCCCTGTGAGCATCCGTATTCTGCTTGAGTCGGTGCTCCGGAACGCCGACGGCGAAACTGTTACTGCAGCGGATGTCAAGAATGCTGCTGGCTGGAAGCCAGACGTACCGGACGCAGAGGTTCCGTTCTCTCCATCACGAGTCGTCCTACAGGATCTCACTGGCGTGCCCGCAGTTGTCGACCTGGCGGCCCTTCGATCCGAAGTCGACCGCAAAGATCGGGACCCGACCCTGGTCGAACCAGAGATCCCTATTGATCTCGTAATCGACCACAGCGTCCAAGTCGACTACTTCGACTCCGAGGACGCCTACGAGAAGAACGTCGAACTGGAGTACGAGCGCAACGCCGAACGGTATCGCGCGATCAAGTGGGCGCAGAACGCCTTCGAGAACTTCAACGTCGTCCCGCCGGGGACCGGCATCGTGCACCAGGTGAATCTCGAGCATCTGGGCCGGATCGTCCACGCCCGCGAGCGAGACGGTGAGAAATGGCTCCTGCCGGACACACTCGTCGGCACGGACAGCCACACCCCAATGATCGGTGGCATCGGTGTGGTCGGCTGGGGCGTCGGCGGCATTGAAGCGGAAGCGGCAATGCTTGGTCAGCCGGTCACGATGAAACTTCCCGAGGTCGTCGGCGTCCGCCTCGAAGGCGAATTACCCGAGGGCGCGACGGCGACGGATCTCGTGCTCCACATCACCGAACGGCTCCGCGAGGTCGGCGTCGTCGACCGGTTCGTCGAGTTCTTCGGTCCTGGTGTGGAGAATCTCACAGTCCCCGACCGGGCCACGATCGCCAATATGGCGCCCGAACAGGGCTCGACGATCAGTATGTTCCCGGTCGACGAGCAGACGCTCGAGTATCTCGAACTCACCGGGCGTGACCCCGCCCACATCGACCTTGTTCGCGAGTACCTCGAAGCGCAAGGGCTATTCGGAGAACAGGAACCGGAATACACCGAGGTCGTCGAGTTCGATCTTTCGACTGTTGAGCCGAGTCTCGCCGGACACAAGCGGCCACAGGACCGGATTCCGATGGGGGACGTGAAACAGAGCTTCCGGGGACTTCTCCACGGGGAGTTCGAAGACGACCTCGATGATGTCGACGAAGACGCCCTACAGCGGTGGCTCGGCGAAGGTGGTGCAGCTGGTGCGGAGACCGACGGCGGTGTTCAGGTCGAACCCGAATCGGAACTGCACCCGTTAACCAAACGCGTCGAGGTCGACCTCGACGGTGAGACAGTGGAAATTGGACACGGAGACGTCCTCGTCAGCGCCATCACGAGCTGTACGAACACTTCGAACCCGTCGGTGATGATCGCTGCTGGTCTGCTTGCCCAGAACGCCGTCGAGAAAGGTTTAGATGTCCCGCCGTACGTCAAGACGAGTCTCGCACCCGGCAGTCGTGTCGTCACGCAGTACCTCGAGGAATCGGGCCTGCTTCCGTATCTCGAAGAGCTCGGGTACGCGGTCGTCGGCTACGGCTGTACCACTTGTATCGGGAACGCCGGACCACTTCCTGATCCCATCGATCAAGCGATCGACGACCACGACCTCTGGACGACGAGCGTCCTCTCCGGGAATCGGAACTTCGAGGCGCGTATTCACCCGAAGATCCGCGCGAACTACCTCGCGAGCCCGCCGCTCGTCGTCGCCTACGGCCTCGCAGGGCGGATGGACGTCGATCTCGAGAACGAGCCGCTAGGCACCGACGAGGAGGGGGAATCGGTGTATCTGGCGGACATCTGGCCCGACGCAGCGGACGTGCAGGCAGCAATCCACGAGAACGTCTCTCCTGAGATGTTCGAGGAGAAGTATGCCTCTGTGTTCGAGGGTGACGAGCGGTGGGCTGCTCTCGACGCGCCCACTGGTGACGTCTACGAGTGGGACGACGACTCGACATACATACGAGAACCGCCGTTCTTCCAGGACTTCCCGGTAGAGAAACCCGGCGTCGCCGATATCGAGGAGGCACGCTGTCTGCTGACGCTCGGGGACACCGTTACGACCGACCACATCAGCCCTGCTGGCCCCTTCGGATCTGACCTCCCTGCCGGCCAGTGGCTGCTCGATCACGGCGTCGAGCCGCACGAGTTCAACACATACGGCGCGCGCCGGGGCAACCACGAGGTGATGATGCGGGGAACGTTCGCCAACGTCCGCATCGAGAACGAGATGCTCGACGATGTCGAGGGTGGCTATACGATCCACCACCCAACCGACGAGCAGACGACCGTGTTCGAAGCCAGCCAGCGCTACCGCGAGGAGGGAGTCCCGCTCGTCGTGATGGCGGGCGAAGAGTTCGGAACTGGGTCTAGCCGGGACTGGGCGGCGAAAGGAACGGACCTACTCGGTGTTCGCGCAACCATCGCCGAGAGTTACGAGCGCATCTACCGCGACAACCTCGTCGGCATGGGTGTGCTCCCCCTGCAGTTCGATGATGACGACTCGTGGGAATCTCTTGGTCTGGATGGGTCGGAGACCTTCACGATCCAGGGCCTCGATGACGGGCTCGACGTGATGGACGAACTGACCGTTATCGCCGAGCGTGCGGACGGATCGACTGTCGAGTTCCCGGTCACAGCACAGGTCGGCACGCCGGCCGCCGTGACCTATATCGAACACGGCGGCATCCTCCACTACGTCCTTAGACGGCTCCTCACGCGATAATCTCTCTCCACTGACTCTATTTCTGGAAGCACAAGCAACACGAATAACTTTGAGTCCAAATTAGCGTTTCAATCGTGCGTAGACTCTGTTCGGATGATGCCCGCTACGTTATCCATCTGAGCTGAAACGTGTGCGCTCTCACCAGCAACATGCGTAATTAAATCGTCCAGAGTGATCATCCCGATAACGCTCCCGTCTTCAACAACCGGGACGTGTCGAGCACCCGCTTCGTTCATTTGTCTCAGGACTTTTGGAATCTCAGCATCTGCTGGCACAGTAAGTGGGTCACGCGTCATCACGTCAGCAGCTCGTACGTCATCTCCACTCGTCTCGGCTGTGAGCACACTTAACTCGCTTTCCTCGGTGAGCAGGTTAGCAATCAGGTCTCGATCGGTGATGATACCAGAGATCTGATCGGATTCTGCCACCACCACGTACCTGGCACACCGCGATTGGGAGATCATCGTGTGAGCGATCTCTGCAACCGTGGCGTCAGGCGTGACACGGGCGACCGACTCGTCAGCAATCCGCCCAATGTCCATCCGGAGGTCAGTTGGTCTGGTACCCATGCTAATCAGTACGATTCATAACAGGAAATAGCTTAGCATCAGCTGGTCGTCATAGAAATCCCCGGCTCTGTTGAAATCCTCAGTATTTGATAGTTTTGTACCCTCAATCGATCAGTACAGGTAATGCAGGTATCGATCCAGATGTGAGAGCGATCGAGACCCAAATACGGGTTTGAGCGTTCCTCACGACATTATGAACTGGAAACCTCTTTCCCCACGTGAACCGACGGACGTACCTTGCATCTGTATGTGCTGCTGGCGTCGCCGCAACAGCAGGATGTAGTACAATTTCGGGTAGCAAAACACTCTCTGAACCGACTGTAAATACGGAATCTAGCGGGAGGAAGGCTCTCATTTTCACAGAGAACGACGAGGAGGTCGGTCACTTAAGTGTCGATGGAAGCGTGACATCCGGACGTATCGATCTATCGACCGAGATATGGCACCGGGGCGGGACGAACGTGGAATCGATCAAACTGAGAGTTTGGATGCCCGAAACAGCAATGGAATCCCCCGCAGAGGTCGCCGTCGTCTCGCCAGTGGAAGGGGATAGCTCTCCACCACCATCGGTAGCACTCTATACGCCTGATCAAGCGCTCGGAACGATCATCGAGATCACCGATTTAGACGACCTCGCAGACGAAACCATCAGCACACTCAATCTCATCGTAATTCCGGGGTCAGAAACGGCTACACGCCTCAATATCCACACAACCATCGAACTCTCGGGTGGCGGCACTCTCAGTAGTGACTACACGCTGGATGGCGAACTCCAGTTAGTGTATCCACATCTCAGTGATAAGTGACGGACCGGCCCTCCACTGATCGAGAATCAGTTACCACCACTCGGATTGCAGACGCGGTCTTACCGCTGACTCGGTCGTTCAGATCTACAATCATCACCCGCAAATCGTTCAGGATAGGTAGTATACATAGGTGTATAGCCGGTTGAGTATCCGAATCACTATGACACTCCAACCGGGATAGCACCCACATGAAGCGGCGTGCCCTTCTCTTACTCGGTGTGACTTCGCTGTTCGGCGGCTGTCTCGAAATTGGCGAGAACCGGCCACAACCACAGCTCGCATGGATTTGGTTACAGAACGACCGTGAGGAAGAGTACGAAGTTGACGTGGTCGTCGAAGAGGACGGTAAGTCGGTGTTTTCCGAAACGTACCAGTTGGGAGCGACGTCGGATACTGCAAACATCAACGTGGAGGACCCTGTCGATGAGCCAGGTCACTACGTCGTCCGGACCATGATGGATGGCGAAACCCGTGAGGTCGATATAGCCGAGTTCGTTGACGGCGACGAGAACTGCGTCGGAGTTCGATTCTCGTTACTCAACAATGGAAGTGTAGAGTACTGGCCGAAATCCATGCAGCAATGTTAGGTTTGCACTTTTCAGCGACCAGCTGTTTCGGACGAGTATGAGTCTGAAGAGAAGGATTTAAACAGAGCCAAACCCTCGACTCTTCAACCCTGAGAGACGATAATCTCCAAACTTTGTGAAGTTACAAAAGGTGTTACCAGCTACGCCACTATCCAAGAGCGATGGTTATTATGAGTTAGTTTCTCCGGGGAAAGAGGATGTACGACAAGATTTTGCTCTCAACTGACGGGGCGTTGCTTTTGAGGAGGCTGAATCTCACGCAATCGCGGTAGCAGAGGCCAGCCGACTGGCAGAGGTGATTGTACAGTATGCTGACGCCGAAGATATGGATCTACTTGTGCTCGGACGAAACACCGACCGGAAGAATACCGGGCTTTGCTTAGAAGCGTAACCGACCGCGTCCTGCGATTGACGACCCGCCCAGCAACCGTCGTGAAGACGGAAGTCGACGAGTAGCGGAAGAACAGTCAGTAACGGCCGCCGTCAGGCGTGAGTCGAGCACGCCGGCGTTCGAACTCCTCGTCGTCGATTTCGCCACGAGCGTACCGTTCCTGGAGGACAGCGAGTGCGCTATCCTCGGTGGGGCCGTCCGATGACGACCGCGTTGTCAGCCAGTAGACGATGTAGACGGGGAGGGCGATTAGAAGTGCCATCCACAGCAAACCGATCAACATTATCCCCCAGCTCCATATTCCCCACCCGGCCATGTGACCATCATTCCACATCCCGTCATGCCAGTCCCACATAACTGTATCTGGAACAGCAGCATGCGTCAGGGTCATTCCAATGATGACGGCTAGCGTCAGTGCTCCGATGACGATGAGTCCCAGAGAACGAATCCCGCGTGATTGAATTGGATTTTGCATTATTGTACTCCTGAAGAGAGTTCGGCGTGGTTAGCCGAGGATGTATTCGAGGGCGGGGTAGCGCTCGACGAGCGCTTCTCCACCGATCTCGTACTGTTCGATGTACTGGTCGAGCCCGAGGATGCGGCCCGCGGCGAACGCGGCGACCGCGAGGAACACGAGCATGTACGCGAAGTCCCCGTTGATGAACCCGTGGCCCATGTCCCAGTTGCCGAAGTAGAACATGAGCATCATGAGCGCGCCGAAGAACGCCGCGAGGCGGACGAACGCGCCGACGAGCAGGCCCAGTCCGATGAACAGCTCGCCCCACGGGACAGCGACGTTGGCGAATTCGACGAACCACGGCGTCGAGCCCATCCACGCGAACAGGCCCGCGAGCGGGTTCCCGTTGGTCGCCGCGACGTTCGACAGGTAGCCGCCAGCGCCGAACTCGCCGGTGATCTTCGTGAACCCAGAGTACGCGAACGCGTACCCCATCATGAGACGGAGCGCGAGCACGAACCACGCACTGAGACTGTGAACTTTCCCGCCGACGGTCAGGCCGCCGACTCTGCTCTCGAGCTGGTTCATGCCGGAGTCAAGTGTGGACATAGTTATTGCACCTTCAACTATCAGTACGGAGGCAGAGACGATATAGTAGCGAGCCGGCGTTCTGAGTCAGAAAATCGGCGGGCTATATTACGCTCCTGTCGCGAGTAGAGACGTGTGACCGAGGAGTCCGACCCGTCGGAAATCTTCGCTACACTCAACGACGAGTACGCTCGCGACATCCTCGTGGCGACGAAGACCGACCGACTGTCTGCGAAGGAACTCAGCGAGGAATGTGACATGTCACGCCCGACCGTCTCACGCCGTGTCACCCGCCTCGTCGAGCAGGGCCTCCTCGAGGAGTATACGCACGTCGACCCCGGGGGACGACACTACAGCGAGTATGAGGCGCGCCTCGAACGCATCGAAATCCTCCTGCAGGCGGAGGGCTTCGACGTCAACATCGACATCCGGCCTGACCCCGCCGACCGGATTACGACCATCTTCGAGGAAATGCGGGGAGACTGAATCATGGACCACACGCTATTCGTCATCGGCAAACTGTTCACGACCGCGTTAGCACTGGTCATCGCATATCAGGCCTATCGCGGGTACCAACGACATCACACGCAGTTACTCCTGTACGTCGCCGCCGGCTTCGCATTGGTCGGGCTTGGCGGCCTCCTTGTAGGCGTCCTCTTCGAACTCCTCCAGGTGTCGATCTTCGAAGCAGGATTCGTCGCAGCACTCGTCACCGCAGCCGGGATGCTGTCTATCCTCTACGCCCTGTATGCCCCGAATCCATAAGGATTCAGGACGCCCATTCGACAAGCGGCCTCTGCGCGTCGTGCCCGGTTCGAAGCCGCTACTGTTCGGACTCCCCTCGTTCTCGATAGTGTAGCGTCGCAGTGGGAGTTATATCCATATCGGTCGTACCATATCGTATGATTCGAACACTCGTCGGTGTCCTCGGCGCTATCTCAGCGCTGTTCCCGGACGAAATCGTCGAGCTCTTCGAGAAACTCGCGATTTCGAATCCAGACGAGGGAACAGTGAGAGGGTGGATACGTCCAGCAGTCCGGTCGGAGGGTGTTCTGATAGCTGCGCTTTCACTCTTTAACGGGCGAGCATACGCGTTGCTGATGAATCTTACCGGCGTGTTCGGCGCGATAGTCCTCTTATTTCCCGACCTGTATCAGAGATTTGCCACCGCGTTCCTGTACGAGCGTCCAGAGTCGATAGAATGGAACGAGCGATTCCGCTTGGGCATTCGGGCTATCGGCGCACTCTATGTCTTTTTAGCGGCGAAGACGTACAGGGAGCGTCACAACGATACTTGAGCCTTCTCGCTATTGACACCTGGCGCATCCGATGTCTAGTTCGTTACGGCCGCAGGTATCGCTTTGAATCTAAAGTTTGAGCCCCACGATATCAGTATGATCGAAGGGGAAATCCGCTAAAGAGAGGAGGCCGTGTGTATCCCTGTATGACGACGACGATCATCGTGGAAGGCATGACGTGCGGTCACTGTGAGCAGACGGTCGAAGAGGCCCTCGAAGAGGTATCCGGCGTGACTGACGTGACCGTCGACAGGGAGAGCGAACAGGCGAGCGTCGATGGTGAGGCAAATGTCACAGCTCTCGTGGAGGCCGTCGAAGACGCCGGGTACACCGCTTACGCCTGAGAATCGCGCGGACCACTCCGAGACAACGGCCAACCGTTGTCTTTGAAGCTTCGCTACGCTGGTCCTGCTGTACAGTTCAGTGGGGAAGATTCAGGGGGCCAGCGGATCCACCTCTACAGAGAATATGGGCTATGGACGACCACAAAGATACAAATGAGAATCTCCCTGGAGGGGAACACCAGCAGGACGACAGCAGTCACCAGCACGAACACGGCGAGCAGGATGAATCGGACGCCGAGTCGGACGAGCAGCGGGTAGAACAGGACCTACTGGAAGAAGAGGCACACCCTGCTGCGGAGAGTGAGACAGTGCTCGACGAGCAGCACGAGCACGCTGGACACGAGGGCGAAGGACACGACCACGGTTCCCATGAGGGCCACGGTGAGGGGCATGGCGGGATGCACAAGGGCCACGAGCAGATGTTCCGCCGGCGCTTCTTCGTCTCGACGCTCCTGTCGATCCCAGTCCTGCTATACAGCGAAATGCTGCAGGAGTGGCTCGGGTTCTCCGTCCCCGCGTTCCCGGGCAGCGAGTGGATCAACCCCGTCTTCGCGGTCATCGTCTTCGCGTACGGTGGGATGCCGTTCCTCCAGATGGCGGTACCGGAGCTGAAAGATCGGTCGCCGGGGATGATGACGCTCATCTCGATGGCGATCACCGTCGCGTTCGTCTACAGCCTCGCGAGCGTGGTCTTCCCGACGCAGTCGGCGTTCTTCTGGGAACTCGTCACCCTGATCGACATTATGCTGCTGGGGCACTGGATCGAGATGCGGTCGGTGCGACGGGCCTCGAGTGCGGTCGACGAACTGGCGAAGCTGATGCCGGACACCGCCGAGCGGATTACCGACGGCGGCGACACTGAGGAGGTCCCGGTGAGTGAACTCTCCGAGGGCGACCTCGTACTCGTCCGGCCGGGTGCGAGTGTCCCTGCTGACGGCGTCGTCGAAGAGGGAGACTCCGACGTCAACGAGTCCATGATCACGGGCGAATCGAAACCGGTCTCGAAAGACCCCGGCGACGAGGTCATCGGTGGGACGATCAACGGCGACGGCAGCCTCCGCGTGCGCGTCGGTGCGACGGGCGAGGAGACGACGCTCGCGGGAATCATGCGCCTCGTCGAGGAAGCCCAGCAGAGCAAATCCAAGACACAGGTACTGGCCGACAGAGCGGCAGGCTGGCTGTTCTACGTCGCCCTCGCGGCGGCAGTCGTGACAGCAATCGCGTGGACGCTCGCGGTCTCATTCGACGCAACGGTCATCGAGCGCGTCGTCACAGTGCTCGTCATCGCCTGCCCGCACGCACTCGGGCTCGCCATCCCCCTAGTGGTCGCAATCAACACGTCATTGGCGGCTCGCAACGGGATGCTGGTCCGGGACCGTATCGCGATGGAGGAGGCGCGGAACCTGGACGCCATCATCTTCGACAAGACGGGGACGCTCACCGAAGGCGAACACGGCGTCGTCGACATGGCGACCGTCGAGGGCGTGGAAGAAGACGACGCGCTCGCACTGGCGGCGGCTGTCGAGAGTGACTCCGAACACATGATCGCCCGAGCGATCCGCGAGGCCGCCGACGAGCGCGATCTCAGCGCCCCTGATGCGTCCGGCTTCGAGGCGATCAAAGGCCGAGGGGTTCGCGCGAACGTCGACGGAAACGAGGTGTACGTTGGCGGCCCGAACCTGTTGACCCAGCTCGATAGCGAGATCCCCGACCATCTCCAGCGCTTCGCTGACGAGGCCGGACAGAACGCCCAGACAGTGGTGTATCTCGTTCGTGACGGAGAGCTAATTGCCGCCTTCGCGATGGCCGACGTGATCCGCGAGGAGAGTTTCCGCGTCGTCGACGCCCTCCACGATCTGGGTATCGAGGTGGCAATGCTGACAGGGGACTCCCAGGACGTCGCCAACGCCGTCGCCGACGAACTGGGCATTGACACGGTGTTCGCGGAGGTCCTCCCCGAAGACAAGGACGAGAAAGTCCAGGAACTCCAAGACCAGGGGAAGCTCGTGGGGATGGTCGGCGACGGTGTGAACGACGCGCCGGCGCTGACCCGGGCCGACGTCGGTATCGCGATCGGGAGCGGCACCGACGTCGCCGTCCAGTCGGCCGACGTCATCCTCGTCCAGAACAACCCGATGGACGTCGTTCGGCTCGTGAAACTCAGTAAGGCGAGCTACCGGAAGATGCAGGAGAACATCGTCTGGGCGGCCGGCTACAACGTGTTCGCGATTCCGCTCGCAGCAGGCGTCTTGGCACCGATCGGGATTCTGCTGTCTCCCGCCGTGGGCGCGCTCCTGATGTCTCTGAGTACGGTCATCGTCGCCATCAACGCTCAGCTGCTCCGCCGCGTGGACCTGTCCATCCCCGAGCTTCCAAGCGGGACACCAGCGACTGACGCACAACCTGCAGACTGAACCGCTCCCGATCGCTTCGGAGCTTCTTTCAATTGAGTTCGGTTGATGGACAGCAAATGGCGACACTGCGTAATTTCGGTGGGTATCGCTATGCGGTCACCGATTCCACAGTTTTCCCGAGGGGTACGTAGTTTGGTATACACAGACGCTTTCTCTGATGGGCTATATTGTTGCGCCAGCACTAGGTTTATACCGTTAGACGGACTTCTTTCCAATATGAGCCTCGAAGAGACGGTTGACTACCTCGCCGAGGAACTCGACCTCGAGCGAAGTGAACACGTCCGTGAGGTTGGTCAGTCGGTCGCCGAGCTTCGCGACTGATCAAAACATTTCTCTGAAGTCTCGTTCGACCAGTCCGTTCTCCAGATACGTGATGAACTCTTGTTTCGTTGGTCCTTGACGGTCAAGTAGATCGTCCCGTCCTGCTCGTTCGAGAACTGCCTGCGCGAAGTCCGTACAGTGAGATTCGTGCTGCCCAGCATACTCTGTGAGGGCTTCTCGCCAGTGCATATCCAGCTCGAACTCGGCTAATCGGATTTGGATCCCATCTTTCCGTTCGACGAGGTCGACGTCCAGCTCTTCGAGTTGCTTGAAACGGAGGTTGTTTCGGCGGACAGTAATGAGCCGCTTGGAATCGACGATATAGGGATCGACCCACTCTCGCCAGGAATCGTCGTCGACGTGCGTTCGTGGCATCTCAAAATCCGGGTCCACACTCTCAATACAGAACTGCAGCATCGCGATGCCAGTTCGATGATTCGCATTCGGGAGGGAATGTCGGAGGATCAAATTCGACATCACCTCTCCAGCGACGGTCGGAAGCGGTGCTCCCCAGGAGACGTGATCGAGTGCCTGCTGGATCTTTTGCGGTTCGAACTCCTTGTAGAGCCGGAACTCATCCTCATCTCGAACATCGACCGCGGCTTCGAGCAACTCTACTAATCGGAATGCGACAACCTGCCCAGCACGGGGGAGGTCACGAATACGGTCGCTCAGCCATTCCTGATCGAAGTCGACCTCTTGGGCAGATTCGATCTCTGACTCGCCTTCGTAGAGCACATAGACCGGTGTGTCAAAGGGATACCCGATGAGCTTTGTCGACTCGTCGGATTGCTCTCGCTGAGACAGGATCTCTGCCACCGATGCCGAGCTATATTTGAGTGAGAAATTCTCGGCCTGGGGGTGGTGATAGAAGACGAGCCGAGCCATCTTACTGTGGATTCGTGGGAAGTGGGTAAAGCAGTCCCGCTTTTATAATGATTCTACGACGGAGTGGGTGCGTTCACATCTTCTAAATACTGACTTTCCCACTCACGTCGCGCCTCGATTTCCCGTAATCCCCGTTGCGTGACCGTATACACGTTCGTCCGCTTGTCGAGTTCACCCTTCTCCAGCAGTCCTTTATTGACGAGGTCGTCGAGATTCGGATAGAGGCGGCCATGATTGATCTCCTGCTCGTAGTAGTCGTCGAGTTCGTCCTTGATTGCGAGCCCATGTGGTTCCTCGAGCCCGGTGGTTACGTACAAGATATCCCGCTGGAACCCAGTTAGATCGTGCATCTGCCTGTTCCCTATTTTTGAGGGGTGGCATATGTTCTCTCTGGTACTCAGAGGCGAATTCGGCGTGACTGGCCAGGAAGACTACGTGAGAACTTCGAACCTTTATATGGTGGACAGGAGAATTCCGCGATGGAATGTCTGACCTAATCGTCAAAGCAGCCGTGAAGGACGCACTTTCGGACCACAACGTCTCGGCAGATTTCTACGACGCCCTCAACGAAGAGGTCGCCGAACTGCTCGACGACGCCGCGGAGCGTGCTGAGGCCAACGATCGGAAGACGGTCCAGCCCCGCGACCTGTAGGCCTGCGTAACGCAGCCAGCCCAGGCACTCGAACGTAGCTTTTTGAGGTTCCTGTTCAGCATAATTCGAGGTGGAGCCTCCGATCTCAAGGAGCGAGTGTAGCGAACGAGTAGGTCGGAGAGGAAACCGACAAAGGACGACGCAACCGCACGACGGTAGCTACCCGACTCCCAATATTATAAGAACCGCCGAGTGGTAATCTGAAATATGGAGGTGCGTCGAACTGCGCCGGTCAAACTCGTTGTTCCCGATGAGCGGCGCGACGACCTCCACGAATCTGCGCGACAGTTCCTCTACTGTGCGAATCGTGCTGCCGAGTTCTGTTGGGACGACGACTCCTACATGAGCTGCATCACTGCGAACTCAACTGCGCGAGACGCACTCTACCCGGAGCTGCGGGAAGAAACTGATCTCACTGCCAACCTCGTTCAAGAGGCCATCCGACGCGCCGTCCAAGCGACGAAAGGGTGCGTCGAACGATGGAAACAGGGCAAGCGTGTGAGCCAACCGGAGTTCACTTCGTGGAGCATAGTCTACGATAAGCGAAGCGCCACATTCTACCGGAACAAAGTCTCGCTCTCCACCGTCAACGGACGTGTTGAGTGCGACTTTGAACTCCCGGCGGACAGCCCAACGCCCTACGAACAGTACGTTCTCTCAGAGGAGTACGAGTTCCGGGCGAGCACACTGCAATACGACAAGACGACTGACGAGTTCTATTTCCACATCACGACGCGAAAGTACGATGACGACGAGTCCGAGGTTTCGGCAGATACCGGGCACCAAACAGTCCTCGGTATCGACCTCGGCGTCAACAGCCTCGCAGTAGCTTCGACCGGCACGTTCTGGCAGGGCGACGACTACGACCATTGGTGCCGCGAGTTCGAGAAGCGACGTGGCGAGATGCAACGGCGCAGCACGCAGGCCGCACACAACGCCCTGCTTCGCCTTGGAAAGCGAGAAGAAGCCTGGCGGAAGCAGTACATTCACACGGTTGCCAATGAGATCGTTTCGGAAGCCGTCGAACACGACTGCGACGTGATCGTGTTCGAGGGTTTAACCGACATCCGTGAGCGTCTCCCGCAGGCTAAATGGCACCATGTTTGGGCGTTCCGACGCCTGTACGAGTACGTCTCCTACAAGGCACCAGAACAAGGCGTCTCCGTGGAGCAAGTCAAGTCGAACTACACGTCCCAGCGCTGTTCTCGGACGGATTGTGGGTTCACGAACGAAGCGAATCGCCACGGAGAACACTTCGAGTGCCAGAAATGCGGTTACCAGGTGAACGCGGACTACAATGCAGCGAAGAATATCGGGCTACGCTATGCCCGAAAGCAGAAACACAGACTCCGTTCCTCGCCCACGTCGGGGGGCGGAGACGCACCAGTAGACGTGCGTATAAATGGTGGGACGTTGAACGGCGAGAGTCACCAGCCTGTTGCTGGGGATTGATTGCCGGGAGTCCACATCAAAGCCCTACCCTCAAGGACCGAGGCGCAGAGCGCCGAGGGTGTAGGGTAGGGCAGTTTACAAGTTAGGAAACGGAGATGGCGGACGCACCGGATACCGAACGGCAGGCGGTCGAACCCGATTCGAGAGAGGTCCTTAGCGTGTCCCAGCTGAACGACCGGATCGCGTCGGTCGTCCAGGACACACCTGCCCTCAACGGCGTCCGCTGTATCGGAGAGGTCACTGACCTCCACAAGAACAGTACGGCGCTCTACTTCACGCTCACCGACGGCGACGCCGAGCTCCCCTGTATGATCTGGGCGAACCGTTACCGGGAGATGGACGCCGACCTCGAGGACGGGACCGAGGTCATCCTCGAGGGCGATATCGTCTATTGGGTCGAAGGTGGGAAAATCGACCTCAAACCGTGGGAGGTGATCGTCGTCGGCGACGGCGACCAAGCGGCTGCCGTCGAGCGACTGCGAAGCGAACTCGAAGAGCGTGGCTGGTTCGACGACGAGCAGAAACAGCAACCGCCGGCGTTCCCGGAGCGGGTCGGCGTCGTCACGTCCCTTCGAGGAGACGCACGATACGACATCCAGAACGCGATCCACGGACAGGACCCCACCGTCGACATCTTGGTGAAGGACGCAACCGTCCAGGGGTCGAACGCGCCGACGTCCATCGCGAACGGCATTCACCATCTCGACCGCTCGGAGGACGTCGACGCCATCATCGTCGGCCGGGGCGGTGGGAGCGATTCGAACCTCCAGGCCTTCAACACCGAGCGGGTTGCGGAGGCGATCTTCACCGCGAATACCCCGGTGATAACCGCGATTGGACACACCGACGACCGACTCATCGCGGATCAGGTGGCGGACGTCGCGACGATCACGCCGACCGCCGCCGGCGAGTACATCGTGACCTCCCGCCAAGAGTTCCTTGCGAGTGAGATCGAGCCGCTGGAGCAACAGCTCGACGCCGCGTACGAGACCTTCCAGCAGGACCACGCACACGAACAGGAACTCGCCGAAGCAGCCGATGAAGCGACCGCATCCGAGGGCCTCCCACCGATTTACTACAAGGTCGCCATCGCTGTGCTGCTGTTGCTGTTGTTGGTCATCTCCGGGCTTTGGCTGGAGGTGATCTAACCGTGGCAAACGACTCCGAAATCCACGATCGACTGAGTCGCGTCGAGGAGATTATTGAGCAGCTCGACGCGGACGAATGCGACCTCGATGAAGGTACTGCACTCCACGAGGAAGGTGAGGAACTCCTGGCTGAGGTTCGAGAGATTCTCGACGAGGGGAGCGGCGAAGTTGTGGAGCTCGAGTAAGCGAGCTGGCGCTCATTCTTAACCAACAAGCTCCGCACATTAAGCGCCAGTGTTGGTTAAGTTTTTCTACGAGGTCAACAAGTAATTTGATTCTATTCAAACCCCGATTGTATTTTGAGAAAGCATTTCCAGACTTGATTTTAGAACTACTAATTTACTTCAAAAACATAACTAAATATATATCGGGTTTATTCGGAATATACATAACCACCCTCCCGATGTTTCTCTCATGGATATCCACAGAATCGGTATATATCCATCTCGATACGCATGATCTTGCTTAATCGTGCACTCCTAAGTGGTGTGAGTGAACGTATGGGGTATCGATCCCCTCGCAGTTGCGACTCCGTTCTCGAATACCGATCCCGAGCGGGATGTGGAAGTTCGGTTGGTCCATTACTGCTCACATTTTCGTGTGACAAGATCTCACGTTTCGAGCATTCAAACACAGGAAAATGACTCAAAACGACGATAATACAACGGGTGAAGTAGACTCCTCGAAGGAGATATCTCGCGACCAATCTAGTCAGTGGTCTAGCATTGGACGCCAGATCGTCATGGTAAGTGTGCTGTTGAGTATTGTTGCGGTCCAACCGGTTGCAGCTCAAGAGACCGCAGTATGCAACGCTGAACGTCTCCCTGACATGATTGAGGGGTTCTTTCAGCTTACCACGGGTCTTGGAATCATTGGCTTAGCGATCGTCTGGCAGGCAGACGCGCTCATTGAGATGTTCACGTTGGATGCTGAACACAAAAAGCGCCTCGAGCGTCACAAGCGATCTGCGATCAAATCCGTGATCGTTCTCCTGGCGTTAGGACCGCTCTACACTGTTGCCGGTTCGATGATGGGACTCCCGCTTGCCGAGTGCGTCAACCTCGTTCCGTGGTGACCGGCGACGACACACGTTCACCATGTCCCGGTCAACCCTTTCGATTATTCTGGCGAGCGTCGTAGTTGCGACTGTTCTCTCGGGAGTCGTGCTTGCGAAACCTCCCGGCTCTGGGTCCGAGCGTAATGGACTGACTGCGGATGAGGTCTCAACCCTCTGGTCGCGAGATTCTGATGAGGATCAAGATGGGGGAACTTCCGTAGCGCAACTCGCAAGTGGTACAGATATCACGTTCAAGCAACCGCCCCAGACAGCGGCAACGTGGAGTGAACATGACTTCGACGATCTCGAGGCTGGCGATATCGATCTGTCAGTCTATCCGCCATCGGCCTCCCGAGAGGATGGATCGTACATCAAGGACGCCCATGCGACGATCTTTGGTGTCCATCCGTCCACTCGTGGTCACCTGGAAGAACGACGAGCGCCCCTCTATATCGCTCCTGCGGGCACCCTCCGCGGATTTGTCGATTATCGGATCGACGTCCCCAGAACGCGTTCGTGGGGCGATACGCTCGTTTACTGGACGCTTCTGTCACACGATATCGAGCGAGTTAGCGTGAAATTAGACGGCGCAACTGTCGCATCCGTCGATGGAACCCACACGCCGTCGATCGCGTATGAACTCGACGGGAGTGGTCCGAGCACGCTGACGGTCGACGCCGAGATTCGCACACGGTTGCGAAAAACCGTCGTCGATACGGAAGGCTCCTTACACGAGTACGAGTTCAGCTATCACTACGAAACCGTCCACGTTTCTGATTCATTCGATGTGGAGGTGTACACGCTCGATCCATCGGTTCGAGCTGCGCACTATCCAAATGGGGATTCCGGCGCCGTCATCACCCAGACGCAACCATGGCACGGCGTTCACTTCTCCGGAACAGCCGGCCACGTGCGTGGCGTCTGGCGGTACTATACTGCTCGTGATACGGACTGGGATACGCTTGTTCGATCGACGGCGTCACAGCATGAGGAGGTCCCGTCGGATGCCCATCCCGTCTACGTGCATGCGTATCCGTCGGCGATCGGCCCACGGAGTGAACCAGTTCGAGATGGACCGACGATCATCGACACGTGGGGTATCGATAGAGGCTCTCCGAACAGTATCGGTCCCAACATCACGGTCGATGCCGTCGACGGCGTCTACACGGATTCGACGAGTATCGCGACGCGAACGGCCAGTTCCGACCTGGACCATATCGAAATCCGTGGGCTCGTTCGTGGCGAATCGACGCTCGTTCCGAGACGTGCATTTGACACTGATCGGGAACTCCGGCAGAGCGATCTCTCCGTTACGACGCTTCGTCACAATGCGACGGCGACGACGGTCCAGATCGAACTTACTGAGCAATCATCCGGTTCGCCAATCGCGCTTCACGAGACGTCTCGATCCGGTGCTGGTCGTGGCTCCGATCGAAGTGGATATGTCGCCGTCGGCGATCGCCGAGTCAAAACGAACGAATCAGGGATGGTGGTCGTAACTGTTGAGGATCCCGGAATCCACACGATTCGGTATCACCCTGGGTCGTGGCTCACGCACGATCCCGCATACGTGGGCGAGACGACGACCCTGCGGTTTCATCCGCTCGCATCCGTTGATGGGGTCGTGGCGTTTCTCATCGAGGTCACGTGGCAACTCCTCCCATTCGTCGTCATGTTCTATGCCGGCCATCGGGTATTGAGCCAATTTGGACTGCACAACAGGTGATCCATGGCTTGTAGAAAACTATCAGCAGACGAAACGGACTGTGCAGTGTTATCTAGTAGCGTGTCGCAGCCGATCTGCGTCGTCTCACAGAGATATCTCCGTCACGCTTCGGTTACACCAACTGGAGGTCTTGAGACATGGTCGATTTAATCGACGTGGTTCTGGAGGGCGCCAAGGACGTCGTCGATTGGGTGACGGACGTGTTTATGGAGGGTGTCCACACCGGATATGACACCCTTTCAGTGGAGCTCTTCGGCACTCCCACACCCCGGACGGACAGTCCATTTGTCTTTGGGAGTCCATCGAATGAGCCCTGGATAACGCTCTACGAGACGCTCGTTGGGGGCGAAATCATGATCCTCGCTCTATTGACGCTGACCATCTGCGTTCAAGGACGACACACCATTCGAATCTTCAACATCGGGAGTGCCTACGAGAGCCGGAAAACGCGAAAAACGGCGTGGGCGGGCGCCTTTCTCATCATCACGTGGTACTGGGTGAGTGCAGTATTCCTGTATCTCGTGGATGGGTTCACGATCGCCTTGCTGCCGAGTCTTGGCTCGTTGGCTCGGGTGATGATCGATTTCCTCTCTGCGTCCCTCTCCAATCCGGGCCTGTCGTTGATCTTTGCCATCGTTGGGGGAATCTCGATGTGGTTGCTCCAGGCACTCTATTACATCCGTGAGGTGCTGTTGTTCGTCTATATCTACGGCATGCCGATCGCCTTGGCGATCGGATATGGTAACGTCCCGGTTCTGTCTGAGATCGCCCTCGGGTTTGCAAGACGGTTCGTCCCGCTTGCGGCGCTGCCACTCCCCGCTGCAATCGTATTCAAAGGCTATGATCTCCTGTATACTGGAGGGACGTTCACTCCCGCGAACACCTTCCTGAGATATCTCGTTGCGATGTCGCTCCCGATGGTTGCGGTCTTCATCACGTGGCGGACGTTCAAATATGCGACACCCGTGACCGCGAAAGTCATGAGTGGTGCGACGAAGGGGGCGATTCTCGTTGGGGGCGTCGCAGCAGGAGCCTATGTGGGCGGTGGGAGTACAGCTGCTGCAGCAGCCCGATTTGGACCGAAAGCTGCTGCGGGACATGCGATTGCGCAGCGAGTGACACAACGGAATTCTGTCGACGACCAGGCAGCGTCCACTCCGTCGTACAGACGTACTGAGAATAATCCTGAACGAGACACTTCCAGATGACGACAGATCAAGACGAAGCGGCACGACGTATCATGGATCAGTTCGGTGAGGCCAGTCGGATCCCCTATCTGAATATCGAAGAGGGGGATATCGGTGTCATTGTCGGGTTGCCGATCGTGGGGTTGTTTTTCGCGAGCTTTTCCGGGTTGAATTCGCTCGCATTACCGCTGATGACTGGCGGGTTGGGGATCGGGGTTGCGATCGTCTTCATGACTCCAAGCCACCTGAACGCGTGGACGTGGATAACTGACGTCTATCGCTACCTCAAGCGGCCGACGCACACGTTCGCAGCGCCGGCAGATCCGGATTCGGAAACGAACGAGACGGAACGATCGCGTGGTGGATTAGCGAATTATACGCCATTCAAACCGGATGAGCGAACGCAGGACCTCACCAACGTCAAACGTGCATGGCCAGGTGCTGGTGCCATTCAGCGTGCTGACGGAACGATGGAGGCCTTCATCGAGATCGACCCTGGGAACATGGACTTTGCGATGGCGTCTGATTGGGCCAAACTCCACGAAACGGGTGAAGGGTTCGCGAATAAGGAACTCGATTCGAAAATCAAGCTCCATACAACGACTCGATCGTTTCCCGTCGATCGAATCACGGAAAATATCGAAGCTCGGCTGAACGACGAGGATGTTGCTGCAAATCCTGCGCTTCAGGAGCTGCTCGAGGAATATCGCGAGAAGCGTCCACAGGAAATGCGTGACCGAGGGATTCAACAGCACCGGTACTATCTCGGTGTCCAGGCACGACCGCTTGAGGTGTATAACCGATCGAAAGACGAGGGGACACCCGCAGAAAAACTGACGGATTTCCCCGTCATCGGGTTTCTGTTCACCCCGTTTGTGACTCGTCGCGAGGACTTGTCGGAGGCTGAACGACGCGCAAAAATGTTCGAGAAACTGGATACGCGAGTCAACGAAGTCCGATCTGAATTCATTCAACAGGCATCAGGTTGGTCGGCTCGACGGCTCAGTACCGTCGAGCTGTTCATGTTGAATATGGACTTCTGGAATGGGCACGAACACGAATACGACGAAGCCGGACTCGCAGTTCGAAACCAACCGATCGTCGGTCAGTCTCAACGGAGAACCGATACCGATGAGTAATGTTCTCTTGCAAGGTGGCGAGATCGTCTCCATCCTTGGTGAGTGGCTTTCGAACCCCACCTCGTTGGAGGGAGCGATGCTCTATGGCGCCCTCGCATTTGTGTTCAGTATTGAGATCAAGCGACGGTGGAATTCGTATACGCAACCTGCGAGTGATGGTGAGGCGGACGATGAAGAACCAGAAGTAGATCTTTCAGCGATGCTGGATGAGGAGACGCTTAGTGAGGCTGACGCTGAGGGGCACTTCCTCGACGACGTCGAGGAGTCCCACCAGACCGTGACAGCACCAGCGGCGATCGAGTGGGAGACGCGAGCGGCATGTGTCGGCGAGGAGTGGACGACGACGCTCTATATCGCGGATTATCCCGACCATCCAAATGACGGGTACCTGAGTAACCTCTTCGACATCACGGACGTAAAATTCGATCTGACGGTCCACATCACGCCGAAGAACCAGGAACGAGCTCGTAGCGAGCTACAGAATCTGGCCGATGATCTTCAGGTCGACGCCGATCTCGAGAAGAGCGTTCGGAGTGCGTACCTCCAAGAACGGGCCGATGAGGCCAAATCGACGTATACGGCGGTCGAGGCTGGGGCTAGAGTGTTCGATCAGGCGATGTATGTCGTTGTTCGGGCGGACGGGAAGGAGGAACTCCGAAACGACGTCCAAACGGTCAAGAGTGCGCTCAGAGACGATCCCTCGAACCTGACGCCGAAGACGGCCATCTGTCGACAGGACGTCGCTCTCCAATCCGCGGCGCCGATCGGCCACAACGAGTTTGGGCGAGCGTCGATCGCGCTCGGCGGCGCCATCGGTGCGTTGCTCGCCTCACCTCACAATGCGACGATTCTCGAGGAGGATGGTGTCGAGTTCGGCGTGCAACGTGACAACCAGAGTCCGGTCGTGATCGATCCGTTTTCGCGAGATAACGGGTATGCGATGTTTACTGTCGGCGATACCGGTTCCGGGAAATCATTCAGCTCGAAACAGAACTTCATCAGGTCGATCGAGAAGAGCCGGGATCGAATTGGGATTATCCTGGAGCCGTTGAATAACTGGGCTGGCGTGTCCGAAGCGCTGGGTGCGAAGCGTATCACGGTCGGTGGGACGCTTGGATTGAATCCCCTCGAGATCCGTGAGACACCGGCCCACATTCAGCGAGCGATGGGAAACGATGCGAGTCCGTTCAACGAAAAGCTCGATGACGCGATGAGCTTTCTGACGAACTTCTTTGCGCTTCGCGGCATCTCTCTCGGCGATCGACGAACGACGCTCGAACTTGCGCTTCGGCGTTCGTACGCTCGGTGTGACATCTCCGAGGACATCGCGACTCATTCCAATCTGAGTCCTACGATTCGGGATATGATGGATGTCTTTGAAGACATGATCGACTCGCCCGAGGACTTCATCGTTCGTTCCGAGGCGGAAACAACGAAAATCCGTACGGATGCCACGTGGCTCCTCGATCAGCTTCGCCCATTCGACGAGGGTGGTCGCCACGAAAATCTCGGGGAGCCGTCGGAGTTTGACATTCGTAACGAGAAAGTGATCTACCTCGATCTCGCACAACAGGAAGGCAGCGTCGGAAGCAGTACCGCACTCACGATGCAGTTACTCATCTCGTTGGTCTACGAACGCGCGAAGGTCACGGAAAAGCAGGTCGTCTTCTACATCGATGAGGCTCGATACATTATGCAGGATGCGGCGAGCCTGTCGTTCTTGGAGACCGTCTTCCGGCATCACCGCCACCACGATCTCTCGATCCGATTAGTTACACAGACTGTCGACGAATTCTTCGAACACGCGGAATCCGAGGCAATTCTCGATCAGTGTGCTGTCAAGCAATTTCATCGGCTTGAGGGGATGGACCAAGAGTGGGCAGAGGAATTCGGCATGAACTATCCGCAGATGCGGTTCGTTCAGGATGCAGTCCCGGGAAACGAGAAAAATGGCTTTTCAGAAGCATTGGTCGGCGTCGACGGCGAGTGGCGAGGCATTCAGGTCAAAGCAATGAAACGCGAGAAGGAAGTCATAGACTTCGATCCGGAATCTCACGCTGGGTCGGTGGTCACTGGACTTGGCGAGGATGGAACGACAAGCGAGTCACATCCCAGTAATTCTCCAACCGATCGACCTAGGCCGGCCGATTTACCGGAAGATGTTGATCCAGTTTCCGCGCTGTTGAGTGATAGCCCGCAAACGGAGTCAGGAGGACACGATGAGTGAGTATATTCGAGTGCGGCCAACTTCAGAAGAAGTCGACCCAGGACGCATCTCGCGGGTACTCCAGAGTCTTCACAAACTCCAGCCGAAGTCCGAGACACGCTGGCAGAAACTCAACCCATTCCACGGGACGCCGGCACCCCGATTCGAGTTCCTCATTCTCAGTGACGGACTGGATGCGCCGATCGAATTTCTCTACGGTGTCGATAATGGACTCGACACGCTTGAGAAGCGTGTAAAATCGATCTATCCGTCGACGTTCCAAATCAAACGGCTTGAAGTCGATCTCTCGAAACGTCTCATCGAGCCCGAACGACTAACGCAAGCAGAGTTTCTCGAGCGATATGAGGCATCCAAGCTTGCATACGACTTTGGTCCGGACGAAGTGATCGAGATCACCGATACGGACCTCGAAGTAACGACAGTCCAGGTTGAAACGGAAGAGGGCGAATCAGCTACGGTTGAACACGTTGGTGATGGATTCGTTCGGATCGGCGAGCAGGCATTCAAATTCAATAAACCCGTCTCTCTCCCAGATGATGGCCCTCTAACTGAGATTGAGAAACCGACCATCACTGAAGGTGGGATGATCTTAGCGAGACCAGCAGTCGATGCTGCCTCTCCACTTGGAGTCCGATGGTCCGGTTCTGCGACTCGCAAACGCGATTGGATGACGTCACTGACCCCGATTACTGCGCCCAATTCTAGTGAAACTGTTCAATCTGTTACCGAACCAGGTGCTGCGCTGACGTCGCTAATCGATCACTTGACGAATGCTGAGACCCCGGTCGCTTTTCAGGTCGTATTCGAGCGATATCCTGATTGGCAGGACAAGGCGGATCTTCGCAAGGAAGACCTCGTTGACGGTCGGGATACCTTCCTCGGACGACTTATCGGACCGTGGCTCGGGACGACCGAGGATCCCTCCCGACGTCGTCGAAAAGAACGGCATCTCAGCACATCCGTATCCAAACGGATCGAGTATCTCGACATTAAGAATGCCAAGCGGTCCTATACCGCCAACATTAGAGCTATTGCGCTCCCGACTGAGGAAAATCGAGATAGCTGTGACGACTGGATGGATTCGCTCACCACGGTACTTGATCCACTTGATGGTCCGTTTTACGAGTTGAAAGGGAACCGCATCCGAGATCGCGGTATTCGAGGAAAAACCAAAGAGCGAAAGGCAAACGCAGAACTTCGCCGTCTTCTCGATCGTGAACTCGTAACCGGTCGTGGAAAAACTCGTCCGGACCTGATCCTTTGTGGAGCTGAACTTGCGAATTTTGTCCTTGTTCCGTCTTCTCACGTGTTATCCGTTGCGGGAAAACGTGGTACTCGGGCCACCCAACAGAGTCAGCACCCCTTACAACAACCTAACCCCGATATGCTTGCCGAGTTTGACGACGGGATGTCGATCGGCTATCCACTGGATGAAAATGGAGAGCCGAGTTCGGAGCCGATTCGAATTCCGCCCCAATTGCTGACTACCCATTACATGCGAGTTGGGCCGACGGGAGCTGGCAAATCAATCTCCATAGAGTCTGATCTTCAGACAATCCGTAGAACAACCCACGGTCCAAATATCGTCATCGACGCAAAAGGTGATGGGATGTGTAGAGAATACTTGCAGTGTCACTATTCCGAATTTGGCAATCTCGATAATGTCTATTATTTTAATCTACCTGATATCCTGCCCGCATTCACGTTCTTTGATATTAGAGGAACATTAAACGAAGGTCGCACTCGCGAGGATGCCATCCAGGATAAGGTGGATCATTTCCACGAAATTCTTCGGATGATTCTCGGCGAAGAAACGCACGATTCTGCATATGTTTCAAAACAGATTATTTCATCTCTGATCAAGGCGTTATTCGATAAGGAGTTCGGGAGTGACGTCTTCGACTTATCCGACCTGATCGACGCCGCGAACATAATGCAAACAGAGAAAACGATTCCACCGATTTCGACGGACAATGACAAAGTCGAAGAAGAGCTAATCCGACACTTCAGCAACGATGAGAAGCAATTCCAGAACATTATGAATGGTGTTGGGAACCGATTACACGCCCTCACAGAGAAGCCCCATATCTATCGAATATTCACCCACAATCCGGGGAGTGAGGATACTGATAGTCACTTTGACTTCAGAGACATTCTAGAAGAAGACATTACGATTCTGTTTGATACTGGTGAATTGCGCCCAGAATCACAGAAAGCGTTCACATTGCTCGTGTTGAGCAACTTGTGGGATGCTGTTCAAGTACGGAAAAACGATGGTCGGTCGGATTACGAGTATTTGACCAATGTCATTATCGAAGAATCCGCACCGATCGTCTCTTCCACCATCGTCTCGGAACAGTTACTCCCGATGGGACGATCATTTGGTCTGTGCCTCGGGCTAGTGATGCAGTTCCCGGAACAAGTTCGAGATCGAAGTGAGAGAGCCTACAAAGAATTACTCAATAACGTTCGAACCAAACTCATTTCGAATATCACTCCCGATAAGGACCTTGCTCGTTCGATGGTCCACGAAGATCTTGACGCTGAAGAACTCCGAAATCGGCTCAATTCCCTCCCGAAGGGCGAATGGATCGCGAAACTCCCGAGCCCAAAATTTGGAGATGCTGCCCCATCGCCGTTTTCACTCAAACCACTTCCAATTCCCCCAGGACATCCCGAAAGTGAGCATCCGCTCACGGAATCTCAAAAGGAACACTTCGAGAATACCGCCTATCCAACGGTACTGGACCGGACGCAGGCCTTATACGGGATTGATCGAGAACTGTCTGAGGGGTCCGGATGGGGAAGTGCTGAAACTGGAAGTTCGTCTTCAAATACACCCGACTCTGTCTCCTCCGATCTCTCTCAATCCTCATTTATCGATCAGCAAGCCGCCGTGAAGCAACCCCTCTCAGACGAGTCACCCTTCTCTCAAACTGACGAAACCACTCCAGATTCCACGCCCGATACTGATCCATCGTTTGGCGTACTTGGTGAGGCCGATGAAGCCAATAGTTCTCCGGAGTCCTCAGTTACTGAAGCAACTGAACCACCGGAGAACGGCTCTTCGCCGGTCAAATATGGGGGGATATCGGTTCCCGACGATGAGCTTCAAAATCGTGGCCTCACTCGCGATGATATCCGGTTCTTAGATCACGTCTTGGAGGTGATGAACCGAGAATCCTCTGAGTATACACTCCTTGATGCGATGCGTTCCCTTCGCGATGAGTTTGAGGATCTTGACCTCCAGCGCCTTCGAGAGCAGGGTCTCCTCGATGAAGCATCCGCTGCCGGACGCAAGTACTACACTGTCCTTCCAGCGGGTCGCGAACTGCTTGGCAAAAAGCTACGAGTCGGTCCCGGAAAGGGGGATATTGGTGAGAAAACGCCCCACAAAGTCGGCGTCAAACTCCTCGAGGTATGGATCGGCAACCAGGACGACGTCGTTCGAGTTGAACCGTACTACCAACATTCCGAAGATGCGGTATTCGACGTGGCCGGATTCGACGTCGACGACACGTTGATCTGGGCTGGTGAAGCGGAACTCCACAGTCACAACCGGGAAGCACCTATCGATGATTACGACAAGCTCAGCGATGTAGATGCACACGTCGTCTGGGCGTTCAACAAACGCGAGACGGCCATTGAAGTGCTCGACTGGCTCGCAGACGCCGATCGAATCGAAGCGAGTGTGAGCGGCCGTGACGCTCGATCGTTCACGTCGATCCGAGACACGATCGAAGAGTTCGATGCGGCGGGACTGACAACGATTCGCAGTTTCAAAAACCTCGACACGGAGGTCAATTCGTGACGTGGCGAACCGCGACTCGCGAAGAGATCACCACCTACTACGAGGAGGAATTCCCCACCTATCTCGACGATCTGCCGCCGTTTATTACCGCTGGTGGGCCGAAAGAGTACGCCATCGCCTTTCGTGATCCGTACCCCGTTCGAAAGTCCGACGTTCCGGACAAAGAGTTTATTCGCAGAGCTACGTGGCAGACGGACGCGTCCGGAGAACGAACTACGCCCCAGTTTGAAACGATCGACGATGTTCTCGAGTTCGTGCGCCACCCAGCTCGCAACGACCCACTAACCGGAAGCCCCTACATCCTTGCTGATCCGAGCTTGATCGACGGATTAGATCCGTCTCCTGATGCAGTATACTACGCGTTGAATCACTGGGATCGTCCCTGGATCATCTTGGTCGATATCGACGCGAAAACGATCGCGCAAAATCGGGCCGAGGAACTGGTTGCTCCCGACGACGAGAGCCAGTCTGATGACGTCCTCGAGGCGGCAGGAATCCGTGATGCGGATCCTGTCGGGTATCCATATGCCTTCGAGGACGTCGATCGAGCTATCGAGTACGGATTCGCAGTGCGTGACATCTTTGAGGATGACTTCGACGCCGACGAGACGATGGTGATGTACACCGGACAGGGCGTCCACGTTTACCTGCTGGATGGCGACCCTGCACACAGATACGACGAACAGAGTCGTGAGGTGCTGAACGATCTGCTTCTTGACGGGTACGGGATTCCGATCGATCCAGTCGTAACTGCAGATCGACGTCGAGTAGCGCGGTTACCTTACTCGCTCCATGCGGAGGTCTGTCGCGTCGTTCAGCCGATCGACAGTCCGCATTTCGATGTGCAGTCGGCGACCCCAGAGAGGTTCGAGTCGTGAGCTCGAGTCCCCCCGTCGATGATGAAGAAACGGCGTATCGAGTGATCTCGGTACCTCTTGAGTACGGTACTCACTCCATCAACCAGCTATTCACTCGGGGCTACGATCGATACGTCATCGACGGCGTCGATCAGCCGGCGGACCTCCTCAACGATATCGGGCGTTTTGGACGCGCCGCGTTCAACGAACAGGTCCGGGCTGATGCGCTCGAGGATCCGTTCGTTGATGAGCCAGGATTGCTTGCGGTCCTCGCCACACTTAGCGCAATCTGCGTGAAGGGTCATCCGAAGTTCAAACAGTCTCCTCCACGGACGATCCAGCCGCTTTACGACATTCGCGAGCTATACGTCAACAATCTCGCCTCATTGCTTCGAGCATACGGGAATACATCGCTGTATCAGGATATTGCCGAGATACTCTATCAAAAACAGCCAGGTGCGGATGGACCGCATCCGGGCCGTGTCTGTACCGACATCAAGTCGGTGCCAGAGTTCGGCCCTGGACTATACCTCGAGATCCCGATGGTAGCAGCATCACGAGATTGTCTCGTCCGTTCGGGGACGTCTACAGATGACGATGAAGATAGCGAAATTCTGTCTCGGGTTCGAGACAACAATCTGTACGTCCCAGTTGGCGACTTTGACGAAAAGTATCGAAGCTACGGCAAACGTGCCTTCAAGAAGCTCTTGACAGTTCAGGAACAGGGCCTCTCTGAAGAGCAGCGAACGTGGTTGACGACCAACGAATCAGAAATCGCAGAACAGATCTCCGGATTCGTTGAGACAGGGAATTACGATCGTCTCTGGCGAAACTGGGACCGTGGGACCCGGACCATCCGCGTTCTTCGACGTGTACTGACCGCTTCCCCTGCCGAGACCGTTCAGCTGGGGGAGTTTCATACGGCGAACGAGATCTACGACGCGATCGATGCATACACCCCCGAAAACGATTGGGAGTCCACGGTCATCAACCGGATCTCCAGTCCGAGCAGTCTCGCGAAGAAACTTGCAAATATCGAGTCACACACTGCGGTTACGATCGATCGTTCTGACCGAGTCAACACGTACCGGATAGCCCGGAGTAGCCACAGATCGACACAGCTCGACGTCGACCAACTGGAGGACCTGTTCGAACTCCCGTGTCTGGCCGCTATGGAAGAACGTCTTCACGAGAGGAAACCTGTCCGAAAAGACCTCTACAACTTTGCCCGGATGGTCATGTGGCTCCCCCAGTACCAAGACAGGACACTAGATGCGATCGTCGCCGATCTCAAAGACGTCTTCTCCAGATGGCCGTGGTACGATGAAGAGAAAACGGACTACCAAGTTCGCTACGAGTTTTCGAACACTATCGGTGGAGAAACACCGCTTCCGATGAACTGTGGAAACGACGATATGCAACGGTATTGCGTTGGTGAGGATCAGTGCCCCTACTCGATCTGGGGGAGTCTCCCCTTCCCCGACGAGATGTACGAACAGATCGACGATTTGTCTGGGGAATTTCACGAGGAATTCTGAGGGGAACCTTTGGTACACTCAGGTGTCTCCCTCTTTCAGTCGATCAATATAGGGGACTCATAGATCGTTCAGCATCTCGGAAAATTTTCTTGGTGTGACGATGTCGATTCCACGGAACAACTCATAATAATAGAAATTCTCTCTAACTATCTCGTTTTCCACTTTGAACTCCCCGTCGATCATTTTTTTAGATAGTAGAGCCCCTCTACGGTTCATTCTATTCTACTGCGTTATTTTACTAATCGTTTTGCGGGACCCGCAATTATTCTGTAAATCGGCACTACCCTTGGTTTGAGTCACTCAATACCCGATTTTGTAGGACTTATGCTGTCGTCGAGCCGTTCTGATGCTTCCGGCCCACCTCCGATATGGCGTCGACGTCTTTGAAAGAAGATTAAATCCAATCGACAAGGCTCTAATTGATTCTGAGGCCGTTATATTAGGATGTTTATTATCAGTATTGTCCAAATATACACTCCCTATTGACTGTGCAGTTTCTACTCTCACGCTTTGGTCAAACAGCTATCTCTCCGAACCCGCCTGCGTCGATCTCTCAGTATGCCGAGGTAACGTCGACGTCGCTCCGCAGGAGTATTTTTTCTCCCCCAGAGGGGTGCGGGAGCACGCAGTAAGCTCTCGTATAGACCAATGTCTTTAGACAGTACGTTCGACGACGTCGAGGTACAGGATATCCCGAGACAGTCAGAAGTCGCACCATCGTGGGCGAATCTGGACGTGGCGCTTCCCACCGATCGAAGTCCGACGTCGATCGTCGCGTTGGTGGAGTGTGCGCTCGTCGAGATGACGCATGAACCAGTCGGCGCGGAGGTCATCTCGTGGCACATGTGGGGTGTGAAACGGACGCAGTACATCGCCGTCGACGGTGTTGGTGAGACGTTCACCAAGCGGCACTTCGACGAGCGACTCGGGTGGAGTGCAACCACGATCGACCGCGAGACCGTTCGCGATGAGCT
Organism: Halopenitus salinus; assembly: GCF_055397165.1. Classification (NCBI taxonomy): domain Archaea; kingdom Methanobacteriati; phylum Methanobacteriota; class Halobacteria; order Halobacteriales; family Haloferacaceae; genus Halopenitus; species Halopenitus salinus. The sequence continues at coordinate 237,704 of NZ_AP043852.1, forward strand.
GATCATCCAACTCACCCGAGGCTCACACCGAGATCGAACTGCGGCTCTGGACCAGGATTCATCTGTCGGTGGTCTCGACAGATTCCGTGTTGCGCCAGTGCACGTTCTCTGGAAGCATCCGAACATGGAGTAACCAACACGATCGGCGGAGTTCGCGAATTGTTGGTTAAGAAGATGTCTTCCTCACGTCACGAAATTTCGATCCGGGTGTTCCACTCCCTTGGCTTCGAACCCAATCAGATCGGAGGGAATGTAAGTCATGATACCGAAGAAAATCCAATGAATGAGTGTCTCAATACACAAATGGATAGAAGTGACCCAACACTCAGTGTATCCGTATTCCGTGGTGGAAACTGATGGAACTCAGTGACGACACACTCTCACTTTCACGAGAGCTTTCAGAACTCGACAAAGACGTACTCGACTTCACAGCGATCCTCGATGCCTGTAACGTTGACTACGTCATTGTTAGCGGGTACGTCGCAATTCTCACGGGGCGATCTCGCTCGACGGAGGATATCGACGTCATTCTGGAGCCCCTGTCTGAAACGGAGACTGAGGAATTGGTCTCAGAACTCAAAGATCGGGGGTACTGGGGAATGGCCATGCCACTTGATGAGATGTATTCAATGTTGAACGAGGGGAGCCGTATTCGAATTGCAGAGGACGGCAAGATGTATCCGAACTTCGAGACGTGGTTCGTCTCAAACGACATTGAGCGCGAAGCTCTCTCGAACCCCCTCACGGTCACATTTTCTGATGGCCAGATCAAGATCAGTCCGCTTGAACTCCAGATTGCGTACAAACTCCGACTTGCACAAGCTGCAGACAGTCTCAATGGCAAGGATTTCGAAGACGCCATCCATCTGTATCTGACGTTCGAGGAACGATTTAATACGGAGCAGCTTGAAACGTACGTCAAAGAGTTCGGAGTCGAGAACTACTATGCAGAACTCAACCGCGTTTGAGGATGATCAACGCCGGAACATGGAACAACGGCGTGCGATGATCAAACGGTGGGCCAAGTACGTTCGGACGCACGACGATCAAGAGTGGTCACGCCAGCAAAATCGACTCATCAACTCTCAACTCCAGTCTGCAAACGATATGGCTGCGTCTGGAGAGACAGATCCCGTTCGGTTTGCGGCCGCTCGAGATCGAATTCGTGACCGCTGATCGTCTATCGGCGGGGCAGACGAATGCCTTGGGATGGTCGAAGGTACTACGGCACGTAGTATCTAAGAATATCCCTCAATACCGGTGAGTGGACCTTTTGACGCTTCCCACTGCAGTCCTAGAAAGTCGATAGCCTCCTTCAAAATCTCCATGCGGTGGACGCGTACCGGAGCAGTAGTACCCCAAAGAATCCGAACATCGCTCCAGCATACAGTGCAATTACCGTCGATCGGACGGAGACTCCCTGAGAGGACACAAAATACACTTTCACAGACGAAACAATGGAGATAGACGTTCACAGGAATCCGCCGAGACCGTTTGGCGACGACGACCGGTCGGCGTCCTGGAAGCCGATTTCACCGTTGACCAACAACGAGACGGAGCACTCCGTAGTGTTGGTTACGACTAACGAGCCCGGAGTTTCTGTGCGCCTGAATGACTGAGGCGCCCTACGGTGCACTCGTGTGATTATGATGAACGGTACAGACACATTCGGTGATGTATCATCCGACTACGAACGGTTCGAAGCAGAACTCCTCGCTCAGGATCAAGATGCTGTACACGTGGTGGTAGCGGACCTCGAGGACAGGGAAGCCCACCTTCTCGTGAACACTCTCGTCGACGACGGTCTCGTCACACCGGTTCCGAACGAACGGGTTCTCGTCCACGAGCCAAGCGACCAAGCATTCAACTCGATCGTCCAGCTCGCTGTGTTCCACCGTGGTTGGACCACAGCCCTCGACGTCGATGCGAAGACGGAATAAGACGTCGACCTCTGAGTTCGCTTTCGTGCCACAGGTTCTGGTGGGGATATGGAAGAGAGATTCACCGTGATCGACGATAAGTCACCCATTCGGCCCACGTCGATTTCCGTATCGGAACGGCGTCGGTGACGTGTGGGCAACGATCCGTCATCGACCATAGCCGACGGATTGCGACGCTGTCAGCGTTGGCGATCGCCAAACATGATGCCGAAGTCGATCAACCCAACGAGGGGAGAGAACCTGACGCGATGCTTGGTGGACTGGCGATCCAGTTTTATCGAATGCACGAGAAATTTGACTCTATGGTCTCCCGCGAAAACACGGTCGGAATCGGATTTATCGCACTGGCGATAGTGCTATTGTTTGGACTTGATAGCGTAACTGAGCCGCCACCATGGCTGTCTGTTGCTGTGATACTAGGTGTCGGAGTGATTGTACCGATATTAATTAATGAGTATCTCGATGGTGGGGAGTAAGACAGTGCGGGAGTGGCAGTTCTTTTAGAAATCCAGTAGCGGATGAGTTTTGACATGATTGCGGTCTGTTCAGAGGACTCACGAATCACTCAGTACAGGTGAATCACTGAACAAACCACGTACCAAGCATCGGGTGACTGATCGCCTCAAGAGACCCGTAGATCGCCCGGTTCACTTGCTATCGTCGGATTCGTTGGTAGCCGTCGATTCGACCGGGAAGACCTGCGTGTCAGGTGCGTCGAGTGGGCTGTCCGAGCCGGTCAGCCACACGGTGAGGTAGACGACGCAGGCCGCGATGACAGCAATAGGAAGCTGGAGAGTGAAAACGCCATAAATGAGTGTGACGATGATCGTTGCGCGAGTGGCCGTCTTTCGGTTGGTACCCCCGTAGTACGCGAATGTTGCGACGACGAAGGACGCGATCGCAACGCCCGTGCCGAGAAGGAGTTGTTGGGCGATAATCACCGAGTAAAGGAACGCAGTGACACCAAGCAGGACGAATGCTGCGACAATGTGGACACGTTTCAGGGAGGGCATGCAACTGATTTTCTCCACAATATGGTAAAAAATGCGTGTTCTCAATTTGGATAGAAACTGAACACCGCGACTGTAGTAATAAATACGCAGAGTTCAGAAATTGGTTGTTTCAGCTTATTTCCTACCGAAAGCAGAGGATTTCAACAGAGTCACTAGCATGATTCCGGAAAGGTAGTCAACTACAATCTAAAACTCCCCAACGGAATTCACCACGAAGTATCTGTAAATTCCTCAGGAGTCCTCAGTAGAACGTACCAGCCGATCGTCGACGGCGGTTGGTCGGTATAACGAGACGGATCGCCCCGCTCGCCGCGTGCCGCCCGACGCCTGCTCACGGCTCCCTTACGGTCGCCGTTCGCGTCGAGGCGCTCCCAGGGTCGCGCCTCTTCGCTCGCGACCGACCATTCCGGGCGTGCGGGCGCTCTCCGCACAGCGAGCGCCCGTTCCGGGCTAAAGTGCATGTGCCCTCGACGCCAGCGGGTAACCGCAGGGGGCTGCGCTGCGTGGCTGCTCGCCCCCTACGCTTACTCCGCTGGACGCTCGCGCCGGGCGGATCGCCGCGCGGGGCTGGTTGTGGCCCGTCGTGTCGGGCGCTCTCGCTCGCGCCCGCCAAAGGCGTGCGCGAAGGCGCGAGCGAGAGCGCAGATGACTCCTGTCGGTAACTGTCGTGAAAAACCCGCGATAGAGCGCGGGTGGTGGCGCGTCGTGAGCGCCTTTGGAGCAAGTAACTCCAATGTCTAGTAAGAACGTCTTTGGTAATGAGGTTTCGGTTGATGAGCAGGCGTACGAACACGTGGATGAGCCGGAGGTCGACGAGGACGGGTTCGAAGTCGTCGACGAAACGCCGGAGCTACGGGCGACGGTGCAGATGGAGGTGCAAGCGAAAGTGGACGCCAATCACCCGGACGGGATGGTCGACACGAGCCAGGAACGGATCCACGGTGTGACCCTGAAACAGGAAGAGTGCATTCGGGCGCGGGAGGACGAGTTGGCGCGCATCAGTGCCCGGGCGGCATTCGGGACCCAGGAGGGTCGCGAGGAGCGAACGCGGAGCGCGGCGGCGCGGGGGAGCGCGGCCCGACGAGTGGACTTCGAACGTCGACGTGCGAGCGTGGACCCGTTAGCTGACCCGGATCGGCCGGATCCTCGGGAAGAACTTCCCCAGGACGAGTTGGCGTTCGTGAACAGGCAGGCGCGGCGATTAGCGAAGCAGCTCGGCGGCTGGACGCGAGCGGCGATCAGTCGGCGGGTGGCCGGAGAGTTGGTGCGTGGAACGAGTAAGATGGCTGCGGTCATCAAGACCTTCGAAGAACTCCAGCTGGGGCCGGGACGGATCGTGCCGATCGAGAAACTCGAGGACGTCGATCGACGAGAGGTGGCGGTTGAAGGGCGCATCGAGACGTTGTGGGAGCCGTCGAGTCGGAAGATCGCGCAGGTCGGACTCATCAGTGACGACAGTGGAACGACTCGAGTGACCGTGTGGAAGGCGTCCAAGCAACCGTGGATGCGCGAGGGCGAACGGGTGCGCATCTACGGGGCGGCGCGAAACTGGTACGAGGGGCGCGTCTCACTCGCGTTGACCGGGTGGAGCACGGTCCATTTCCCCGAGCGCGGTCGGTGGTGGGAGTAGCCAGATCGTCGCGATCCCCTTTTTGCTGATGCCGGCGCCGACCCAAACCCCACCTCCCCACCCACCGCTCCGTGCTCGCTCCCTCCGGTCGCTGCGCGCGCAGCCACGACCTTGACAACAGGCCAACCCGCGGGCCACTGAGAGTTTATTGGCGCACCGAGGGGTGCGAGCGCCTTCAATTCGCGTTCGCTGAATCACTATGTCCAACGAAACAGGCAGCTACGAACGCGAGTACTGCGGCACCGAGTTCGAATCAGGTCCAAAGAAAGCAGGCCACATCTCGCAGAACCACCGAGAAGACCAGCAGCGAGATGAATTCATACACGCGCTACAGCGACTCGCCACGGAACTCGGCCATTCACCGGCTATGAGCGAAATGGACGAAAAGGGGCGGTATACGCAGAAAGCGTACATCACCGAATTTGGAACCTGGAACGATGCACTCCGGGAGGCGGGGCTTGAAATCAACAAACCAGCGACCGTCTCGAAAGCGGAGGTTGTCGAAGCCATTCAATCACTCAGCGAGCAGCTCGGTCATCCACCAACGGTCGAGGAGATGAACGAGTACGGGCAATATTCGAGAAAAGCGGCCACCAAGCATTTCGGAAGCTGGAATAACGCACTACGGAGTGTTGGCTTCGAGCCCAATCACGAGGAAATCCCACGTGAGGAACTTATCGAGGAGATTCACCGATTAGCCGAGAAACTCGGTCGTGCTCCCTTCATCTCCGATTTGAATAGCGATAGCCGATACTCACTCCGCGGCTACATCCGAAAGTTCGGGAGTTGGAATGAAGCAATCAAGACCGCAGGATACGAACCATTCACCCCATTCACCGGCCCTGACCATCCATTGTGGGCCGGGGCAGAAAAGCGGGAACGACTCTGGTACGGGCCGAATTGGAAGACAATACGAACACGAGCGTTAGAGCGTGATTCTTACGAGTGTCAACATCCTGGATGTCAAATCTCCAGTGAAACTCATCGGGATCAGTTCAGCAAAAGCCTGCATGTGCATCACGTCATCCCACTACGCTCGTTCCATGATGATGGAGAAATTGACTACGAACGAGCAAATATGCTCGAAAACCTTGTGACGCTTTGCGTCGAACATCATGCACAGTGGGAAGAGCTCTCCCCATTACGCCCTGATATCCAATAACGGTCGAGTGTGTCTATAGAAGCTCTTCGTTGAACCGAATTCCAAGACTGCTCTTTGTACGTGTAGATTTTATTGCCCCTCGAAGGGCGGAGGGCACAGCAATAGCGTGCCCTCACCGAAGTATGTCCAAGGTGTTCTGTTGAATCCGCAGAATGCGGCAGGATAGCGTCGCTCTGAAGACGGAAGCGAAGCGGAAGAGCCGAATGTGCCTAAACTCCTCTTCCGCTTCGGTAAGCAAGCCGTGTCGCTGGCTCAAAAGCGCTCTGCCGCCAGTCCAACGGCGGTGAGTGATCCGACTGGCCACGGGTTTTCCGGCTGGAAGCATGTCACGCTCCACTTTTTTCGGGTTCAGATGGACGCGACGCACCGCGAGATCGTCGATTGGGCGAGCGAGATGGATCGCGTTCGTGGTCTGTTACAGCTCGCGCGACGGCATTTCCCGCACCCTCAACGCTGTACCGGTCGTTTGAGAGGGTGCCCATGTCGGTGTGGCGCGGCTTCCTCCGGGAGTCCGCGACCATCTGCGATCCGGGCTCGCACGGTGCCATCGATGCCACATTCTTCGACCGCGAAACGGCATCGAGACACTACCAACACCGCTCGGATCGCCATATACGCACGCTGAAAACGACGGCGCTCGTCGATACAGACTCGTGTGCCATCCTCGATATTCACTGCTCGGCACACTGGCCTCACGACACCCAAACTGGCCGTCGAGTCGCCCTTCGTAACACCGAGAAAATAGAAAGTATCGCCGGCGACAAAGGCTATGACAACCAATCTCTCCGGGACGCTCTCCGGTCAGAGGGCGTCCGGCCCTTGCTTCGTCATCGGCTGTTTGCTGCGTACGATCACGCACACAACGCCCGGTTGGACAGCGAATTATACGGCCAGCGCTGGATGGCCGAGACCGCCTTTTCGGCCATCAAGCGTCGGTTCGGCCCCGCTGTCCACCCTCACGCATGGTACCGCGAGTTCCGCGAGCTCGTGGTGATCCCCACAGTCTACAATCTCGAACAAGCGCTCAAACAGTGACCCCGACGCCGTCATCGAATTCAACAAAGCAGAATCGACCATTCAATCGATCATTGCGACTGCCCGGATCGGTGAACCGGATCCTGAGTCGATCTTCAGTGGGAAGGTAAATAAAGCGGAAAACGCCGGTAATTGATCCAAGTTAGTCAGGTTTTCCACGATGTACGTCTCCTCCCCGAGAAGCTCATAGTGTGCAGGAAACTCGTCGTTTCCGGAGGCATCAACGGCTGCGGTATCGCATCCAACAAGATCGATCCCGATGTCGGTGAGGTATGCGGCTGCTTTAGCCGACAGTCCCGGCCACGAGTCCAAGTATTCTTGACCTGTCTCGCCCGTGTCCCAGTATCGGTCCCATCCGAACCAAAAGAGAACCCGATCGCCGTTTCGCAGAGATCCGTGTTCTTGTTCCCACGTCTCGATCCGCTCGCGAGTCACGGTTTTACCTCCTTCTACGTCAGTCGCATCAATTGTGGCGGCACGCCCGACGAGACATTCGAGCGGGATCGATGCGACATCATAGTGTGCGTCCCCTTCGGCGATGAAGTGAAGCGGCGCATCAATGTGGGTGCCGCTATGTTCGCCCATTGTGATCCGGTAGTGGCACGCCTCATCTCCCCACTCATACGACTCATAGAGAGTATGTCCAAAGCGGGCGTGAGTCGGTACAGCGGGGATATCCTCTTCAAGCGTATGCGTGAGATCAACCCATTCAGCGTCAGTCAGCGTTGCCACAGCTTCCTCAACGCTGTCCGTCATGCTCGTGATCCCTGTTCGCGTCTAATGGCCGGAACGTTTCCGTAGTTCATTGATCGTCGGGACGAGAATTCGACGGGTAACATAACGCAAATTGATAGTACGCCCACTCTTATCAATATTATGGGAATATGGAACGTTTAATTTCTAAATAACGCCGGCGGCCACGGGTAGTCGCAGTGAGATCCCATCCCACCCCGGGAGGGTGGGTTTTTTAGTTTCACCCAAAGGGGAGAACAAAACGCGGAGGGGATGCCGTGACTCTATTTGATAACGTCGATCTTATCACGATCGATCGACATAGCCACGGCGAAGATAACCACGAATCCGAGGATGATCTCCTGGACGAACGACTGAATACTCAGGAGGTTCATCCCGTTTGTCAACACACCGATGACCATCACACCGAGGATAGTCCGGTGAGGTCCACCGACACCGCCGGTAAGGGCAGTCCCTCCCATGACGATGGCTGCGATACTTTCTAACAGTAGCCCGTCACCCATGCTCGGGCTCGCGGACGTGATACGGGCGGCCAAGAGCACGCCTCCAAGCCCACATAGCGTTCCGGAGACAACGAACGCGCCGATCTTGTAGCGGTCGACCTTCACACCGGAGTAATCCGCCACGCGCTCGTTTTCGCCGAGCGCGTACGTATAGCGTCCGAACGTCGTCTTCCAGGCGAGCAGGGAAACCAACACGTATAGTATTATTCCCCATATGACGAGGTTCGGTACGGTCGGGATGAGATTCCCGATGGCTATCTGTCGAATCTCGGGCGCATTGAAGGGGACTGATCTGCCGCCGGTCAATAGCAACGCCGATCCGCTGAATATCGAGAGCGACCCGAGCGTGACGAGGAACGAAGGGATCTTCCCCTTCGCAAATACCACGCCATTCAGCAGACCGACGCCTGTTCCGGCGAGCGTTCCTAAGACCAAAGCGAGCAACCCAAGGTTGTAGTCGGTGATAAGAAGCGCCGTGAGTACACCGCTAAACGAAACGATAGAAGCCACGGATAGGTCGATACTCTGTTGAAGGATGGGGAACGTTCCGGCCAGCGCAACGAGCAACAGGATCGTGCTATTCATTAACACGTTCCCGACGAGATTGTCGTAGGTGAGAAAGACGTCCGTGGAAACTGTGAAAGCTATCATCAAGATAATCAACATTAGGAACGGACCAAGATCGACAAGTATGTCTACGATAGAACGAGTTCTTCGATATTCTTCGATCCAGCTGAGGACCGGGGTTCCGGAATTGTTTCCTGCCATGGTTAGATCATTTGTTTGATTATCTCCGATTCAGTCGGTTTGTCATCACGTGGTGCATCGATCACGTCGACCATCTGTCCGTCCTTCATTACACCGATACGATTGCTCATACTGATGAGCTCAGGGAGTTCATCAGCGATAAACACCATCGAGACTCCACTGTCGGCTAGCCCACGGAGGATCCGGTAGACTTCTTCTTTAGCTCCCACATCGATACCGCGAGTCACATTATCCATGATGAGCAGCGACACTTCACGCTCGAGGTTCTTTCCAAGGACGACCTTCTGTTGATTTCCGCCACTTAACTGGACGAGAGAGGACTCGATACCCGGCGTTTTGACGTTGAGATCGTCGATCACGTCCCTTGCCATGGTTTGTTCCTTCTCGAAGTCGATGAGCCACTTGATTGTCCCCATCCCGGGTAGCTTGTCGGCTACGAGGTCCGTCCCGAGACTTGGAAGCGATACGTTGACCCGAAGCGGCTGGTAGAGAAGGGCCCCTTCTGATTGGCGGTCCTTGGGAACATACCCAACACCCTCATTCACCATCCTTGAAACCGAGCCGGTGGTAACCTCATCACCCTCGACGGTTATCGTCCCTGTATCGGCGGCATCGACACCGCTCAGGACACGACCGAGGGCGCTCTTCCCGCTGCCCATCACACCACAGATGCCGAAGATCTCCCCGCGCCGAAGGTCGAAAGAGACCGACTCGAAGCTATTTTCGTTCCCTAGGTCGGACACCGACAACACCGCCCCCTCATCCGTGAGTTCACGCTGTTTCGAAACCTGATAGTATTCTTCAGCAATCTCCCGACCGACCATACTGTGCTGGAGTTTGTCCTCGGTTGCCTCCTCTTGCCACAGATGGTCGACTACTTTCCCGTCTCGAAGGACATAGATGCGATCGCTGATCTCGAGAACCTCATCGAGTTCGTGGGAAACAAACACGAACGAGGCCCGATCCCGGAGGTCATTGATCCGGTCAAAAAGCAGGTCACGACCGTCCTCCTCGAGTCCGGCGGTAGGCTCATCAAGCAGAATGATCGGATGGTCGCTGTCGACCGTTTCGGTGAATGCTCTCGCGATACCCAGCATCTGCCGGTCGCTGAACGAGTATTCCGAGACACGCTTCTCCAGATCAAGTTCGATACCGAGCGTATCGAGAACCTCCTTTCCCTCCCGCTTCAATTCGCCGGAGTCGAGGATACCCATGGTTGCATAATCAGGATATTGCTCCAGAAACAGATTCTCGTATCCCGTGAGGTTCGGAATCACGTTCTGTTCTTGATGGACAATAGCAATCCCCTCATGACTAGCGTCACGCGGGTTTTCAATGATGACCTCTTCATCATCGACGTAGATGTTTCCACGATTCTGCTGGTAAATCCCACTAAGGATGTTAAGAAGCGTACTCTTTCCGGCACCATTCTCACCGACGAGACCGACGACTTCGCCGCGACGAAGTTCGAAGTCGATGTCGTCGAGAGCAACGACATTGTTGAACTCTTTCCGAACGTTCTCGACACGGAACCGAACCTCGGAGTCCTGTATCCTCTCCTGTTCGTCCGCTTCAGGCTTCGCACTCATGTGATTTTTTTAATTTTCTGTTATATTGACATCTTATTGGAGGAGTAGCAACTACAGGTATGGGTTCATACCGTTTTCGTTCCGGGACCGGTAGTCCTCCTCGACCTCGTCGAAGAGCTGTTCGTTGTCGTAATCGTCGGGGATCGTGAGTCCGCTCGGTCGGTTGTCCTCGGTCCACTGGAGCTGTTCCCACTCGGACTGTCGGATCGGAACGAGTTCGTGCTGCGGGTCCCAGTCGTCACCACTCTCTTCGATTGACGCTGCTTTCCAGTCGTACGGGGAGTGCCCGTCGCTGTACGCGACGGAGAGATACTCTTCTGGTGTGGCGAACCTGGTTTCAATGTCGCTAAACGACGATTGATCGAGTCCGGGATTGAGAACCGTCGTCGTCCGGACCCACATCATCCGCTCTGGGATTCGAGGACGCCATCCGTGAAGCCAGTCCCAGGCTTTCGCGACGAACCAGCCGCCCTGCCAGAACGGTGGTGCAGCTTGTTCTTGGAGTTGATACGGCTCGCCGGAGTCAGGACCGTTGTTCTGAAGGTGCTCGATGTTCGGACTCGCACCGTCAAATCCGGTGAACGGGATCGCCATGTCGTTCTCTGAGAGAACTGAGGCTGCACCGAGTCCGAGCGTACCATTGTTAGCATACACGCCGTCGATATCGTCACCGTAGTTTGAGACGAATGATGACATCACCTCCCGGCCGTGTCTACGGGTCCACCCGCCGGAGTAAATTGCGTCAAGTAGGTCAATATCGGGATAATCCTCTTGGGCTTGGCGGGCGCCCTGATTCCGGTACGACCCGATGTGGCCTTCAGGGCCCAAAATCATAACGTAGTTGCCTTCCCCTCCCATTTCCTCGAAAAGGATTTGAGCAGGGATCGCTCCAGCGTGAAACGTCTCTGGTATCTGATACTGGACGAATTCCGGTCCGATCGACGACGGCAGCAGCCACTTACCCATCGACCAGTACTCGAAAAATGGCACACCTTCCGACGCCGCGGTCTCCGCGAGAGACTGAACGCCGGAGTCGCTCGGAGCGGTCGCGGCGACCATGTCCGCACCGCTGGTAATCGCGCCTTCGATTTGCGAGATCTGATCGCTGAGTTGGCCACCGTGATCCTGTGCGTCGCTCGTTAGACCAAAGTCTTCGGCCGCCTCTTGCATGCCGTTTCGGAACGCCCTCCAGAGATCGATCTCGAGACTGTCAGGGGATAAAAACGCCTGATCGATCGGCTCCTCGTCGGGTGTTGAACCATTACCGCCGTTGCCATTACCGCCGTTGCCCGTACAGCCGGCTATCAGGCCGAGTGAAGCTGCAGCGGTAGTACTACCAAGTGTCTTGAGGTATGATCTTCGATCACTTATCCCGAGTTTATTGCCATCTATTGGCATGTAATAGGACTTCTAACTAAACCTATATTAACCCTTTGGAAAAATTATGTTTAATAGGTGTGAACTTTAGAGGGGAGTGTTGTGAAGAGTGCCAAAGGCTCATATCTACGAACTGGTTGATTCAGCGGAGCTACCATCCGGAATCAGTACCTGAAGCGCCTAGTTTGGTATTTCACAGACCGAACCAGGCTTCAGAGAGCGATCGATTTTCTCCCGTTTCCCGCTCAGCGTCGCAGTCTAACAGCTCCAGCGGCTAGTGGTGCTTGAAGCCACGGTCGGCCCGCATCAGGGGGTGAACGTGGCACCGCTTGAGCACTTTTTGGAGAAAAAACAACGCATCGGTACTGGATCGGCCGGGAGAGACATCGGTGTGCAACACTTCGAGTGTGTGATAATTGACTGCCGTCCAGACATAGAGAGTCTAGCCGTCAATGTTGATTTTCGTCTCGTCGACGCCACCTCTTGTCGATCTGGCAGTCAGGGTCGAACAAGTGCTCACACTGGTGAAACCAGTCTCTGATAGCCTTGTAGCAACAATCCACGAATGGTTGATATTCCGGTACGAGACACCAACATGACACTCCTCTAATACCTGCTGTTCCGTCGGTTCAAACTGTGTAGTGCCTAAATAATAGGATCAGAGTATATAGAAATTCTATTCTTCAGATATAAATCGGCTGAAACAGCCATTAGCTGAGGTGTGCTCATCGACCGGCTGTTTCAGGCAAGAATCTGTCTGAAGAAGAGGATTTCTACAGAGCCCGGTGAACGAAATAGACTGTTGTTCCGCGTCCAAACAAGGCCAAGATCTCCAAAATCAAAGAGAAATGAACGTCATCCACCAATGGTACTGAACTTAACTGCATACCTCTATGCACCGATCCGAACCGAAGATCACGAATTCAGTGGCGGCTTTGCGTATGTGCTGTTTCTCGCAGACACATTCATCGCGAGTGCATTCGTTCCTAACCTGCCTGTATAAGTAATTCTAAAGTTCTTCGTGTCTATTTGCTGTTCTATGGCTCACTGGTCCTCGCCAGCCCTCTCGCGATCCTGGCTCGGCACGATAGTGGTACTGTACGCGTTGATCCTGGCGTATGCGATAGTTATCGTCGGCCAACTGGTACTCGGAGTGCTTCCTGGACTCGTCCTTATCGTGATCTACCTTTTCTGGCGGCTCGTCGTCGCTATCGAGGCGATCGCTGACGCCCAACAGCGGATGGCCGGCTACGATGACGAGGGAAATGGCGAGTAATCGTCTCAAGACGTGGATTGGACTTACGATGGTTGGAGTAGGAGTTGTACAAGCAGCTATGTTTGCCCTCCAACAGGAGTGGTTCCCGCTGATCTTGGGCCTCATCTATACGGGTATTGGAGTCGTGTATCTGCGGACTGAGGTCTATACCGTCGAATCGTAACTCCCGACGGAGTCACGTAGTCCAAGACGCCGCCGCTCCACCCACAGATCTCCGATCCGAATCGCCCCGCAGAGAATTTTTTCTCCCCAAATGGGGGTGAGGGGAGCATCGAGATGGTGACCTCCCTCGATCAGTGATTGAGATGGCAACGAGACACATCTTTGCGACGACCGATGAGGATGGACAGTTCGACCAAGAAACGGACCGATGCCCCGAGTGCGGTGGTCGCGTCTCGACGACGTCGATCGAAACCGTCTGTGACGACTGTGGACTCATCCTCGAGGAGACGATCATCGATCGCGGTCCGGAATGGCGGTATTGTAACCGGGAGGAACGCAAACGGACGGGGGCGCCACGGACGATGGCTCGCCACGATCGTGGGCTGTCAACGGAAATCGGGTTCCGAACTGATGCGACTGGAACGAAACTCTCCTCGAAGAAGCGTCGCCAGCTCAACCGGTTGCGTCGTGAACATCGACGTGGCAAATTCGGATCGAAAGCGGAACGGAACCAGATGCGTGGCCTCCAGGAGGTAAGACGTATCTCTGGCGGCTTCGACATCCCGGAGACGCTCCGTGATCAGGCCTGCCGGCTCTTCTGTAGCGCCCAGTCGGCGGACCTGCTGTGTGGACGGTCGGTGGAGTCGATCGCCTCAGCGAGTGTCTACGGCGCCTGTCGATGTGCCGATTATTCGATCACGTTGGATGAAGTCGTCAGTGTGGCGCGCGTCAGTCGCTCCCGAGTGGTGACCGCGTACAAGACGTTGAATACGGAACTCGGACTCCCGACGTCGATCGTCACCGCTCGGTCACACGTTCCGAAGATCACCTCCGAACTCGCTATCGACGACGTCGTTCGGCATCGAGCTCAAGAGCTTGCGTCACTCGCAGATGAGGCAGCAATCGCGAACGGTCGGAGTCCTGCTGGCGTCGCCGCTGGGTGTGTCTACAAGGCCTGTGAGGAGTTCGGTGACCTGCGGACACAGGAGGCGATCGCCGGTGCGGCGAATGTGAACGCGATAACGCTTCGAGCGCGATACTACGAATTGAACGAGATCGTCGAGACCGCGTAGATAGGCGACGGGTTTCTAGCGAAGGAGAGAATCGTGTCTCTGTTGAACACTCATTCAACAGACCCAAATTGCGTGAAACGACCATTCGCTGACGACTGCGAATTGATCGTTGAGTCTTCCACCAGCAAAGAAGGATGTTCCGATAGACGTGCGAGTGGCAAGGTGCAAATTCAGTATCGCAACCTATGCGGATATCGTGTGTGTTTAGCCGACGACACTCGTCTCCCGTGTTGCCCCTGCTACTGAAGTGAGTTCCATATGCGTTCCCAATTCGTCGACGTGCTGTCGGCGAATCCGACGACGATACTCACCACTGCCCACGTCACTCGATCATCTATCAAATTATCTAGGTCGTCAACTGTCGAATCACGGATATCTAACTCCGATTACGCCATGCAAACAGACAGACTAGCAATAACATATACTGCCGCCTCGGCCTGAGGTTGATGGATTAGGTCTTGTCATTAAGAGTAACTGAAAAGTACCGCTTGGGTAGATAGTACCACCACAAGAAAACCCAATTAAAGCCCGTTACGAAACGCTCAGCATTCTCACCAGCCTCAACCCCAATATCTGGATCTTCATCGTCATCTGGGTGGGGGGGTTTGGAGGTGCGCCATCGTAGTCCCACAAGTCACCATCCATGTCCCTGAACTCATGTATTTGCATCGTCATTCCAGCGGTGTTCAGATAAGGATGAAACGTGAGGCGGAACTATCTTTGAGTTCCCTATGCTCGAGATCGCCCGCCTTATCAGAGGTTCCGACAGCTTCGAGTTAAAATTTTCTAGAGCGAGAGGCGACACTCGAGCCCGTGATGAAGCTCAGCATCCGACTCCATTTGGCTGTATTATCACTTTCATATACTATATCAATCTTCTATATATTGAGTGTCAATTGCTGTCGAACGACCATTCACAACTGGGTGCAGAAGGCTGATCTACAGCCGCTCATTGGCACTAATCTGGATCATGTCGCAGTTGCCGAAACCGTGATCCAGCTGAATGACGAATGCTTCTCGCTGTGCGTCGTCGTCGATCCCGACACAAACAACTTGCTGCACGTCAAGCTCTTAACGACGAGAATTCAGGCGATTACTGAGATGTTTCTCGCCGAACTCCGCGAGAAACATCTCGTCTACGAAGCGCTCTTTTTCGTCGATTCCGCACCGTCGCTGCAAGCAGCACTTCATCGACACGATCTCGATTACAGATACGAAATACACGGTAATCGGAACAGTGTCGAACGTGTCTTTAGAGAACTAAAACAGAGAACCAACCAGTTCTCAAACTGTTTCAGCCACGCCGAATAAGATACCATCGAAAATCTGCTTCAAACGTACGCCTTCGCATGGAACCAGCTTATCTGAACACCACCATGATTTTGGCCCAACATTTGCCATTACAGAGCTACAATAGTAATAATCTGGGCCGCCTAATCCGGTCAAGCATTCTGAAGTTACCAGTGTCCTACTCGGCGATATCGTTCACTACAGTTGGCACGCTTGTCAAGTGAGTTTGCAGTAAACAAACAACCAACAACAAGTAGTATTGTTGAGAGAAACTATGTAGACACGATCAATTACGCCGCTAATGCCGACCATGGTGCGAGGACCCACTCTTTACTGCCGAGTTAGCACATCTCCGGGTTAACGACTTGAAAGAACTGTAGTACTCAGATGATGATCGGTCGTACGAGACGCAACATACCTGATATCTTTGATTTTTGAACTCTACGGACGGCTCAACCGACTCGGCCCAGTTCGTTTTCCGTTAACAAACCTCACAACAGTAGAGTTCGCTATTAACAAACACGGTGTAGACACGTTACAATATTCACGAGGTTCATGGGCACAGCAAATACCGGCAATAATTTACTATAAACTGTTATTTATTACGACCGGATAAAACTAGGGAGACGCATGACAAAGATTGCATTTATCGGTGCGGGGAGTGTCATTTTTGCTCGTAACTTACTGGGTGACATCCTATCGTATCCAGAACTACAGGGATGTACAGTGTCCCTGATGGACATTAACCAGAACCGCCTTGATCGGACTGTTACTGCAGCGAACGCAGTAGTTGAACACAACGACGTCGAAGCGGTGATTGAATCCACAACAGAACGCGAAGAAGCATTAGAAGACGCGGATTACGTGCTTAACATGATCCACGTCGGAGGTCGTGAACCGTTCGAAAATGAGATCCAGATCCCTGCGAAGTACGGTGTCGGACAGGCGGTTGGAGATACTCTCGGCCCCGGTGGTATCTTTCGTCTGTTGCGCACCGCACCCGTGATGCTTGATCTCGCCCATGATATGGAAGAACTGTGCCCCAATGCACTTTTGCTGAACTACACCAACCCCATGGCGATGGTATGCTGGGCTGTCGACGAAGCCACCGAAATCGATATCGTTGGTCTATGTCATAGCGTTCAGCATACTGCTGAGGCCATCGCTAATTATGTCGAGGTTCCTAAAGAAGAACTAGAGTACAAGGTGGCGGGCATCAACCACATGGCATGGTTCCTAGAGGCAGAACACAACGGAAAGAGCGTCTATCCGACGCTACGAGCAGCGATAAATGAGCGGGATATCTACAATCGGGACAACGTTCGCTTCGAGATTCTGCGTCATTTCGACGCGTTCGTCACCGAATCCAGCCACCATATGAGCGAGTACATCCCATACTTTCGTACCGACGAGGCGACGCTTGAGCAGTTTATCGTTGAGGAGAACTACGAGGAGTACTTCGTCGACTGGATGCCAACCGGACAGTACTTCGAGCACTGGTGCGAGTACCAGCAAGAGGCCGCCGAGATGGATACTTCCGAGATCGAACCAGAAATTGAGCGATCGGAGGAATACGGCTCACGGATCATTCACTCGATCGAGACGGGGGAGCCCCGCCGTATGAATATCAACGTACGTAACGACGAGGGCGCGATTGCGAATCTGGCGTCTGACGCCTGTGTCGAAGTCCCCTGTCTGGTCGATGACCGTGGCATCAATCCCTGTACAGTTGGCAAACTGCCCCCACAACTGGCTGCACTCAATCGATCAAACATCGACGTCCAACGTTTGGCTGTTAGAGCTGCACTCGAACATGACGAGGACGCACTCCGACAGGCAGTCAAACTCGATCCACTCACGGCTGCCACTTGTTCCCTCGAGGAGATCGACGACATGGTCGACGATCTACTCGCTGCCAACGCCGACTATCTCCCTGATCAACTAGTTGAGGAATCCGCTCAGTCCATAGCGACGAACTGATCACTTGGTCACACAACATCCGTATCGGGGTTATAGTCAGTAGGCGGCTGAGAAGGATACCTACTATAACGACCGAAACGTCGGTCATCTGTGTCAATACTTCCGATGAGAGATCTTCGATAAGACTTCACTCAACGATAGTCAGCTACACTCGAGACGTTATCCTCGTCTCATGTCAATCTGAATCTATTTTGTGTTTCCTGGCCAGAGAAAGCGCTGTCCACGATTCTCGGTGTTTACGGACCGATAGTATCGTCGACCGATCTCGCTAGTATTCTCCGACGTACATCCCCATTCTTCTCAGCTTTTGGATTGATATTCTCTCCGTGTTTGTTATCAACAAAAGGATTATGCCTTTGGAAAGACGACAAGTGGGGTATGAGCACCGAGAACGAGGGACCACGTACGATCAAATCAGTTGAAACTGCGTTCGACGTATTAGAGGTGATACATACACACGGCCAAATTGGAGTCACCGAGATCGCCAATGCACTAGACATTTCCAAGAGTGCGGCTCATCACCACGTGACGACATTAGCACAGCGGAACTTTTTAGCTAAAATTGACGGTCAGTATCGGCTCGGAGTCCGCTTTCTGACCTATGGCGGACGCGCGCGCAAGTGCGAAGATGTCTTTGAGATGGGACGGGCAGACGTGGATGAACTGGCTCACAAGACCGGCGAGACGGTTCGTTTGATCGTCGAGAATTCCGGCTATGGCCTCACGCTGTACCAGTCGCTCGGAGAGAATGTGACGGAGCCACACACGCATATGGGAATGATGGAGTACCTGCATAGTACCGCCGCTGGAAAGGCATTCCTAGCGGCCCTCCCGCAGGCGGAAGCCGAGGCCATTATTGATGAACGGGGCCTAGAACGGTTAACTACCAACACGATCACGTCCCCGGACGAACTCTACAAGGAACTAGAACGTATCCGATCTCGTGGTATCTCGTTCGATAACGAGGAACAATTTGAGGGGGTACGCTGTATCGCAACCACTCTGATCGGAGAATCCGACGATCTCCTCGGCGCAGTCAGTATCTCCGCGCCTACTGAGCGTATGAGCCATCATCGGTTTAGATCTGAGCTACCGAGACAATTACAGAGTGTTACTGAAGAAATTAATCGTGTCGAGGAGTATCGGTTCCGCCATGAACTACCGTGTATTTCCCGGACGCTATCACAGTGAGGGATATATCGACTGAGACGGAACTTTAGACCACATATTTCGAAAGCGGGTGTTTTCCGCGTCACAGACGAGATCAGCGATGCGGTTGATCATTTCCATCATGTACTAGAGATGGCGTGCTGCAACGACCTTAACGAGTCAATGGATGTTTTGTCTGGAATTATGAACATGGTGTACCGAGATACCTATACTGTTCACATTTACTGTGATAGTACGGTATACTAAGATTGAGACCTCTCCTTCTGACGGGTAAATAACTTATTTATATGGGGAATGTATACTGACAAGAGAACCCATGGCACATCTTGATGTGATCGATCTTTCCAAGGAGTTTCAGGGGGAAGATGGTCCGATCGTGGCAGTTGAGGAGATGAACTTGTCGATTGAAAAAGGAGAATTCATTGTACTCGTAGGGCCGTCTGGCTGCGGGAAATCAACTACCCTCCGATGCCTTGCAGGACTAGAGTCTCCCACCGAAGGCGACATCCAACTAAATGATAGATCGGTCGTCGATAGTCCCCCGATGGACAGGGATATGGCGATGGTATTCCAGAATTATGCGCTGTATCCTCACATGACTGCCCGTGAGAACATGTCCTTTGGACTGAAGATGACAACCGAGCTCTCCGATGAGGCAATCGATCAGAAGGTCATTGAGGTAGCCGAGATGATGGGGATTAAAGATCTACTTGGAAAAAAACCAAGCGATATTTCGGGAGGACAGCAACAACGTGTCGCACTAGGACGGGCAATCGTTCGCGAACCCGAGGTATTCCTGATGGATGAACCACTCAGTAATCTTGATGCGAAACTTCGGACGGAAATGCGTACTGAACTCCAAAATCTACAGCAAACTCTGGACGTTACTACAATTTATGTCACTCACGATCAGACCGAAGCGATGACGATGAGCGACCGTATCGTCATCCTCAATAAAGGAAAAGTACAGCAGGTTGGGACACCCCTAGAGTGCTACCATGAGCCCACAAATCGATTTGTTGCTGGATTTATAGGGTCACCTAGTATGAATTTTTTCAACGTGAAATTGGATGGTCGGACGCTCGTACATCCGGAGTTCAAATACCAGATCTCAGACTCACTATTCACGGAGTTACAAGAAGGGAATGAATTTACGCTCGGAATTCGTCCGGAGGACATTAAACTCACCTCACAATCAACGGAAAACTCCATTCCGATCTCAGTTAACGTGATCGAGCCGATGGGGGATATTTCGTATATCTATTTTGATATCGGAGATAATCACGTCACAGCTAGTGTCTCCGGTGAAATACAGATACAGGAGAACACGGAAGTGAATATTCTATTTCCTGAGGAGCAACTACACCTCTTCGATGCTCAAACTGGCAAGGCGGTTTATAATCGTAGGCAGTCTCCCGGCGACGAGGTCCCTCTCACCAGTTGATTCCCTATAGAACGTTTCCTTCCACTTCCACAAGTTCTTGATAAACGAATCTGGGGGATGAACCAGATAGCATCATACATTAGATATATTAATCATGTGTTCGAATCTAACAAGTGAATTTATATACACCCGGGATAATTGGTGATTACATGCCATACGATACCGATCGGCGTGATTATCTTCGATTAGCAGGTACAGGATTAGCAGCGGCTTTCGCTGGTTGTGCCGGTGGTGGTGGCAACGGCGATGATAGTACTCCTAGCGACGGTACTGAAACAGGTAATGGTAGTACACCCGAAGGTGGAACAACCCTCACATACTGGAGTGCATTCTTTGATGACGAAATACTGGACCCGTGGAACGAATGGTACGTTCAGACGGTTGAAGAGGAACTGAACGTTTCGATAGACCTAGTCCCCTTCCAGTATCAAGATTTACGACAAAATTATCTTACCGGTGCACGGACCGGAACTCCTGATTTGATCGAGGGGGTTCTCTCCCACGTCAGTGACTATACTAAGGCTGACCTGCTGGAACCACTTGACGAATCTGTTCAGAATAAGGATAATTACGATGGATTTATTGACTCCTCCATAGATGCCCTTCGCTATCAGGACCAACTCTATGGACTACCGTTGGATGGGAACGGTCGCGGGCTTCTGTATCGGAAGGACATCCTTGAAGAGTATGGTTTCGAACCACCAGAGACGGCACAGGAGCTCCACGAGATCGGTCGAGAGATCAATCAAGGAGAGGAGGACATGGCCGGATACAAGAATGTTACCGCAGCCGGTGACATTCGTGGATTTCAGGAATGGATCTCACACGTCTATCAACATGCCGATGCTCTCTATGAAGTTGACGGCGACTCGTGGACAGTCGTCCCAAGTGCGGATACTCTGGGGCAGATCTTCGATAACTGGTACTATCAGATATGGGCCGTTGATAATCCGGTCGCGGATCCGAACAGTATCGGGACGGGGTACGAACAACTGGACTCAGCGTATGCACGAGGTAATTTCGCAATGTGTCCAAATGGGCCATGGGTGCGGTCATCGCAGGCTGATGCAGGCCCGAACTCCGAGACGATCCTCAACGAACATACGGCAGTAACACATCTTCCACACGCAGAAGGTGCTGAGAGAGGAACATATCTCGAAGTTGAATGGGCAGGACTCAATAGCCATTCGGAGCATATGGATACAGCGTGGGAGGCCCTGGATATCTACACGAGTACGGAATCATTCCAACTATTTGCCGAGAACGATCCTGGGAACTGGGTAACGCCGATTCACGAGGACATAGAAAGCACCATGGACGACGAAGACTGGTTACCCTTCACCGAGATCATCGAGACCGGGACAGCTCTCGCGTTCGTCAGTTGGGGCTCAACGAGGGAGGCACTCTACAACTCCATGCAGCGCGTCGCTTACGGTGAGTCCGATCCCTATAACGAAGCGGAGCAGTTCCACTCTACACTACAGGATATTGCACAGAACGAATTCGAAGTCTAGCCCCCACCGGAACTAACTATCTAATATGTCCATTGTAACAGGAAAACCTGAAGAGACCGGATACAAAGATCAGTTTTTGGAATTTCTTCGAGAGACGTGGTTGGGATACGCACTCGTCCTTCCAGCGACCGTACTGCTGGGAGTAATAATGGTCTATCCAACACTTGAGGCGATTTGGATGAGTTTCTACACCAAATCGTTTCTGAATCCCGAAGACGCGGTTTGGATCGGCCTCCAAAACTACAGCCAAATGTACGGCGACCCATTATTCTGGCAATCGCTACGAAATTCTGTTATCCTGACTTCCGTTGCCGTTTCACTTGAATATCTAGCAGGGCTGGGACTAGCACTCGTACTAAAACAGAAGGTGCCAGGAATCAAATTCTTCAGGAGCGTAACGATGGTTACGTGGGTTCTTCCCATTATCGTTACCGTTATAATATTTAATTTTCTAGTTCAATATCCGTTTGGAGTTGTTAACGTAATCTTCGAACAGTTTGGACTCCCAACCACCTACTGGTTTGGTCAACCGGGGACAGGATTCGGACTCATAATCTTCATGCATGTATGGCGAAATGCACCATTCTTCGCCATCGCCCTCATGGCAAGTATGCAAGCCATCCCAGAGAGTTACTATGAGGCTGCTAGTATCGACGGTGCTAGTACACTTCAGAAATTTCGATATATCACGCTCCCACACATCTCTTACACATCAATGATAATGATCGTGATTCACGTCATATTCACATTCAATAACTTCGATTTCGTTTATCTCTCCACTGGAGGTGGTCCATACCAAAGCACAGAGGTACTCCCAACGTACGTGTATAAGGAAGCATTCCAATCGTATGCGTTGGGATACGCGGCATCAGTAGGGACTGTTATGCTCGTGATCATGTTCGTATTTACCGTCGTCTACGTTAAACTGGAGACTAGCGAATAATGACCCTAGTAAACAAATTCGACAGATGGCTCGGAGATGAAGTCGGACCAAAACGCGGCGTGATCATCTACGCGGCGTTAGCTCTATATTACAGCATCCTACTGCTCCCAATTCTATACTTCGTGCTTTCAACGTTCAAGGGTTCCGAGGTAATCAGAAGTCAACAGCTGATCTTGATTCCTATCGAATCATTCACTTTGGAACATTGGATACAGGTGATCACTCGAGGGGAGTTCCGAACGTATTTCTTAAATTCCACTATCGTGGCGACCGGAACGACGATCCTCTCAGTAGGTGCAGGAACGTTCGCCAGTTATTCCATCAGTCGAATGGACTACCCGGGACGTAGGAGTCTAATTCTCGGCTATCTGGGAACGGAAATGCTTCCACGAGTCCTCATCCTGATACCGTTTTTCGTTATTATGTATAATTTAGATATTATTGACACATACGTTGGAATCATTATTGCACACACCGTTATCGCACTTCCCTTCGTCACGTGGCTATTGAAGGGCTATTTCGACGACATTCCAACGGCACTTGATGATGCAGCTAAAATGGATGGCTGTTCAGATATTCAGACGTTGTTCCACATCATCCTTCCACTCGCATTGCCGGGAATCGCCGTTTCCGCATTTTATACGTTTATCGTCTCTTGGAACGACTATCTGTTTGTCTCCATCATCTCACGTTCTCAAGGAACACGTACGCTTCCGTTCGCTCTACAGCTTTTTCAGTCACAGAATACCGTAGACTGGGGTGCAGTCCTTACGGCAGCAACGATCACAATGCTCCCCGTCGTTATACTGTTCGCGATTATCCAGAGCTATCTTGTTGAAGGTCTCACCAGCGGCGGCATGAAAGGATACTAAGCACACTAGCCTTTTGTGCTCTATTGCCGTCATATGATCACATCATTCCCAATCAGCTTTGAAGAGACAGGAGGATATCGATAAGAAAATAAATATATGATCGAACAGACTAAACTGGACCGGTTAGACTCGTATCTCGCGACGAATGACCTTGAAACAGTATGGTTCGCGACGCCGCCTATGTTCGCCTGGCTTACCGGCGGTAGTAATCTAATCGTACGTGAAGGCGCAACAGGTATCGCCGCCGCCGGCTACGACGGAGAGCACATCACAGTCATCACCACAAATATAGAGGGACAACGGCTTCTCAAAGAGGAGATCGACCACAATGTTCGTCTCGTTGAATACCCCTGGCATGAGCGGAGCTTAGAAGAGGCGGTTACGGAGAACACGGCCACACCTGCAGCTGCTGATTTCGAGTGTGGAAACTTGTCCCGGGTCGATCGATCAGTCTTGACTCAACCGCTAACCGACAGTGACGTCAAGCGATATCGAACGGTTTGTCGAGAGACGGCCGAAGCAGTTGAAGAAGTGGCTTTAGATGCCACGCCGACTGATACGGAAGTGGACCTAGCGGCCCAGCTCTCACACGCCCTCCATCAACGGAAGATCGAGTCGCCCGTTGTTCTCGTTGGCGGAGAAAAGCGCGTCCAGCAGTACCGCCACTTCACCCCAACGGACACCAAAGTCGGCGGGTACGCCGTCTTGACTGTCGTCGGTACTCGCTACGGGCTCAACGCTGCAGTCACACGGACGGTCGAGTTTGACGATGCACCTTACTGGCTCGAAGATCGATACGAAGATCTCAGTAGAGTAGCAGCAACCATGGCTGCTGCGACATGGCGAGAAGGTATCCATGGAGG
This sequence comes from Halopenitus salinus, assembly GCF_055397165.1. NCBI lineage: Archaea > Methanobacteriati > Methanobacteriota > Halobacteria > Halobacteriales > Haloferacaceae > Halopenitus > Halopenitus salinus. The sequence continues at coordinate 262,061 of NZ_AP043852.1, forward strand.
CAGCGCCGGCGACGTGTTCGAAACGATCCAGGTCGCGTACGATAAACTCGGCTACAGAAACGAGTGGCAGAACCACCACCAAGGGGGCGCGCTCGGTTACGCGTCACGAGAGTGGATAGCAACTCCGGGCCACGATGCGCCCGTCGAACTACCGATGACATATGGTTGGAATCCGACCGTCAAGGGTGTCAAGACCGAGGACACCATCCTCGCAACCAAAGACGGTATCGAGGTGCTCTCCACTACCGGCGAATTCCCAACATTCACAGCCGAAGCGATCGGGATCGACACCGAACTAACGCTACCGGATATACTCAAGATGTAAGCTACACAACCCAACACAGTGGCAGTGTTCAGATAAGGATGAAGAGTGAGGCGGTGCGATCTTTGAGTGCTCTATGTTCGAAATCGCACGCCTCAACGGAGGTATCGATTGCATCGAGTTAGATTTTGTGGAGCGAGAGGGGACACCCGAGCCCGCGACGAAGCTCGGTATCCGACTCCATTTGGCAGAAATATCACTTTCGGATACCATTACTATTCTCGATAGGTTGGGTGTCGATCGCTGTCGCTCGACTGTTCACAACTGGGTACAGAAGGTCGATTTACAGCCGATTGATGGTGCCGATCCGGATCACGTCGCGGTTGACGAAACCGTGACCCAGCTGAATAACGAACGGTTCTGGCTGGATGCAGCGGTCGTTCCCGACACAAACCGCTTGCTGCACGTCCAGCTCTTTACGACGAGAAATTATGCGATTACTGAGATGTTTCTCGCCGAATTCCGCGAGGAACATCTCGTCGATTCTGCACCATGGCTGCAAGCAGCACTTCACCGACACGATCTTGATTACAGATACGAAATACACGGTGATCAGAACAGTGTCGAACGTATCTTCAGAGAACTAAAACAGCGAACCAACCAGTTCTCAAACTGTTTCAGCCACACCGAAGCAAGCATCGCCGAAAATTGGCTCCAACCGTTCGTCTTCGAATGGAATCAACTTATCTGAACACAACCGGTGGCTCATGAGTCATATGACCTTCCACAGAGAACGGAGACTTCACGTTCTGCATCTCGCACGGTACTCTTGACAGATCGTGGGTGATTCGACGGATAGTGCGATCCGCGATTCACCTAGACTGAGTGATTGGAGTGTAGAACCATATCAACTGATGAGGCTTTCAACAAAGCCTCCTATCTGTGCTTTAACCAACACACAGTCCCGAACCCCGCGGGTGTTGGTTAAACCCGAAATTGCCCTTTAGTCCGACTCGTCCTCCCTCGATGGAGGTCGCTCAGAGAGATCGTCGAACCGGCGTTGTGCACGCGTCGATCGCGCCGCCGTTTCGTCGGGTTCGTACGTGATGTCGTTTACCGTTCCATCGGCGATCGTGACAGTCACTACGGCGTCGACGTGCGTTCCGCCCTCTGGCAGCTGCGTTTTCGGAAGGAGCAGCTCGTCCACGGTGTCCCCGTCCTGTTCGAGTAGCAGAACCGCTGTATCGTCCTCAAACCGATCGACGACCGCGATGTACGTTCCGTCTTCAATCATTCGTATACCTCCTCGAGGACGACGTCGCCCTCCTCGTCCCGCACAATTACTGTATCTCCACCGTTGTTCCATACGGCCCTGTCACGTCCCCAGTACAACTGATCGTCCGAATCCGTCCCACTCCCAGTGTGTAGGGTCACGTCGGCATCCGCCTCGAGTGAGTATCCATCCGCGAACGTGTAGGTGTAGCCTGCATCGTCGCTCACTGTCCAACCACCCAGATCGATCGTCTGGTCGCCAGTGTTCTCGAACACGATGTACTCGTCATTCAGATTTTCGTGGTCGTTGCCCTCGGCATCCTCGTGTATCTCGACGATCGACAAGCCATGGTCTGGATCCGCACTTGGAGTTGTGGTAGATTCGTCCGTCGACGTCGGTGTTCGAGTTTCAGGAGTCGACGATCCACTATCTGGGAGTGCTGTCGCCGTCCCGGTTGCAGTAATAACGGTTCGAGTTTCCAGTTCGGCGTCGGCTCCAGGGTCGATCGCAGCCCCGTCGCGAAGGTCACTCGCAGTTGTTGGTCCCTCCTGCTGGGTCGAGACCGTGATCGCCGATCCGTTACTCACCAGCCGGACGTTCCCATGGGTTCCAGTCCAGTAGGTACGGATGGACCGTTGGTCGAGCCGCTGGAGGACTTCCTCGTGTGGGTGGCCATATTGGGAGTCGTATGCGCTAGAGATAACGGTGACACGTGGAGACGTCGTGTCGAGAAACTCCGCACTCGAGCTCGACTGACTCCCGTGATGGCCGGCGCTCAACACGGTCGCATTCAGCGACGATCCATACTCGTTAACGAGGTACTCCTCGCTTTCGGACTCTCCATCTCCCGGAAGCAGGAAACTCGATTGCCCGAAGTCCAACTTGATGACGATGCTGTTCTCGTTTCGATCGTCATTCGCAATGTATCCCTCCGGCGGTGCGAGCACCTGTGCATCGACGTTGTCGATCAGGATCTGATCGCCGGCACGGATTTCATACAGCGTGACGTCGTGTTCCTCGATGGCGTCCAAATACCGATCGTACGTCTGTGAACTGGACGTGATTCCCGGATCGTATACCGCACCGATTCCATCTGCTTGTGTCTCGTAGTATTCGATGATCGCTGCGTGACCACCAATGTGGTCGGCATCGGCATGGGTCGTCACGAGATGGTCGATTCGATCGACGTCATGCCGTTCAAGATACGCGAGAACGTCCTCGCCGTCATCCGACCAATCCCCGGAATCGATGAGGATCGTCTCTCCGGTTGGACCGACGATCAGTGTGCTTGACCCCTGCCCGACATTGATGAAGTGGACAGCTAGCGTTCCGTTCGGGCTTGCTGGTGTCGTTCCGTTCGACTCATTCGGCTCATCTGGCGACGATGGCGGTGGAGTGGGCTCAGTGGTGGTTTGAGTGCCCTCGGTAGGTTGGTCAGGCGTTGGTGTTGCATCACTGACGATGCCTCCACAGCCAGCCAGGAAGACGAGGACGACGATCGCAAAGATGCTGAAGCGGCGGCGATCCATCTTACGGCACGTGAAGCAGTACACCCGGATAGATGTACCGGCGACCGGATTGTCGTACTATCCACAACGTGCGTTTGTCTACTGATGGAAGCCGGAACGATAATCCCCAAATCGATCGCCGCCACAGAATTTTTTCGCGCCTGAAGGGTGCGGCGCGCTGAATCACGTCGCATTCACCACATGACTCGTACACCTCTCGAGGAACTCGACCCATCGAACCGTATCCTGAAACGTGCCCAGTATGAGGCGTTCGTGTTCTCGCTCCTCGACGGCGATGTCCTAGTTCGCAACGAGAGCCACGCAAACCCGTCCGAGCACGAGTACCGAGTCACGGTCGTCGACGGCATCCCGACTCATTGTGAGTGTCCCGCGGACACCATGTACGACGGACCCTGCAAGCATCGGGTCGCCATTGCGATTCGCCCGTGCATCCTCGACGTCGCGATGCAGATGGGACTTGTCGCCGACGGTGGAGTCGTAACCCATCGGAGCTATTTCCGTTCCGATCGCATCGACGAGACAAAAGCCCATCAGTGTGACTGTGAGGACGTCGACAACGACTTTCCTTGTTGGGAGTGCTTCCGAACCTGTCAGAAGGAACTCCCGGAGTAGGACCCTCCATCACACGAGTCACCGGCTTGTACTCGCTGACGAACGTTTATATACGGAAACGAAGGGATCCCTGTTCGAACCAATGACTCACCGACACTCAGACTACGAGGATCTCCGTCCCCTCGGGGAGGCCAGCCAGGTACCCGACCATCAACTCGATCGACTCACCGATGCCGATCGACGGTATGGAGACGAGATGGACGATCCATACGGGTATCCCGACCCTGCGAGCGATACTCGAAGTAAATGCCGATCCTGTGGAATACCGATTCCACCGAGACAGAAGAAGTGTCGTCTCTGTCTCACAGAACACCTCGAGGAGGATGCAGCGGACACGGAGACGCCGTCGACGACGTGGAGCCTCGTCGGCGTTGTCCACATGCTCGTAGAGTCCAGATCGTTTCTCGGCGCCATCGCGAAGGGCGGGGCAGCGGCCAGTCTGCTCGCCTCGAACCACGCTGAACCAACCGTCGACGACTGCACGCTCATCTACGATCTCCGCGAAGACCTCTCACCCCAACTCACCAGACGCTGGCCCAGCCTGCCGCCGGCGGCTCCCGTTTCGACATCCGGCGGACAAGAACTCCTCGAGATGGCGCAATTCCGGAGTCGCTCGTTCGAACAGTCAGAGGCGATCGACGGTCGGGCACTCGAGACGCATCTCTACGACGAAACCGGCAGCGGTATGCGTACAGAGCAGTCTGTAATCGATCTACTGCGTGACGTCGACGACGATGTGTGGCTCGTCCCAGTCCTGGCTCTCGAGAGGGATCGCGAATCCACGGACTCAGCCAATTCGTACATCGATATCCCAACACGCGAATTTCTCGAGTGTCGAGGCTGTGAGAAGACAACCGAGCATAGGGTAGACATGAATGAAACGTCAGTTGTAACGGAGTGGGATGGTCCTCCGATCTGGACGTGCCAAGTCTGTAGATCGGTCCGTTACGGACCGCAAGCGTGAATCAGTCTTTATCTTAATCTAGATTCTACTATTGAACACCCTGACGGGCGGTCGTCGCGTTGTTTGCCCTCTCTACGGACGGTATCGCAGCAGTGACGGCTCTACGGATGCACCCACGGAATCGCCACTGCTGACCAACACGACGGTCGATATCGTCGATCCGGCCGACCGTCTGCGCACGAACGACGTCGACGACCCACAGAAGATCGCGGTGGAGAATGAAACGGTCCGCGAACAAGTGTCCGAGTTCGAGTCAGCCCACGTTACGGTATAGGCTCCTCAGACGAGGGATCATGAAGTATCGGTGTGCATATCGAAATCGGACGATGTGCTCAAGCATACAGCATGTGCTCACGTCTCTGACTCCTCGAAGAGATAATCCGGGAGCGCGGCGACGGAGAATTTTTTGTGCGCCTGATGGGCGCGGCGCTCCTCGAGATGACGAGAAGCGTCGTGGTGTTCCAATGGCTACAACTAGTGATTCGTCAGTTTCGTTCGACGAGACTGACACCCGAAAGAGCGAGATGCACAGCACGATCGAATCATGGATCGACGACCTCGTCGCCGGCATCGACGACGCGCAGGCTAGCGAGGAGTTCCAAGAGTGGCTCGACGTCCAGAGTCGGTTTCACGACTACTCCTACCGGAACACGCTCCTCATCAAACAGCAGTGTCCCGAGGCAACTCGAGTAGCGGGATATCGATCGTGGCAAGAAGAGTTCGATCGGCACGTCCAGGAAGGCGAACAGGCGATCTGGATCTGGGCACCGATCATCGCGAAACAATGTCCCGAATGTGGGAACGCACCAAGTTACCACGCAAACATCGAGTGTGACTACGATGAGACGCCAGCCGACGAATGGTCGAAAGGTCTCGTCGGGTTCCGGCCTGCGTCCGTATTTGACGTCTCTCAGACGGAGGGCGAGCCACTTCCAACGTTGGAAACGGCCGCGACAGGCGACGCCGACGACCTCGTTCCAGCGCTACTCGACGCCGCTACAGAACTGGGCGTCACCGTACGAATTGTTCCTGAAACGGAGTGGTCTCACGGTGATGCGAAAGGCGTCTGTGAGAAAATGTCTCTCTACGACGCGCAGCCGCTCGTCGAGGTTCTCGATCGACCGAATCAGACGGGTGTTGCAGGGACGTTGATTCACGAGTACGCCCACGCCCTACTCCACTTCGACGTCGACGACGACACCGAGCGATCGAAACGAGAGATCGAGGCCGAAGCCGTCGCGTACGTCGTCGGGCGGTACTGTGGACTCGACACCAGTGGGTCGGCGTTCTACCTGGCTGCGTGGGAGTCGGACGATCCCGAGATCGTTCGTGAACGGCTTGGACGGATCAGCCGGACGGCAGAAGAGATCATAGAGTACCTTCCCCAGAAGCAACTTATTGAGTCGTAGCGGGAGCCGGCCCATCCGAATCATCTTGCTTTGTGGAGATGATAGACGAGGAATGGCTCACGTCGGGCGGAGTCAAGCCTAGTGAAGTGCCTCCTACTGGTGGGAGTCCAGCGGCGTCGCGTTCGATTCGACGACGCAGCTGGCCATCTTCCACCGTGGCTGGACGGCCGCACGCGACGCCGGCGAGGAGAACGAGTGATGCAGCAAACGCTCACTGGCTGTGCCTTCTGCGACGCCCCGCCCGGTACCGTGACTGGCGAGGCGCACACCGGGGGACAGGACGAATGGGTCACCCATTCGATCTGTATCGGCCATACCATTCAGTAGTGGATCTATCACGACCACCCGGACTCACTCTGACTTCTAACACTACCGGACAGGGTCATCTCTCATTCTAGGCCGGTATCCGTTACTTAATTGAGACTACTCTTCGAACAGACGTGAATATGGACAAGAATTCATTGCTCTCCCCATCAATCTCACAAAGGGAATGTCACACCAAATGGGAGTGGCGATATTACATCTATCGGGTTCACGAGCGTCGCTGGGATCGAATATACGATCATACTGAGCGATGGGCGCTCCACGAGATCATTACGAAGCCGAAGCCCGGGAAAAAGCGAATTGGCCTTACTGAATCGGGTGCATTAGATAATGTGAGTGACAAGGACGTTCAGCGGGCCGTCGAGATTAACGAGTTGATTTCGGAGGGTATCCGGTACGATAGGCCGAATGTCTTCGAGGATGCCTATCACGCGGGGCTATCCATCGCAACTTCACATCACAAGTCCGAAGATATCAACGACTACTATCGGGGCGAACGGCTGGATGGCCGAGCACTGCGTCCGTCTCTCTACCACGGAGTCGATTATCTTGATCCCGAACCATCGGATAGAGAACTGATCGAGGAACGACTCCACACTCTTCGACGATTTATCGATCGCCTCAAAGAGAATCATGACCTCCCATCCGAGACTTATACGGATGCAGACTTGGTCGCAATCGCCCAGCATTACCGGTGGGAGCTCTCTGATGACGCCCCGGACGTCAGGACCTGGCTCCTCGATGTGACGTCAAATCCGTTTACAGCCCTCCTGTTCGGGACATATTCTGAGAAAAAGTCGTGCGGGGAGACAGGAGTCGTCTACCACTTCAATCTCGACTGGCTTGACCAGGAGCTTTCGAGTGACGCTGGGTTTCGACCGGTCGTCCCAGCTGGAATTCCACGTACCGTCCGCCAAGAAGGCACTTTCCTAGAGATGCATCCTGAGTTCCTGAATCAATTTGTTGGGGATCGAATTCGGTTTAAACAGCACCCTTGCCTCGTGTTCGAGGATCCGTATTTGGGGATAACGGCAAGCCGGGTGTTCCCTGAACAGGATCGGATTCGACAAAGCCTCGAGACAGAGCGATTAGGGCCTTCAATTCGCATTTCAGATATCAAGGATCTGGAGTTCGAAGCGGTAGACGAACCACCCATGTCGGATGTAGTACCTCCGTTTGACCTCTTTCTGGATCCAGCGTCTACATACGAGCGTCTCGTCGAGCAAATTTATGCTGATACGAGGCGTGATCCTTCCGAACTGGATGAGGCAGCAAAAGATGGGCTCCACTACATTGGGCGCTTTCATGGATTTCTCCAGCGAGAATTCCCGGAAGAGCGGGCTACGTTGGCGACTAGCATTAATAGGCTCCAAGATGCTGTCGGGGCATTTGACCCAGGACAAGAGGACTCTGTCGAGTCAGCTCTGAGAGAGGGTTATGAAAATAAACTCGGTGATCACGTCGATTTTACCGCTCTGATCGAAACATTCGAGAAGAGATAGATACCGGAGACCGATACCGTTGTACAAGCCCTTCTCGAAGAACCAGTCGCCTCGATTCGTCCACCGATTACGTTGATGTGAACCCATCTGATCGACAGGTGCAAAGCAATCATCCTCATCGATACCTACCTCGACTGGCACGACGACGACGGCTTCGAGACGGCGCTAACTTACGTGATTGCTCGCGAATTCGGCCAAGGTGTCCCCCGCTGACGGCCGAAGATTTAGTATCCCGGCGCTGACCGAGGAATTCGGTTCACAGAAACACAAACCCGTGTTTTTCTGTCTCTCCGAAGTTGAAGAGGGCGGCGTGCTGGCCGGCGAGCTAGACAACGAGCACTGAAGAAATTCTCAAGTGCCACTGCTTGCCCTTTCCAGTCTGATCTATCTGTGCAATCTTTGCACATGAGTCGAAACGGTTATCAATGTATGTGTGGAACTTGCACATAGAATGAGCGCAAGCGACGATCCACGACGGGTCCATTTTCAGTCGCCGGAGTATCTAGTCGACCGGCTGGATGCGATCGCGGAGCTCTTCGACACGGATCGAACGGATCTGCTCGTCGAGGCGATTCGCGAGTACATCGAAGAGACGGCCGACAGCGAGACGTTTCAGGAACTCGTCGCGACGAAGTACTACGACGGCCAGCTTGAGTTCGAGACGGTCAAGCAGTTGGTCGGCGCTGAGACTGCCCAGCGCCTCCGGCTTCTCAAAACGGATCTCGAGGACGAGCCACTCGATCTCGCTGCTCCCGACGACGTGGACGTCTACGATGGCGACGCGACGGCGGTCGAGACCGCAGCCGACGACGAGCGATGAGCGGCCGGCGACTGCGTACGGTCGTCGCCGACACTAGTGCGCTCGTCAGTCTCGCGGTTCCCCGCGCTGACGCGGCCGTCGACACTAACACTCCGGACCCTTTCCAGTATCTGCTCACGTCGTGTGACGTATTCGTACCACCAGAAGTGGTCGCGGAACTCGGTGACATCACGCAGTATCAAGACATCCACGCCGCGGCTGCGAACAACGTCCTCGCGGCCCGTAGCCACTACACGGTTGACGACCCCTACAAGCGTGAGGATACACCGGACTCCCGACCGACGTTCGGGCTCGACGACGGCGAAACCGACGGGATCGTCCTTGCGAACGCGCTCGGGGTCGATGGGTTTCTCACCGACGAGTTCGGCGGGACGAACTTCCCACTCATCCACGCCGTGCTGCAGGGGCCGCGGATCGTCCCGACGCCGCGGCTCATCGTCGAATACGCCCGGAACGGACATCTGAGCCCCGAAGAGGCGCGGACGCTGATCACGACGATTAGCCCGCATCGGAGCTGGGAGAATAGTCCCTACGTCACGCAATTGCTCCACCGTCTCGACGAGTAACCGGCCACCGAGTGGCGACGCCGAATACCCAGCGCCGGCGACGACACCCGAAAGCCCTCGGCCGCTCGACGTCCCGCGACCACCGCTGCGCTCCTCGTGCCTGCGGTGCTTGCGGGGTCGGGGGACGACCGAGGCGGCCTCGCCCTTTCTAAGTCCGCCAGGACGGTAGCTGGATCGCCGAGTGTCGCAGCCGGCTGGACAGGTGTGTACGTCACGGCCCGCCCCGCTCGCCGCTGCCGCCCTCCGCGTCGCTCGCGACCGACCATTCCGGGCGTGCGGCTCCCTCGCGTGCGCTCGGTCGCCGTTCCGGGCTAAAATGAATGTGCCCTCGACGCCAGCGGGAAAGCGCGGGGGGTTGCGCGGCGTGGCTGCTCACCCCCCACGCTTTCTCCGCTGGCCGCTTGCTCCGGGCGGGTCGGCGCGCGGTGCTGGTTGGGGTCGCCGCACTCGGGCGCGCTCTCGCTCGCGCCCGGTAGGGCGCTCGCGAAGGCGCGAGCGAGAGCGCGCAGTCGGTGCTATCGGACGTCGACGTCGTCGGAAAACCGCGATGTTAGGGGCATCGCGGTGGCGGCGCGCGAGCGCCTTCGGATCAGTGAGATCCAATGTCTAGTAACAACTCGAGTCGCAAGGTCGTTACGGTCGATGAACAGGCATTCGAACGAACCGAAGACGCCGGCGTCGACGAGGACGGCTTCGAGGTCGTCGACGACCAGCCGGAGTTCCGGGCGACGGTCCAGCAGGAAACGCAGGCGAAGGTGGATTCCAACCACCCCGACGGCATCGTCCAGGACTTCTCGCACCTGCCCCTCGCCCAGGAAGAGAAGATTCGCGCCCGGGAAGCCGAACTGGCCCACATCAGCGCCCAGGCGGAACTGGGCACCCAGGAGGGCCGGGCGAAGCGGACTCGCGAGGTCGTCACCGAACGGCGGCAGCGCAAGCGGGAGGAACGCACCCCCGAGCGGACGGATCCGCGCGAACGCCTCTCCCGGATGGAGCTGGCGAAAGTGAATCAGGAAGCAGACCGGATGGCACAGCGGCTTCGCACCGGTCACAGTCGGGCGGCCGTCTCGCGGGCGCTCGCAAAGCGGGTCGCCAAGGGGCAGGACATCACCAAAGCAGTGTTCGACACGATGGACGCACTCAAGGCCGCCCCCGGCGCCATCTGCCCGATCGAGGACGTCCCGGACGTGCCGACCGACGAGGTGAGCATTGAGGGAACCATCGAAACCCTCTGGGATCCCTCCGACCCAGCCATAGCCCAGGTCGGCTTGATAGCCGATGACACGGACAAAATCAAGTGGACGTCGTGGAAGGCCAGCGAGCCCGCCTTCGTCCAGGAAGGTGAACGGGTGCGGATGCGGCATCTCAAAAAGAACTGGTACCAAGGCCGGTGCTCTCTCGCAGTCACCTACGACAGTATGATCGTCTTCCCAGATCGCGACGACCGCTGGTGGGAAGAGTAGGGGCAACGCCCCCTTCTTTTTTGATGAGTGCCGGACCAGCCCAAGCCCCACCGCCCCACCCTCCGCTCCCGGCCTCCCTGCGGTCGGCCGGCAGCCACAACCGGGGTCACAGCTTTCAGGAGTGGTACACCGAGAGGCAAGGCCGCTGTCGCGACGGAGTCCGTTTATTTGTCCCCTGAAGGGGCGGAGGGCACACCAGACCGTGTCCCCGAGCACCAATGTCCGAAGGACGTACTCTCACGGCCCGAGAGCGGCTTCGCATTCACCTCCGCGAAGCCCGCCGCAGGAACCGACTCCCCGATCGTGGAATCACAGTTAGACGCCGCGCTGGAGGGTTAGGACGACCTGCCGCCGACACCCCTGTGGGAGTGACCCGTCTGTGGGAAAGTCAGACTCCAAGAGCGGATTCAGAGATACTGATGTGGGTCGAAAACATAGAGTACTTTCGTTTCTGCCAATTCGCCAGTTTGGTTTCGGTCAGTTAGCGATAAACAGGCGCCTCAGGTGTTGTCACTTCAACGGATTTCAAGTTTCTCTACAAACACGCTGTCCACGCTGTGGCGGCTGCGCGAGCTTGTGGATATTTAAACTACCCACACGCTTCATATGCAGGTTACTAGTGTTCCTGTAGTAACTTCGTTTACGCCTTTCGCTCTGACGTACGGATTGAGAATAAGGGTGCGGATGCCCGATCATTCCGTTAATTATATGAAATCTGCGCTAATTGGCGAAAGTATGCCTTCCTCGGAGCGTCGCGACAAGGTACTGGCCTTTCTCGCCACGCACGATATGGCGCTCCCTCCGACCGCGATTTATGCCGGACTCAAACGCCACGAGGACATTACATTCGGGTATCGAACGGTCCAGAACGCCCTGTCGGATCTATTGGATCAGGGTTTGGTAAAGCGAGTCAACACAAACCGGCTCCGCGAGGACGGACAGATCGAAGAAATAGTTGGGGATGATGCGCGCCGAGCCTACTACTCCATCACTGAGGCTGGCCGTGACCGTCTGGAGGATAATAAACTATGAGCCATCAGCGCACTCTCGTTACCCTAATTGAGGATGTTGGTAATGCGGTTGCTGAACGAATCGAATCAGAAACGGCGATATCCAAGAATCTCAGAACTTGGATGGTGGATTTCGGGCTGGATGCCGCGTCTAACCCAGAGAAAACGGTCTGCAATTTGGCAGCATTCAATTTTCTCCTGAAAGCAACGCTGTATCGGGCTTACCGTAAAGAGGGAGCCACACTGCAAGTGCTCTCCAAAGACGCCAATATTGGGGCTAAATTCACTGAAGCCTGGAAAGAAACTGGCGACGAGGCGTTTCGTGAAAATCCTCTTGATACGCTCGTCGACGAATCCAATCAAGACCTCTTTGAGCCGCTCCTAGAAGCCAGATCTGTTATAGAGGAACATCAGACGCCTACTGATGGTATCGGTGAAATATTTGAGGCCATCGTTGAACAACCAGTTCGTCGAAAATGCGGGCAGTTCCGTACACCACCATTTGTTGGACGATTTATGGCTGAGTGGGCGATCACCTCCGGCGACGATGTTGTCCTCGACCCTGGTATCGGAGCGGGTGTTCTAACCGCGCAGATGTACGATGTCAAAACAGCTGCATCTGAAAAGAGTCGTGTCGAGGAAATGTGGGGTGTTGATATTAGCGAACTCGCAATTGTCATGGCATCAACGGGGCTGAAGTTGGAGAACGGGGGTGGCTCCCCCAACTTCCGCCATCACGACTTTATGAATACGCTCGTTGAGGGGAGCAACGTTCGAATCGACGGCCAGAATACGATAGTAGTGCCAACAGTTGATGCGATTGTTTCTAACCCGCCTTACTCTCGAAGCGCTGCACTCGAAGAGAAGCGGAACCAATATAATAATATCGTCGATGCTGAGGCTGGAGTGTCGATGTGGGGGCAGGCTCCACTATTCGCATACTTCTTTGTCCACTCGGCGCAGTTCTTATCTGATGGCGGACGATTAGCGTTCATTACTTCCTCACGCTTTTTTGACACGGTCTATGGCGAAGATCTTCGGAACTTCCTCTTAGACCGATTCGCGATTCGAGCCTTCCTCTTCTTAGAGCTCGAGGAGGCGGTATTCGAAGGAACCGATGTCACCCCCTGTATAACACTATTGGAGAAAGGCTCAACGAATACCGATCAAAATACAGCGTTTGTCCGCGTCGATGAGTGGCCCGACAATTCTGCGGAGCTGATTGAGGCTATTGAAAATGGGAAGCTTGGCGAGACCAACTTTGGATTCGTCAACCAAATTCGTCAAGGAGGACTGGACCCGGATCAAAATTGGCGGAGGTACGTAGATCACGCAGAAATTGACGCTGTCTCAGGACTAACCCAGTTTAGTGAACTCGCCACAATCAAACGTGGAATCGCAACCGGAAAGAACGATTACTTTTGTCTTACTCAAGCCGAAGTCGAAGAATGGGGACTAAACGAAGAGCACCTCGCAAAGATTTTGCGGCGGACTGCCGGCTTCAATGAGCTCGAAATTACGACAGCTAATTGGGAGGCCTGGCGGGACCGCGGTGACGAAGTATGGCTCCTCTACTGTTACGAAGATGGAGAGGCCATCGAAACAGTGGATGACGATGCGCTGGAGGCATACCATCAATACGGCCGCGAGGTGGGTGCCGACGAGAGCTACCTGGCGTCTAATCGCAACCCTTGGTACGCCGTTGACGAGCGAGATCCACCTGACATTATTGCGACCTACATGAGCAAAGATGGATTCCGGTTCATCCGCAATCGAGCCTCTATTCGGACGCTAAACAACCTCCACAACATCTTGCTGCCCGGATTTGAGGATGATGAAATAGATGCACTGCTCGCGTATCTAAACAGTAGTGTCGCCGATGAGATTACAAAACGAAGTGGTCGCAAATACTCTCGCGGACTCCACAAAATTGAGCCCAACGAATTGAAAGATGTACCGGTCATCGACACAAGAGATTTGCCGAATACTGATATTGAACGGCTGGCAACGGTATATCGGGCACTGCGGGACGCGATTAGAGCAGGGGGTGAAGACATTGACTCGACAACAGACATGCTAAACGAGACTGTTCGAGACGTACTTGATCTTGGAACCGAACCAGAGTAGCAGAATCAATCGAGCCGCTATTGCTTGTTAATTCTTCACCCACTGGGATTTTTATGTCTTAGTGGGCTATATATTATAAATTGTGTCGCAGGAAGAGCTCATTGTAGATGAGGGGTCGACTACGTTCACTAGTGACAGCCAAATTCTCTCAGAGCTCGGGGAGCGGCTTATTGCGACAGAGCAAGTCGCACTTGCTGAATTGATCAAGAACGCCTACGACGCCGACGCAACGCGGTGTAATATCTGGCTTGAGGACGATGGTAACACGCTCATCGTCGACGATGATGGCCACGGAATGACTGAACGCGAGTTCGACGATTTCTGGATGACGATTGCCACCTCAAACCGAGGGGAGAACCCAACCTCAAAGCGATATAATCGTGAGGTTCAGGGGTCGAAAGGTGTAGGACGTTTCGCAGTCCGTAATCTTGGGTTGTATCTCGAACTCGACACAGTAGCTAAAGATCCCGAAAGTGGAGAATATCTACGGTTGACTGCTGATTTCGATTGGAAGGAATTTGAAAGCGGCGCCGGACTCCGCGAGATGGAAGTGGAGTATCAGATTTCTCGGGATGCAAGGCCAGAGGAAGAGGGGACGAGACTGCGAATCTCCGAGTTACGAGACGAGTGGTCAGCGGAGAGTCTTGAGGATGTCTCAAGCGAGGTTCTTGATATTGTTTCTGCCCCGTATGAACCCGATCCAGCAGCGATTGAGGGTACAGACGACGAAGACCCCGGCTTCAGTGTCTACTTTGCACCGCCCGGTGAGGGGTCGCCGGCAAAGAGCATCGCTAGAGAAATCTACGAGCGTTACGTCGCAAAAGTAGATATTGCAACAGAAGGAAACACGCTGATTTATCGATACGAGTATGAAGACGCTGATGAACGTGAATATCAGTACGATCTTGCAGAGGAGGGTAAGTACGGGGAAAATTTAGTTGGTGAACTGAACGGGGAGATCCGGTTTATTCCTAACAGGAAAGGCGTATTGGCTGGAATGGAGACTTTCGATGGTCGAGATGCTAGAAGTTGGCTGACTGAAAACGGGGGTGTCAGAGTGATTGACGGCAACTTCAGAATGCCCCCATATGGTGACAAAGGAAACGATTGGTTGGGTCTATCTGAGTCTCAAGCCCGACGATCGCGGAATTGGGCATCCTCAATTACAGAGTCGCTCTTTCCAGAGGGGGAGCGTGAGGTCACTGAGAACGATGCTATGCTAATGCTCCCGAGAAAAATCCAGGTTTTGGGAGCGGTTCATGTCACTACATATCGCCCCGGGGAGCGAGTAGGGGCAGTTCCAGATGACCGCCTCGTCCCCGGCATGAACCGCCAAGGGTTCGTAGAAAACGAGGCGTATGATCAGTTGGTGGATATTGTTCGTGGAAGTCTCGAAATACTCGGCATCATCGACGTGCTTGAACAGCGCAAGCAAGAGCAAGAAGAGAAAGAAGAGAAAGTTGAGGAAACAACCGAAGATGCGAAAGCCTCAGTATCGAGTGCTAAAAGCTACGTAAAGGACTCTGACGACATCTCGGGAGAAACGGAGACAAACCTCTTAGATCAGCTCGACGAGGCCGAAAAGAATATCGAAGAAAAGCAAGAGGCAGAGCAAGAAGCGCGTGAGGCTGTCGAATCGATGAACGTTTTGGGCGTCTTCTCGGCATTTATGAGTCACGAAACATCGCTTATTGTCGACTCAGCCGAGCAAATGATTGATCGGTGGGAAGATGTCCCAGAGGAGCAACGTAGCCAATCGTTCCAAGAAGCGATCCAGACTACTGAACAAGCTTTGGAAGATTTCCGTGCCTACCAAAGTTATGCACAGATGGTGATGAACCAGCTTGAGAGTCAGGAGCTGAGTTCATTCAAATCGTATGCCCAAGTAGCACAACTCATTGATACATTCAAGAACTATACCGAGAGTCGCCATATCGAACCAATTAACGACATCTCAAGAGACATCAAGACACCGGAGTTAAACGTGGGAATGTACACGGGGGTACTCGCCAACCTCTACAGTAATGCGATGAAAGCGGTTGTGGAGACTCCTGTCAGTGATGGTGGCCGTAAGATTCGGTTCGAGGCAGAGAACACTGAAGAGTGGCATAAGGTACGGGTAATTGACAATGGTCCCGGAATCTCAGAGGAAGAACAAACGCGAATGTTTGAACCGTGGTACTCGACATCAGAAGTTGAGGGACCGATGGGCGTCGGGCATGGTCTAGGGCTGTACATTGTTCGGAAGGTTGTCAATGAAATTGATGGGGGCGTGTCGCTCGTCGACGCGCCAGATGGATACGAAACCGCCTTTGAGGTACGCTTCCCACGATGACCGCATTTACTGATAACATAGTGATATTCGAGGATCAAACAGATAATTTCGAAATCGTCGTTTCAGCGTTGCGGGAGACATTGTCGAGCGACTTGGAGGTACACCGGGCAGACATCAATCAAGAACTCGGCTCTAATCCAAGACAAGCAGTCGAAGAAATAATGGAGGGGTACGGGACACCGATATTGACCGTTCTAGATTGGGACCTCACACAAGGAACAGGTGCGGTGTCGCGTGATAATGTTATCACCTACTGTGAGAACAACCACCTTCCAATATGTCTATATCATGCAACGAATACAGGAGAGTCTGATATTGAGAAGGTGGAGGACTACGACGAAAACAAAATCAAGCTTGAACCAGATCTGACTTGGGAAGAAATCGGTGCTCAGTCTGCGTATATTGCTGACGGATTCAACGAGATTAGGGAGACGCTACATACGGTCTTCGAAGACAGTGACACACGAGCAATTCCAGAGTTGTTGGATGCACCATTCAGCGTTCGTGGAAAACTCGATCAGTACTCCTGGGGGAATCCGGGAGTAATCAAAAGCGGACAAGCAGACCTCTCCCAAGACGATATCATCAAGCGAGCCACTACTAACCAAGGCTATTGGATTCTCAACGAACTGCTAGAGTTTCCGGGGGCATTGCTGAACGAGGTAGCGCTGGCTGCCTATCTCAATGTCGACCACGAACAATTCTGTGGAAACGACGAATATAAACAACCATTCACTGATGCAGCCTATACCGGTCCTTTCGCTGGATTAGAGAACTGGTGGTGGACACCAAGTATCGACAATATCTCTATCCAAGAGAAGCGTGAAGACGAATCGAAGGGGCCGATTGGGCCTGAGCTGTTTGAACGGTTTGAGGTACCTCCGATCGGCGAGGCAGAGTGTCACAGCGAACTTGCGAACAGTTGTGGTCCAGCTCGGTACTACTGTATAATCAAGGAAAGACCGGTTTGTGAGGAACACTCTGTCTCCCCCGACGGGTGGATCCCGAAAGGAGCGACGCGATCGCGAGTGAGTGAAGAGGACTACGACCAGCTCAAGCCATGGGTCATGATGTGACGATGTCCATCCCGGATGCCGCCGAAATATATGGTTTAGATAGTGAGGCATATGGCAACATCCGAGAATCGTATATTTTTCTCTGGAACCTATTAGTAGGAATTGGTGGTTTAGAAATCAAGGGAAGTGATGACGATCTCGATATTTCACACCCACCTGATGACACCGTGACTGTCAAAAGCGATTCTGTGTTCAAAATCAAGGGTGTCGGCTTCGAAGCTGGACAATCGGCGGGTCCGATTGATATCTGTTTCAAGCCGGATTTGACGATAACAGGTGTTGAGTTCGATGGCCGTCGGTTCCCGGTGATTGAATCATCCGCGACTGCTGTAACGTATCTAAAGGTGGATGAACGAGGTCGCGCAGATATTGAGTATCAATCTGAGAGTAACAGACAACCAGCGAAGGTGCTGAGTGCATTCCACTACGATTTCGAGATGGATACAAAGGAGCGGCATCCAATTTTCCACACACAATACGAACCATCCTCAATCGAACTCGGTATATTGGCCGAAGACTACGATATCACTAATCAGTCTCAGGTGACCAATTCGGTTCCAAATCATCCCCGAATTCCAACGGCGCCACTCGATTTTACTGGTGTCCTCTGTATGCTGATTCACGAACACGTTGAGGAGTTTGATTCTGCATGGCCGAACGGCACACTCAACGCGGTAAAACGGCTTCCTACATTTCCACCTTGGTGTTTTAGACCCAACCCGATGTGTGATGGCGCGCTTGTACCTGAATGGTGGTACTTTGCTGCCCGAAATCAAACACAATTTCCCGAAGAGATTGTTGAAGGTAGGGGAATATAAGGCTATTTCTCGTTAAACCGGCCTACATCCTCGGGGCAGCGGCGTCGCAGTCGCGATGTCGACACGGATTTCGCGGATGTCACCATGGTAGTACTTCGATATGGTGGCCGGTAGGGTTTCGTGATCGGCAAACGACCCGGCTACGGCCTCAACGCCGGCGAGCAGCGCCTTATGCTCTCGGTGGGTCAGCCGGCGGCCGTTCACTCTAACGACGAACAGCGGCTGCCGTCGGTGTCCTGAAATGAACTGGCCCGTGAGCGCTTGGAACGGGTTCAGGTAGATTGCACTACGTTGGAGACGGGGACACAAGAGTGAGTCAAGCACTATCGCCTGAGTATCAATCAAGTTGAACCGCGGTTCGTACCCGTAGCGTCTATTTTCCCCCCAATGGGTGAGGGGTTCGCCGTACTGGTGAGTTCCTGAAATCGGTGAGAACAATGGCAACGAGAGACATCTACGAGACTGGCTTCGACGAAGACATCCAAACGGAGTCAAGCGGGAACCAGTGCCCCGAGTGCGACGGTCACGTCACCACGAACGTCAAAGAAACCGTCTGCGAGGACTGTGGCCTCGTCATCGAAGAGCAACGGCTCGATCACGGGCCGGAGTGGCGGGCGTACGATGAGGACGAGCGGGAACGGACGGGCGCTCCGCTGACAGCAGCCCGTCACGACCGAGGGCTCTCGACCGAGGGCTCTCGACCGAGATCGGGCGTGGAACCGACGCAAACGGGAACGAGCTCTCCGCACAGAAGCGCCGGCGGCTGGCCCGGATGCGACGTGAACAGACCCGTGGCCGGTGGCGGTCGAAGGCCGAACAGAACCTCGCCCACGGACTCGGCGAGGTGCGACGTCTCGCGAGCGCACTCGACCTCTCCGACACGCTTCGCGACCAGGCCTGCCAGCTCTACCGGAGTGCTCAGAACGAGGATCTGCTCCGTGGCAGATCCATCGAGTCTATCGGTGCAGCGAGCATCTACGGAACCTGCCGATTTGACCTCCTCCCACCTCTAAAGGGCTAGGATTCCCCGAAGGGGATATTCAGGTTGCGCGTTTCCTCGGCGGCGAGGTACGCTTTCGCGTCCCGCGTCAGCGGTCGCCGTCCGGTTACCACCTCGGACGTGCTTTCCAGCGCGTACAGCCGGGTCAAAGCGGCCTTCCTCCCCGGTCACGCCGGGCGGCTGCGAAGCAGCCGGTGGAGTATTCAGTCCACGAGGCCGCACGGTTCGCCTCAGCCGAACTGTTAGGCCGTGCATGGTTCACCCTCCCGTTGACGGATGTTCTCAGCGGCGTTCAGGTCGGCGTGGCGGCCACGATCACACTCAGAGCACACGAAGTGGTCAACGTCACGCGAGCCTTCGGCACCGCAGGCCGAACAGCGTTGACTCGTCTCGAACGGGTCAACTTTCTCGACGCGAATCCCGGCCTGCTCTGCCTTGTAGACGATGAACTCCTGCAACTGGCGGAAGTGCCACGAGTGGACGCCGCGCCAGTCACTACCTTCTCTGATACCGTCCAAGTCCTCGATTTTCAGTACGGGACTCTCGAACTGTTGTGACCAGTCGATGAGGCGACGGGAGGCGTTGTGGTTGAGGTCACGAATCCGGCACTGCTCTTTGTTACCCACGCGGTTGCGTGCGCGAAGCGCACCCGCCTGCTGAAGCGACTCGCGCAGGGAACGATATTTGCGCCGGACGTATTTTGCCTCACGACCGGACACCAGCATCGACTCGCCCGTCTCGGCGTCTGCCGCCAGCAGGTGGTTGTGGCCGATGTCCACGCCGATTGCCGTCTCCTCCCCCGTCTCGGCGTCGTACTCGACGGTGAACGTACAGAACCAGTCATCTCCCCGGCGGTACACCTGCAACCGGGACTTGTCGGCGTCACCGGCTATGAGCCGGTGTACGTCGTCGGCTATGCCGTCGTACACGTCGATGGGGGTGTACCACCAGCCGGAAATACAGGGGAAGCCGACGACGACGGATCCGTTCTCGGTGCGGTCAATCTCCCAGTTTTGGTTGTTGACCGCGAACGGCTGGCTGGCGTGGTATTCCACGATGCCGTCCTTCTTGTAGTCGGACTTGGCTTCGCGGATGGCCTGATTCTGGATGGCCGAGTAGAGCGGGTTGTCGATGTTGGCCGTGGTCACGGCCATCCCAAACTCGCCGTTCTCCCACCCGTCGATGCAGAACTGCTTGGTATCGCGGTACTGGTGGGTGGCGCGTTGCCACTCCCTACGGCGCTCGCGAGATGGGTTGTGGAACGTCGTGGTGACGGCCGTCGCGACCACGGTTACAATTGTAATATAAGTCTGGAAAGTGTTAAAACGTAAGAATATCGGGTCGGCCGACACCCGGGGTTTGCTCGTCAGTTGTCGACTCCATCCCACCCCTGAAGAGGTGGGCTTTCGACTCGCTACCGCTGTAACGGCCGGTCGCAGCTCCTCGACGACATCGTGGGGGTCGCAAAGGTCGGGGAATCGCGTGTCACGAACGCCTACAAGACACTCAACGAGGAACTGGGACTTCCGGCCAAACCCTCGACGCCGACGATGTATATTCCGCGGCTGGCATCCGACCTCGACTGTCCGGAGCGGATTCGACGTCGAGCGCGAGCACTTGCCGAGGCGGCTGGGGACGTCGACGTGACGAGCGGCGTCCATCCCGCCGCCTGTCTCTACAAAGCGGGGCAGGAACAGGGGCAGTGGGTGACGCAGCGTGCTGTCGCCGAAGCCGGGAACGTCACGCCAACGACTGTCCGGGCACATTACGAGACGGTAGCGGAGCAGGTAGCCTGACACCGCACCTGCACGACTACTACTATCAGATAATTTTCTCAGGAAATTATTTGTCTCTCGACTGCGTAGCACCCAGTATGACCGAGACGTGGGACGACGTCAACGAGCGGGTCAAAGCGGACTGGAAAGAGGAGACGACGCCGTTCGAGCGAGTGTACGAAATCGTCGAACAGACCCACGACGGGCAGTCGGCCGCCGAGATCGCCGATCGCGCCCTCGTGAGCGAGCCGACGGCGCGCCGCCACTGCAAAACGCTCGTGAACACCGGGTTCGCCGAGACGGAACAGGACGGGCAAGCAACGCTGTACAAGCGCAACAGCGACCGGGTGTTGATGTCCCGGATCCGTGAGCTGCGTGAGGAAGTCGATCGGCCGGAGTTGCTCGACAGCATCAAGGAGATGAAGACCGAAATCCGCCGCTACGAGGACCGCTACGACGTGGTATCGCCGGAAGAACTCGCCCAGCAACTCGACGCCGGCGAGACGGAGGGCTGGGACGACCTCACGGCGTGGCGCACGACGCGGCAGAATCTTGCCGTCGCGCAAGCCGCACTCGCCTACGACGAGGCCAGCCACCAACTCGCCGTATGAGCGACGACGACCGGGCCGGCGAGTTCGGACCGATCTATCTGACGGCCCTCCAGCGGATTCGTGATCTCTGGCTCGACCTCGAGCCGCTCGTCGATGCAGCGGGGTACGATGACGTCGTCGCCCCCACGGAACTGCAGATCAGTCTCAGCGATGGGTTGGGAGACGCCGAGAGCGCTCGGCTCGATATCCAGTGGAGCGAACTGGGGATGTATTCATTCCACTACGTCGATAGCGACGACGTCAACTGGCGCTTCGATCGCCACCCGAACACACACTCCCCCGAGATTCATTTCCACCGGCCGCCTGAGGCCGCGACGACGGACGCCGAACCGTCCTGTATCGACGTGACCGAGGTGTCACTCGTGACGCGTGCCGTCCATACGATGTGGCGGGCAGCGTACGAGAATGATGCACTGGATCGGCTGAATAGTGCGTCAAACCCACCGTAAGGATGGACGTAACCGAGGACGCGGTTCGAGACATCTGCACGGACGCAGTCTTCGAACGCGGCGAACGATATCTTACTGAGAGCCGTATCCACGAAATACACCGCGTCGATACCACCGTAACCGCCGTCGTGAGTGGCAGCCGTCAGTACGATGTTCGTGTTGACCTCGCCACTGACGGGTTTGCCCCGTGGTGCGATTGTCCGTACAACGGGCTGGGAGCGTGCAAGCACGTCGTCGCCGTGTTGCTTCGGTGTGTTGACGACCCACCGCCAGACGTAGGTGAGCAACTCGACGCCGCACTTGACGGCGCCGACGCCGACGAACTCCGCGCGTTCCTGCGTGACGCACTCGCGACCGATGCGGATCTCCGCGCCCAGTTTCTCGCCCGAGTCGGCGAGCCGACGAGGCAGTCGGTTGACGAGCTTCGCGCCTCGATCGACCGGCGGTTCGAAGAGACAAACCCCGAGTACCACGTCGTCTTCGAGCCTATCGACTTCACGCAGTGGTTCGATCTCGCAAATGAGTACCGCGAGCAGGAGCGGTACGCGTCGGCGGCGACCGTCTACCGGGCACTCGTCGAGTCGCTCGACGACAATATGGAGCGCGTCGACGGCGCCTACGACCACTTCTTGCGTGCGTTCAATCGGGCACTCGACGGGTATGTCGACTGTGTTGCGACCGCGGAACGCGACGCTGATGCGGTCACTGACGCCGTTGCGTTCCTTGAGGGGCGGGTGACGTCGGGAACGCCCTTCCTCTCGGAACACTTCGAGAAGGCAGCAGTCGAGCTTCGAGAGAAGCTGGGCGAGCAGTCCGACGAATAGTGTCGCCCTCGATGACGCCCGCAAGTTCGAAGATCACGAGAATTAGTTTGTGGCGCGGTCAGCCACGTCGGTCATCTGCTCGCGGGCGGCTTCGACGTCGGAGTAGAGTTCCAGTGCGTGCTTGATGAGGCGGCGATCCTCCTCGTTCTCGCGCCAGAACGCGATGACGTCGCGGCGGTCCCGGAGCTCCGCACTTGCGAGATCGCCGTCGGCGAGCGACTGTTCGAGGTCCTCCCACGTCTCGACGTCGTAGGTCGCCTGCCACTCCTCAATCTCCTCGGTAATCGCGGCCAGTTCGTTGCGTAGCTCCTCGCGAGTGTTCTCCTCGATGAGCGTCCGGATTTCCTCGAAGAGCAAGCGCGTGTAGTTCGGCTGATAACGCGTGGTCTCGCCAGCCTCGACGCGACGCAGCTGTCCCTGGTCGACGAGATCCTGGAGTTCCTCGTTGGTCGTGCTCCAGGCGGCGTCGGCCTGCTCGCTGATCCAGTTGACCGACCGCGGTTCGCGAAGCGTCTCGGCGACTGCTCGAATACGGTCACGGGCGCTCATCGACTCACTCCACGACTGGACCCCATCTCGCGAGGATTCGGACATGTGTGGCACCTCTTGCGACAGTGTTGGCGCTGAACTCCCATATATGTTTGTACTGTCTCGCATAATCAAGAGGATATTGCGAACGAGATGGTCCGGACGTTGAAATACGAAACCGACGGAAACTATGAGCCAACCGATGCACAACTGATATACTGACTTTGCAGAACTGCGGCCGACCGGCGAAGCGTCCCACACTCCGGACACGAGGCTGGACGACGGGTGTAAGGGTGCCCCCCGGCGGCAACGCGTCGCGACGAGCTCTGGTGGCTACCCTGATGCGCCGACGATAACCGATGGCGAGTGCCGGTCCTGTGGGGTGTCAGTCCCAGACGGCCAGACGAAATGCCGGTTCTGTCTCACCAACCATCTCGGGAGTGACGCGACCAGCACGGACGAGACAGCGTCAACGACGTGCCTCGGCATCGTCCACCTGGTCGTCGAGTCAACCACGTTCTACGGCGCCGTGGCGAAGGGCGGCGCCGCGGCGAACCTCCTCTCCGCCAACGACGAGGAGTCGGCCGTCGACGGCTACACGCTCATCTACGATCTCGACGAGGCGCCGGCGCGCCAGCTGGCCGAGCAATGGCCCTCACTCCCCGACGCGGTACAGGTGTCGTCAGCGGAGGGAGAGCGCCTTCTCAGCGTCGCCCGTGACCGGACTGGGTGGCACGGGCAGGAAGCGTCGGAGCGGCAGGAGCAGGCCCCGACGCGGCTCTACGACCAGCGTGGGGACGGCATCCGCGACGAGTCGCGTCTTGGAACGGTCCTCGACGACGCCGATGACGCGGTGTGGATAGTCCCAGCGATGGCACTGACCGAATCTACTGGCGAAGCTGCGGCTGATCGCCAGGCGTCGTCGGTACCGACGACGCAGGAACTCGACTGTCAAACCTGTGAACAGGCGACCGACCATCGGTTCAAGACCCACGAGTCGGTCCCGGATGCGGCGTGGACGGGCCAACCGATCTGGGAGTGCCGGGTGTGTGGCTCGGCTCGCTACGGGCCGAGTCCATCGACGCACCGTTCGTCTTAACCAACAAAATGGCTATATGATTCTCAATGTTGGTTAATAGACGCACTCAGTTCCACAGCTACCCGCAGCCGGAGAGGTTTCTCTGCGCCGTGAATCGGCGAGGCGCTTCAAATGGACCCACGCAACACACCGGGATATCGACTGCATTGCTCACTCACCAATCTCAAGCGCATCGAGACGGCCGGGCTCGACGACGCAGATCAGGAGCGGATAGAGGCAGCGAGAGCTCTCCTGCAGGACGTGAGTCTGCTCACCCAACCGCAACACAGCGGAGACGCCGATACACAGATCAAGTCCTGATCGACGTCGCAGGCCGGAATTCGGGTGTCTCGTTCCAGAAGCTGTTTATTGCCCCCCAGAAGGGGTGCGGGGGAGCGATCCCCGGGAGCGACCAATGACCCACCTGGCTGAACAATTCCCCATTCCCGAAGAGAGACAACAAAGGTGAATCACAGATGGACGACACGCTACGACGCACGGTGCGAATCAAACTCGACGTACCCAGAGAACGTCGTGGCGATCTACATCAGACCAAGACTCAATTCCTCCACTGTGCTAACCGAACGAGCGAGTGGGCCTGGCGGTACGACGACGACTGTATCACCAGCAAGAGCAGGGCCGAAGAGGCCCTGTATGACGGGTTACGGGAGGAAACCGAGCTCACCGCTAATCTCGTTCAGAAAGGTATTCGTCGCGCTATCGCAGCCGTCAGGGCCGGCGTCGAGAAATTGACGCAGGGTGAGAAGACCAGCCAACCAAAGTTCGACTCGTGGAGCATCGTGTACGACAAACGCTCCGCGACGTTCAACGACGACCACGCCACCCTCTCGACACCGAACGGAAGAGTCACCGCCGAATACGTCCTCCCACCTGAAAATCAGCGAGAGAACACGCCGTTCGGACGGTACTACGAGAGTGACAACTGGAATACGTCAAGTGCCACGCTCCAATATGACGAGAACGAGGACACGTTCTACCTGCACGTTACGCTGAAAAATCCCGATTATGAGAGTGACGGACCGGAACGCCAAGAAAGCGAGTCATGTGATGATCTCCCCGAGAACGGAGTGGTTCTCGGCGTGGACTTGAACGTGACTGGCGCGTTCGCCGTCACCTCCACAGGCGAGTTTATTGGCAGTGCAGACTTCCTCACCCACAAACGCGAGCAATACGAGCAACGCCGGGGGTGCCTACACCAGACGGGTACTCGGTCGGCCCACCTCACGATTCAATCTATTGGTAGTCAGTTCAGCGAGTGGTCATTAGACTGGCTCCACAACCGAGCCAACGACCTCATCGAGGAAGCCGATGATGCGGATGTAGACGGGATTATTTTCGAGGACCTCACTCACATCCGCGGGAACATTGCGAACGGCAGCAAGTTCCAGCAGTGGGCCTACGCGAAGTTCGTGGAACTCGTTGAGTACAGGGTCGAATCCACAGAGTTGTTCGTCGATTCCGTGAACCCAGCGTACACGAGCCAGCGGTGCTCATATTGTGGGTGTACCCACGAAGATAATCGCGACGACAAGCAGTTCGAGTGCCAGTCATGTGGGTATGAGGTGAACGCTGATTACAACGCGGCGAAGAACATTGCAAACCGATACTGCGAGTATATCCATCGCGGGCAGAAGTCTCGCGGTGGATGGGCCACCAGTCAACTGGCCCTGAAGTCAGGGATGCTGAACGTGAATGGTGAATACACGCCTTCCGCCTTGCGCGGATAGAGCGGGAGTCCACTGACAAGTCTTTGGGCTTGACCCGGAGACGGTTGACGAAGTGCCGCTTTCCCATACTGCCAAACCAAGTACGTCGTTCGCGACGGCCAAGTCCTCCACGCGGACCTCAGTTCCCCCGACCCGATCGACGAGTAGCAGTGGTCGCCGATACGGGTTTATATTCAGAGCGAGCTAAAACAGCCGGGCAGTACAGAGGATATACTCACCGCTGAGGGGAACAAATCGATTAGGCGACATTACATCTTGGTCTGCCCCCACTTCAAGCAAATCATCGGTTCAGAGGGATCTAGAGTTTACTAAATGAGAGGGTCTGCATTGGTCCACAGTTGTTGGAAGCATTTCTCAAACTCTTCGACCACCTTCGAATCTTTAATCCCGACTACTCCAATCCGATCGCCACCAGTTACTGGATGTGGGAGGTCAATTGTCGTCTCTACCTGATCGATTACATCGAAAGAGAGAGCGACATCAGAAATAGTTCTTACAGTCACATCGACGGAACGTTCGTCGATTAAACTCGGAAACCTATCCGGAAGTACGGTAACGACCTTCTCACTCAACAGTAAATCGACTGTGAGGCCTGAATTAGCCCCTTCAAAAAAGGCCTCAATTTCAGTTTGGAATGTCTCCCACGTGGAATTCTCATAGGGCGTTCCCATGACTGCATGAACGGAATTCTCCGCAGACCGCATATGTTGCTGGAGAGCCGTACTCATTTCATCGCTCCCAAGCGACCCGCACCAGAAACTACTCTTTGTAGGTGGTGTCGGCAAAAGGTTCGAACGGACCGTTTTAGCAGCCTCCAAATGGTGGTTCCACTCTTGAGCCATCTCATGCGTCTTCTCAGCTAGAAGGATATCAACGGCAGTCTCGGGTTGTACTGCAACGTACTGTTTTGGATCATTTGACTGGATCTCAATCAGCTTGCGAGCTTTGAGGTTGTTGAGCACATCGTAAATACGGCCTTTCGGAACGCCGCTAATATCGGAGAGTTCAGTCGCAGTGACCGCACCTGTCACTAAGAGTGACCGATATACCTTCTCTTCATAACTTGAGAGTCCCAATTCTGCCAGCTCTGACATAGTACTCCGTTAGATGCCCAAACGAATTGTATGTGCTGTTCTGTTTCCTGTTGTCATACGATGTCGGCGGAAAATTACTGCTGAAACTATAGGACGGCCTATGTTGAAACGAACCAGAAGTGGCACTGTGTTTCAATACCTTTTCGGCTGTATTCTGGGAGTTTGTACATCAGAAATGGATGATCGCTACGACGTGATAATTGCTGGTGCAGGCCCAGCAGGTGCGCAGTGTGCACGAGATCTCGCTGAGCGTGGTTACGATGTAGTTGTTTTGGAGACTGAGGCAGAGGATGAGTTCCCGGCACAGAGCAACAAATCTACCGGCGGTACGTTCGCGTCGATGATGGCCTCCTTCAGTATCCCCGACGACGTGGTCATGCACGCGACAGATTCAGTTGTTATTGAATCTCCTAACAACTATCTCGTTCGAGATCAGCCGGGGTTCGTCCTGGAGTTTTCTGAGTTCAAAGAGTTCCTCGTCGAAGACGGCCGGAGGAAAGGAGCAGACTACCGTTTTGACGCCCGTGTGAGAGATCCAATAGTCGATAATGGGGATGTCGTGGGCGTCCGATACAATAGTGACGAGGAGATCTACGCAGAGATAGTTATTGATGCTACAGGGCCAGCTGCACCGTTAGCCAAGAGCTTGGATGTCGTCGATCTAGAGCGCAAAAATCACGCGATTGGTATCGAATATCAATTTGAGGGAATCAATCTCGATCATCCTGGGTATGCCGATCTTGCTGACGCGATGATGCTACAGCTAAACCACGAATACGCCCCAGGAGGATATTCTTGGATTTTCCACACTGGTGGAGACACAGCAAAAGTCGGTGTCTGTTTCATTCAAAACAAGCGGTATCGGGAGCACGCCACTGAGGATCGAACTGTGGACGGTTTCCTCGAATATTGGCTTGAAACGGATCCACGCTTTGAAAACGCCAAACGTGTCTCGGATACGCAGGTTCGTGGCTCAGCTCACATTCAACCGCCGGGAGCGATGAGTACTTCGTCATTTATGGCAATTGGCGATACAGTCCCATCGGTTGATCCTGTATGGGGTGAGGGTGTGTACAAGTGTATGAAATCAGCTCGTGCAGCGGCGGTGACCGCCGACCGTTGTCTTACTGGTACAGTGGATACGTCTTCGGAAGCGATGGCAGTCTACGATGACCTCTGGCACGAGCAAGTCGCCCCCCGACAAAATCGTCGTCAGATGATGACCAGGCTACTGTATCTCGCATCAAATGAACGGTACGATCAATTTATGAAGGATCTGAACGAGCTCAGTAAGGACTCCCTCTCAGCGATCAACGACGGAAATATTCGTAAAATCGCCAAATTATTTTATCTAAGTGATTTACCTCTTCTCTGGAGATACTGGAGAGAACCATAAACTGTGTGTAGTATCCACTTCATACTCGATGATTCTTTAAGAAGATAACTTGCAGGAGCTTCCATATTTAGTTCATAGATCCACTCGCCGATTTAGCCGCCCCAATTTCACTACTCATCCCGAATAAAGAAGCCTCGATAGCAACTATTGGTAGCGTTGTTCGTCCCCCGAGAGGGGTGCGGGGCGATCCAGTCGCGGTCGCCCCGTGAGGTGATTGCTCGATGGGACACCGCGCACTCGTTGCGTACGAACGCACAGACGGACAGTACACGCTCCACTACAGCCATTGGGGCGCAGCGAACCTCAAGCTCAAGCGCCGAATTTCGGCTGAATCGCCGTTCGGTGGTGACGACACCGACTCCAAGTGGGCGAAACAGCTGCTGGCGGAACTGGCCGATGGCCTCGAGGCAGATGCGGTCGACGGCTACCTCGCCGGCGAGGATCGACCGTCGACGGTCGTCGAACCGAAGCCCCGCGCCACCGGGCTCACCCTCGACGAGATCGTCGCTGACCATCTCGACTACCTCCACCACGAGGCGTTCTTCGTGGTGTCGACGACGTTCGAGGTGACCGCCTATCGGACGCTGTGGTTCGGCCTCCAGTACGACTCAGAGACGGTCGAGCAGGGAGAAACAGTCGGGAACGGCGCGCTCGCGACGGTGCGCTGGTACGACGGCGAGCCGGTCGGCGACGGCCACCTGCAGGGCCAGTTCGCAGCCCTCAAAGACGTCGTCGGCGACATGCTCGACAAGGGCGTCTTCACGCCGTCGACGGCGAGACAGTACCTGAAACGGAAGCTCGCTGAGCGGGTCGGGGACCGACAGGAGCTGCTCATTCCGACCGGAGAATTACCCTTCGAGAAGGCGAGTCTCAGCAAGCCGTAACACCACTTCCTTAGTGGATCCCGGGAAACACCCAAGTATGTCAAATCAGCCTAAAGACGGTGTTCGTGTTTGGCTTGTCGAGCGGACGTACTCCGATGACGAACAGAATCTGATCATCCTCACCTACGCAACACCCGATGGCGAACAGTACTATCGGAAGGAACGAGCACTAACCTCATTCACCGACGTCCGAGATACGACGGCAGCAGTCGACGCTGAACCCGACAATCTCGGCACGGTCGATGACCCCGACCTCCAGGAACAATACGCGGCCGAAGCGCAGCGAATGCAGGAGGTCCACGACCCGGACGACGTGATCTGATACCCGCCAGTAGACATCGCCCCGGGCCATGGGTTATGTCGTAGGAGGCCGTACACAGGGTATGCGCGAACTCGTCTTCGCCCTCGAATACGAGCCGGGCTGTAACCGGGTGGCGGACGCCCTCGCCGACCACCCCGACGCCCGTGTCCGCTCGCTCTCGCTGCACGCCACTGCCGAGCGTCTCTGGCGGGTCGACCACGCCACCGGAACTCCTGAGGCGCTCGACGCCATCGAGGACGCCTTTCTCACCGGCGACTACTACGCTGACTGTCTCGCCACCGAGGACTGTGGCGCCACACAGACGACTCGTGTGCTGGATCGGACGGACGACACGCTCATCCTCTACTCCGACTGGGAGCGCACTCCGACCTGCGCCTCAGTTCCCCATATCGCTCGCGACCACCTCGGCGACGGCGTCTTGTTCGAGACCCGTCACGAGGGGCGCCACTACACGTGGCGACTCATCCACTCCGGCGATGGTGACGTGGCGGCGTTCTTCGACGCTCTCGAAGTCGCCGTGGGGGAGTGTGCACAAATGGAGATGCTCCGCACAGCGGACACAACAACATCAGCTGGGGGACGCGACGGGACACCGAGCGGCCTACCGCCAGCCCAAGAGGCCGCTCTTCAGGCTGCGGTTGAACACGGCTATTACGAGTCGCCCCGCGAGGTCGACGTCGGCGAGCTCGCCGGGCATCTCGACGTGCCACGGTCAACACTCACCTACCGACTCCGTCGGGCGGAAGAACATTTGGCGAAGCAACATGTCGCCGGCGAGCGGGTAGCTGAAGAACGGCTGGCATCACACTGACGCCAGTAGTTGGAATATTCCAATAAAGACCTATCGAACTCCCGCTCCTACCGTGAAGTGATGACAGAGAATCCGAATATAGCGGGACAGGCGAGCGGGGGCGGGCAGCGACAGGAGTTGACCGCCCGCTTCACCGTCCCCGAGATGGACTGTCCCTCCTGCGCCCAGAAGGTCGACAAGAGCCTCCAGCGCGTCGACGGCGTCGTCGACGCGACGCTCCAGCCGACCACCGGCACGGCGACTGTTACGTACGACCCTGACCGAATCAGCGAATCCGACGTGGTCCAAGCGATCGAAGGTGCCGGCTATGAGGTCGTCGGAGGTTCGGACGCCGAGAGCGATAAGCGAGAGGAGTCGGGCAATGGCGTCGACATCGCGCCACCGTCGGAGGTCTGGACGAGTCCCCGCGCGAAGAAGATGTGGCTCGGCGCGGCGTTCGTCACGCTCGGTCTCCTCTTCGAGTTCCTCCTCACCGGGCAGAACGTCACAGTGGCGAGCGTCCTCGAGTACCCGCTCCATATCGCAGATGTTCTGTTCCTCGGCGCCGTCGCGGCCAGTGGCATCCCGGTCGTCCGTAGCGGGTACTACTCCGCGAAGAACCGAAGTCTGGACATCGACCTGCTGATGGGGACGGCGATCATCGCGGCGACCGGTATCGGCTACTTCGTCGAGGCCGCCACGCTGGCCGTCCTGTTCAGCATCGCCGAACTGCTCGAGGACTATGCGATGGACAGGGCACGGGACTCCCTGCGCGAGCTGATGGAACTCTCGCCCGACGAGGCGACCGTCCGTCGCGATGGTGAGGAAGTGACCGTTCCCGCCGAGGAGGTCGACGTTGGCGAGACCGTCGTCGTCCGCCCCGGCGACAAGATTCCGCTCGACGGGACGGTCATCGACGGCGAGAGTGCAGTCGACCAGTCGCCGATTACGGGCGAGAGTGTCCCCGTCGACAAGGCTACCGGTGACGAGGTCTACGCCGGCGCGATCAACGAAGAGGGGTACCTCGAGGTAGAGGTTACCTCGACCGCTGGCGATTCGACGCTCTCGCGCATCATCGAGATGGTACAGGGTGCACAGGCGAAGAAAACCGAGTCTGAGCAGTTCGTCGACCGCTTCTCGGGCTACTACACGCCTCTCGTCGTCGCGCTGGCAATCCTGACCGCCGCCATCCCGCCGCTGGTCATTGCCGACCCGGTGTCGGTGGACCTAGCCGGCTACGGGTTCACCTTCGCGGGCGACTGGCAGTCATGGTTCATCCGCGGGCTCACGCTGCTGGTGATCGCCTGCCCGTGTGCGTTCGTCATCTCCACACCCGTTTCGGTGGTGTCGGGCATCACGAGCGCCGCGAAGAACGGCGTCCTGATCAAGGGCGGAAACTACCTAGAAGCGATGGGCGAGGTCGACGCCGTCGCCGTCGACAAGACCGGGACGCTCACCAAGGGCGAACTCGCCGTCACCGACGTCGTTCCGGTGGGTGACACCACGGAGGACGATCTGCTCCGTCGCGCCGCCGGGCTGGAGCGGCGCAGTGAGCATCCCATCGCTACGGCGATTCTCGCCCGGGCGGAGGAGGCAGGCGTAGGCAACCTGCCCGACCCGACTGGCTTCGAGAGCCTCACCGGGAGGGGCATCCGCGGCGAGATCGACGGCAAGACGTACTATGCGGGCAAGCCCGCGCTCTTCGAGGAGCTCGGCTTCGACCTCGCTCGGGCACGCCGCGAGACGGACGGCGGTGTCATGGCGGAAGAGGCAGCCGAGTCCGACGCCGGCGCGTTCGCCGAACATGCCCTCTCCGCGCTGGAGCGGGAGGGCAAGACGGTCGTTATCGTCGGGACGAAGTCGGAACTGCTGGGTGCGATCGCCATCGCCGACGAGGTGCGCCCGGCCTCAAAGCGGGCCGTCGAACGCCTGCACGAGTTGGGCGTCAAGCGCGTGGTAATGTTGACCGGCGACAACGAGGGAACTGCCCGCGCTATCGCCGAGCAGGTCGGTGTCGATGAGTATCGCGCAGAACTCCTGCCCGACGAGAAGGTCGACGCTGTCGAGAAATTACAGGCAGAGTACGGTGAGGTCGCGATGGTCGGTGACGGCATCAACGACGCGCCCGCGCTCGCCACCGCGGAGGTCGGCATCGCGATGGGCGCAGCCGGCACCGACACCGCTCTTGAGACGGCCGATATTGCGTTGATGGGCGACGATGTCGGGAAGCTCCCGTACCTGTACGACCTGTCGCGTACGGCCAACGGCGTGATCCGGCAGAACATCTGGGCGAGCCTCGGCGTAAAGCTCCTGCTGGCGCTGGGCGTGCCGCTGGGTCTGGTCAGCGTTGCGTTGGCGGTCGTTGTCGGTGATATGGGGATGAGCCTCGGTGTCACCGGGAACGCGATGCGGTTGTCGCGAATCGCGCCTGAACGCATGGACGGTAAGACTGGCCAAGAAATGGGTGTATGAACCCATGAAGACTAGCGAGAAAGACAGTGCCACCTTATGCAGAACTGTGTCACTCGTCGAACACGAGAGCAACGAGCTCTCTGAACCCCTTCGGGCAGGTCCAACGAACACGTCGAACTGCTCGAATCCCGTCTCCCGAGAACGGGAACAAGAATAAGGTTACTCCGTTTGAAATCTTCCACAATAATGAACCCTTTCAATGCGATCCGCGAGTTCGAAGCCGATGGAACGACCTACAAAATGGCCGACCTCACCGTCCTCGAAGAGGAAGGCCTCTGTGAACTTGACAAACTCCCGGTCAGTATCCGTGTTATGCTTGAATCCGTCCTCCGTAACGCCGACGGGGAGGACATTACCGAGGACGACATCCGGGCCCTCGCTGGCTGGCAACCGGACGTTCCCGACGCCGACATCCCGTTCCAGCCGTCCCGGGTTATCCTCCAGGACCTCACCGGCGTCCCCGCCGTTGTAGACCTCGCGGCACTCCGATCGGCCGTCGAACGCAAGGACCGCGACCCAACCCTCGTCGAACCCGAAGTCCCCATCGACCTGGTCATCGACCACAGCGTCCAAGTGGACTACTTCGGCAACGAGGACGCCTACGAGAAGAACGTCGAACTCGAATACGAGCGCAACAGCGAACGGTACCGGGCGCTGAAGTGGGCGCAAAACGCCTTCGACGACTTCAGTGTCGTGCCGCCAGGGACGGGTATCGTCCACCAGGTGAATCTGGAGTATCTCGGGCAAGTCGTCCACGAACGCGAGCAGAACGGCGAGAACTGGCTGTTCCCAGACACCCTCGTCGGGACCGACAGCCACACGCCGATGATTGGTGGCATCGGCGTCGTCGGCTGGGGCGTCGGCGGTATTGAAGCCGAAGCCGCGATGCTCGGCCAGCCCATCACGATGAACCTCCCCGAGGTTGTCGGCGTGAAACTCACAGGTGAACTCCCCGAGGGTGCGACGGCGACTGACCTCGTACTGCACGTCACCGAACTGCTGCGGGATGTCGGTGTTGTCGATCGATTCGTTGAGTTCTATGGGCCCGCCGTGGAGACGCTGACTGTTCCTGATCGGGCGACAATCGCGAATATGGCGCCCGAGCAGGGCTCGACCATCAGCATGTTCCCCGTCGACGAGGCCACCTTGGACTACCTCGAACTGACGGGCCGCGACGAGGACCACATCGAGCTCGTCCGAAAGTATCTGGACGCCCAGGGGCTGTTCGGTGAGCAGAACCCCGAGTACACCGAGACGGTCGAACTGGACCTCTCGACCGTGACGCCGAGTCTCGCCGGCCCCAAGAAACCCCAGTCCCGCGTCGAGATGGGTGACATGCGAACCCACTTCCGGGAATTACTCCACGGCGAGTTCGAGGACGAACTCGACGACGCTGACGAGGAGGCGCTGGCCCGGTGGCTCGGTGAGAGCGACCAATCGATGGGGCAGACCGACGGCGGCAAGGCGGTCGTGGACACCGGTCGAGACCGCCCCGACCTCGACCCTCTCACGAAGCGCGCCTCCGTGAATATCGACGGCAACGACGTCGAAATCGGGCACGGGAGCGTCGTCGTTAGCGCCATCACCAGCTGTACCAACACGTCGAATCCCTCCGTGATGCTGGCAGCCGGGCTCCTGGCGAAAAACGCCGTCGAGCGTGGCCTCGACGTCCCGGACTACGTTAAGACAAGCCTCGCGCCCGGCAGCCGCGTCGTCACCCAGTACCTCGAAGCATCGGGGCTGTTGCCATACCTCGAAGACCTGGGTTACAACGTCGTGGGCTACGGCTGTACGACCTGCATCGGGAACGCAGGGCCGCTCCCGGAGCCGATCGAGACCGCTATCGACGAACACGACCTCTGGACGACGAGCGTACTCTCCGGGAATCGGAACTTCGAGGCGCGCATCCATCCAAAAGTGCGCGCGAACTACCTCGCCAGCCCGCCGCTGGTGGTGGCGTACGGGCTCGCTGGGCGGATGGACATCGATCTGGAGCAGGACCCGCTGGGGTACGACGAGGACGGCAACCCGGTCTATCTGGCGGACCTCTGGCCAGACAGCGACGAGATCCACGAAGCCGTCCACGACTTCGTCGACCCGTCGATGTTCGAGGAGAAGTACGCCGAAGTGTTCGAAGGCGACGAGCGATGGGACGCGCTGGAGGCCCCGACGGGCGAGGTCTACGAGTGGGACGAGGACTCGACATACATCCGGGAGCCGCCGTTCTTCAAAGATTTCCCGCTGGAGAAACCCAGCGTCTCTAACGTCGAGGATGCACGGTGTCTGCTAACGCTGGGTGACACGGTTACGACTGACCACATCAGTCCTGCCGGGCCGTTCGGGACGGATCAGCCGGCCGGCCAGTGGCTGATGGACCACGGTGTCGAGCCCCACGAGTTCAACACGTACGGTGCCCGCCGGGGTAACCACGAGGTGATGATGCGAGGCACGTTCGCCAACGTCCGCATCGAGAATCAGATGCTCGACGACGTCGAGGGCGGGTACACCATCCACCATCCGACTGGTGAGCAGACGACCGTGTTCGAGGCCAGCCAGCGGTACCGCGAGGAGGGAACTCCACTCGTCGTGATGGCGGGCGAGGAGTTCGGGACTGGGTCGAGCCGTGACTGGGCGGCGAAGGGGACCGACCTTCTCGGTGTTCGTGCGACCATCGCGGAAAGCTACGAGCGCATCTATCGGGACAATCTCGTCGGAATGGGTGTGTTGCCGTTGCAGTTCCAGGACGGTGACTCCTGGGAGGCGCTTGGATTGGACGGGTCAGAGGTCTACACGATCTACGGGTTGGACGACGAGTTGGAGCCGATGGCCGAGTTGACGGTGACTGCGGAGCGGTCGGACGGGTCGTCGGTTGAGTTCCCGGTGACGGCCCAGGTGGGCACACCTGCCGGGGTGCGATACATCGAACACGGCGGCATCCTACACTACGTCCTTCGACAGCTGCTAACCGAATCGTGACGCTTTCAAAGTGTCTCCTCGACCAGTAAGATCGCGAATTTCCGATTCCGTCGCTCGGAATTAGCGTAGCCCTCTGAAACGGCACATCGTGTTTTGTGCGTGAATACATCTCAAGAGTGTTTCCAGTTCAATCAACGGTAAAATGACCATCGTAGCTTTCACACCCGATGCCGTAGCGATCACCGTCGAGTGGGCGAACAATATCCTGTGATCGAGTGAGGCCAGAGTTGTTTATTCCGCGCCGGCGATGGGTGCCGGCGCAGCTGGAGCGAGCAACGATTCCCGGTGCGTCGGCGTTTCGAGGTGTTCGAGATGCATATGGTGATTTACGCACTGGTAGAGGCATCGACGCACGACGACGCGCTGGCCACCGGAAAGTCGGTGTTCGACCGCTTGGTCGGCGCGGACCCACACGCCGGCGCCGTCTTCGAACGAAGTCACCGTAACTCTCAGAGCCAGACGGCGTCGCCAACATTCAAATACGAAACCGGGGATACCCGGGAGCGCATCGATGGGCGATAACGATCTCAAAGCCGTCGAGGACGACCGTGAGGGACTTCAGAGTCTGTTGGTCGAACAAGCACAGGCAGGCGTTCCAGAGCAAGTCCTCGTCGGGCTTCTCCGAGAACAGGCCGCCGAGATCGAACGGTTCGGCTACATTCCGCGCCGATGAGAGCGACCCGACCAGCAGGAAATAAGCAAGCGATGAAACGGATCAATACTTTCGAGGTGCGTCCCCGCTCGGAGTCGGATGAGGCCCTCCTACAAGACGTCATGGACGCGACGGCGAGCTTCTGGAACGAGCTGAACTATGCCCGCCGCCAGCGGTTCTTCGATGACGAGAACATCTGGGAGACCAATGAGTTTCGCGGACAGTACAAAGGCCAACTCGGCGCTGCCGGCGTCCAGACGGTGACACGAAAGAACAACGCCGCCTGGAAGTCGTTTTTCGCGCTATTGGAAAGCGGTGAAGACGCGTCCCCACCGGGCTACTGGGGGAATCAAGAGGACGGGCGAGATCTCCGGCTGTTCGTTCGGAACGATTCGTACGAGATCGAGTGGGGCGACTACTCCCGGGTCGAAATTCCGGTCGGCCAGGATCTCAAAGAGAAGTATGGACTGGGGTACTACGAACGGCTCCGACTGGAGGTGCGTGGCGATCCGAAGTGGTCCGGCGAACAGGGGCGACTGGAAATTCAATACGACGAGGTTGAAGGCACCTATCGAGCATATCAACCAGTCTCAGTCGACGACTCGGAACTGGATTCACCACTGGCTTCGGAAGAAGCCGCCCTCGATTTAGGTGCCAACAATCTCGTTGCCTGTACGACCACGACAGGGGAACGGTACCTCTACGACGGTGAGGAGCTGTTCGAGCAGTTCCGTTCGACAACCGAAGAGATCGCGCGCCTGTCGTCCAAGCTGCCGCCAGAGCGGGACACGAGCCAACGAATCCGCCGGCTCTACCGCAAACGCTCCCGCCGGCGGACCCATGCCCAGAAGGCCCTCATCCGTGACCTTGTTGAACGATTACACGACGAGGGGATCGCAACGGTGTACATTGGCGACCTCACCGGCGTCATCGAAATCCAACCATCCCCTGAAATCAACGAGAAGCTGGAGAACTTTTGGGCGTTCAAGCAGTTCGTCGATCAGCTGCGGTCCGTCTGTGAGGAGTATGGAATCGAGGTAGCGGAGAAGACCGAGGCATGGACGAGTCAGACGTGTCCGGAATGCGGGGAGCAAGCCGAGACAGTTCGACATCGAGAGACCCTGACCTGCCCCTGCGGGTTCGAGGGACACGCCGATCTCACAGCCGCAGAGACGTTCCTGCGGCGGATCACCGAGCAGCAAGTCAGGCCGATGGCGCGGCCCGTGCGGTTCCAGTGGGACAACCACGAGTGGCGTTCGACCACAGACGCCCCCGAGATCGGGACAAATCCCAACGAACAGCGCACAAACCCGTAAGTCACTCCCGTGGAACGCCGTATCCAGCGTGGAGGAACCTCGTTTCGAGGTGGACGTCAATATGTGACGTTTGACGAGCTGAGCAGTAAAAGACGATTTCTCTATGAAGTTGAGCTGTACTAAGAGTACCAGTCAGGATTTGTTTGTTCGCGCCGGTGAGAGAGCGGCGCGCGTTGGGTCAAGTAGCGGTTAGCCCACGGGCGCTGAGGTGGTTTAGATGCATTTGGTCATTTACGCCCTCGTAGAGGCATCGACAGAAGACGAAGCATTGGCTGCAGGGAAGTCAGTATTCAGGCAGTTGGTCGGCGCTGAGCCCCAATCCGGTGCTGTATTTGATTACTTTGTCGCCTTCGACGAGGAGGACACGAGGGTCGCTGGCTCGGCCCGATGGGGGGAGTTGCCGACGGCAGCCCCCGTCGACTCCGATGACGGCGAAGACCTGCTCGAGCGTGGCTGGGAGGCGACGAAAGAGGAATTCGAGCGTAATCTCGACCGGGTGAAAGAGGCCATCGAGGAGCTCTCCGACGAGGAGATCATGCGCGACGAGGACCTCGCCCGGCACGCCTTCCACAAGGTTGGTGCGTACGACGGCCCGACGATCTTCCTGTACACCGAACACGGAACCGGCATTCGCCACCGTGGACAACTGGATCGACTCCTCGAGGAGAGTGAAGAGCTCTGGATCGTACCCGCTGACGTCCACTTCTGAATAATGCCTCCCATCACCAACTGGCGACGCGAGAGCCGCTCGCCGACACTCGCGTATCGGAACAC
The DNA here is from genome assembly GCF_055397165.1 of Halopenitus salinus. Taxonomy (NCBI): domain Archaea; kingdom Methanobacteriati; phylum Methanobacteriota; class Halobacteria; order Halobacteriales; family Haloferacaceae; genus Halopenitus; species Halopenitus salinus. Next base: position 300,840 of record NZ_AP043852.1, read on the forward strand.
CGAGACCGGTGCGCGAGCCGTCCTGCATCGAACGCCGGATTCCTACCGGTACACGTGGCGCGGGGTGATTCTCGTCGACGGCTACCCCGTCTGGTCGCGAGGATACGAGACGAAGGATGCGAAGTCGTTCCGTGACGAACTCCGGGAGCGGCCCACCCCGGAACTCAGCTGTCCGGAGTGTCCGAACGACGACGTTCGCGTCGGCGAGAAGGCAGCAGACGGGGCGAAAATCCAGCGATGGTACGACTGCCCCGACTGTGGGTACGAAGCCCCCTCACGCATCGTCTACGGCGCCGAACGGTGAGTGAGTGAGCGGTGGGCGCTGTTTTTCGGCCGGGCACGAGGTGGTGGCCCGGTACGACCGGGTGAGTCAACCAATGAGTCTCGAAGTACTTGACCGACACAGCGAGGCACTGTTCGAGTTCCTCTGGTGTCCCGTCTGCGGGCAGGAGGTCTTCACTCACATCCCGTTCGAGGGGGTGTTCTGCAAGAACTGCAACACCCAGGTCGAACTCCAAGAATCCCGCGAGACGCGCGGCTACGAGGAGGCCGTGCTCGCCTGCTTCGATTCTACCACGACCTGGAACCTCCACGTCGACGAAAAACTGCGCCGCGACCTGCCTGATGGGTCGGCGCGCGTGAAGATCCTCGGCGCACCGGGCGCCTACGAGGTCGACTGGTGGAGTCCGGAGCCAGGTGAGGACTGGGAGCCTGTCGAGCGCGGCGAGTTCGACGACGTCGAAGAACCATCAGAGGTGTCGCACCTAGCGTAGAGCACGCGTTAGGGCGGTGAATTTACGCCCGACACACGTCGCAGGACCCGCATCCACGAGGGGTTCGCTCGTCGAAGTAGAGACGGCGCCATCGAGCAAACTGATCCGCATACGTGTCCTTGCTGTACGGGAATTGGTACAGATTGGCCCCGTCCGGCAGGTCTGTGATTTCGGGCGCGTCTACGCCGGGGAATCCGTTACGAAACACGAGATCTTCTGTTTTGGACACCAGCTCAGGAGCAACTGTGGATGGGTCCGAGGCCTTCAAGAAGTAGAGTGATGGGATGAACTCTTTCGGGTCGAAGAATCCGTTGGCGTGCAGAATCCACCCACAGAGCCACAGATACGCCTTCTCACTGGAGAAGAAGACTCCGTAGTGGTTGTCCGATTGCCGGCGTTTATACACGAATACGGGGAGGCCATAGCTGAAGCCGACCCGCGTTGGTTCTGCGTGGATATAGCAGTCCTCACGGTCGATATAGTGGACCAGTGGAGTTTGACACAGCTTGCCCGGGTGCTCACCAGTACCGATCTGCTCCCACAGCTCCGAAACGGAGGCCACGTCCGCGCTCTCGTCCTCGAGAGTCGTATCATCAATTGCACGATGGACGGGCGCAGCAGACTGAATCTCCTCGGGGAGATCGTCGCTGGACAGCTTCGCTGTCTCTCGGTCAGGGAGTGTCCGATAGAAGTGTTTATAGAAGCCCTCACGACGCCGCTTATCGGCGAGCGTTTCGCACCGGGCGCAGTCCTCGATGAACATCGCTGGCACCACCCGGTCTGGATTCTCGGCGGCCTCCTCGTACAGACTACGCTGCCGTTCGGCCCGCCTGGCAATCTCATCCGGATCGGGGAGTGGTGAGCCCCTCTCAGACTCCGATGACATACGCATACCTTTGGGCTGGAACAGCATCAGTTTCCGAGCAAGGACCCCACCCGACTGCCATCTTGCGAATTTCGGAATCCGTTTTTAACCGGGTTTAAGTTTCTCAGTTTCAGCCATTCGTCGAGATCCCAGAAACCCCACTCGATTCAGGAGAGGTTGTTTCTGCGCCGGCGATGGGTGCCGGCGCACACGCGCCGGCGGTGATCGATGTCGACACGAAGTCAACTCCGATTCATCCAACGGAGCGAGACCGCAGGCGAACAGTCCGATACCGACCGCATCGCACAAATCTACCGACACTCGGACGGGTATCCCGATAGCGTCCTCCGTGACCTTAATCAGCTGAAGCAGCTGCTCGACGAGACACGAACAGAGCGCGGGCCTGCGTACGCCGCTGCCCAGTTCCTGTTCCTCGACACACTCTCGACGATGACCCTCTACGTGGACGAAGGGCGTGATCGGAGCATCCACGCTGACCAACCCTCGGATCTCCTCGATCCGGACAATATGGAGCACCTCAACCAGCCGATGTTTCTGCTCGGACACGGCGTCGAGAATCCGGCCGACGGCATCCACGGCGACGAAGAGTACCTCTACGTCGTTGAACTCCCGACCCGGAACCCATTCGAGGAGCCGTCCGAGTGGACGGTCAAGGTGAGTGGTCATTCCGCGTTCCCCCGGTGGGATGGTCCGACCGAGGACGCCTTCGAGCGGGCCAGCTGGCAGTTCCACGGCCCGCTTGAGCACGCGCTCGAAGAGCTGGTCGCTGAGCCGGCGTGAACGCTTAGCCCGCTCAGATGATGCCGCCGATGACGAGTAGTCCGACGACGACCAGCAGCGTCGCGACAACGCTTCCCCCGGCCAGCCACTTGTTTTCCATCACCTTCTCATGGATCGGCATCGCGGCGTACTCCTCGCGGAACGCTTCGAGGTTCTCCTCGTCGTAGAAGTACTTCGTCTTCAGCGCGAACCGTTCCGTCACGGGACAGCCCGTACAGACCGGTTCGCCTTCCAGCCGCTCCGTTTTGGTGTGGCTGGAGCAGGCGATGGCCCCGCAGTTCGGACAGTAGGTGTACGTCTCGTCGCCGCCGCTCGTGTCACAATAAACGCAGCGGTGGATGCCGTCCTCGGCTGTCACTCTTGACGGGCCTGCCGCGTAGTACTCGTAGGGGTAGGTGTACTCCTGGATGTCGGTGGTGTGCCGAACTTCGGGGAGGTACACCGGCTCAATCGACTGGACGGAGATGTCCGAGCGGTTCGGCTCGCAAGTCTTGTTGTACGTGACGTTGTTGTCGCCGGTGTAGGTCACCGTCGTTGTGTGGTGCTCCTGGAGCCGCTCGACGGCCCAGTCCTTGTACTCCGTCTGGGTCTGCCCGAACCGGCGCTCCTCGACGTCGTCGAACACCTCTCCGAACTGCGCGGTGTCGAGGTCGACCGTCGCGTGGAGGTTCTCGGTGACCAGCGTCCCGACGTCCTCATCGACGACCTGCGGCTGCCCGCGTTCGGCGTGGGCAACGAATCGCGTCCGGTCGTTGATCCGGTGGATGACGCCCACCGACGTCTCGAAGACGGCGTTCGTGTCCGCGGTGACAGCGACCACCGGGCGGAACGTCACCGATGAGTGTGGGTCTGAGAGGTCGGCGGCTTCGATGTTCTCGATGTCGCGGAATGCCTCCGCGACGGCGGCGTCGACGTCGGCGGCCGGATCGTACGGGCGCAGGGTCTCGTCGCAGAGAATCTCGATGCGACCGTTGTAGAGGTCGAGGCCGATCTCGTCGGCGATCTCTCGGAGGTCCTCGCCGTCGAGCAACTCGATTGGGTGCGGGTCGTCGTTCTGCTGGAGGCGATCGGCGTACTCCTGAGCGGGATTCGTGAACCGGCCGGTCGTGACGACCATTCCGCGTTTGGGGCCGTCGAAATCGAATGTCGCGATGGCGGAGTGGAGCTTCTGGACGACCGGCCGCCCGACCGTCCCCGTGTGCTTGCACTCGACGATGATCGCGCGCCGCGTGCCGTCGACGACCTCCTCCATAATGACGTCGCGACCCTCGTCAGCCGTGCGGTCGGCCTGGCGGACGTTCTCGTAGCCGAGGTTCCGGAACACGTCCTCCATCACGTCCTCGAACTCGAACCCCGAGAGATCGTCCAGTACAGCCATCCTCAATTATGTGGACAGTACGTTGCAACTGCCAAATACGTTGCCGAACGCAGCGCCGTCCTGTTTGTTGAACCCCTGAGAGGGGTGCGGGGGTCACCGAACCGCCCGCGAGCAACGATGAACGGGAATGTACCTATGGCCAGTTCGGAATCGGTTCCAGTCGCATCGCCAGGTCAGGCTCACCGAGACGCAGTCGAATACGTCGGCTTCCGCGTCGACGGCCAAGCCGTCGTCCTGAACCTCTCGGAGCATCGTCGACTCTCCCTCGAGCGCAGTCTGGACCTCGTCAATCACAGTCTGCGTATCCAACCGAAGCTACTTACGTGATACAGGCGTATCACAGCATATGAGCACTGACAGCGACGCCGGCGGCGACGGTGAAATGGAGAAAATCAACGTCCGGGTGCCACAGTCGCTGCTGGCACAGGTCGACGACGTCTGGGAGGAGCGTGGCTACGCGAACAAATCCGAGTTCATCCGCGACGCGCTTCGGGACGCTGTCAACCCGCCAACGCAGCTGTCCGAGGAAGCGCTGGAGCATCTGGCCGAGAGCCGCGAGCAGCGGGAGCAGGGCGAGACGGTGTCGCAGGACGACGTGAAGGACCGGCTAGGCATCGATGACTGAGGTCGAGTGGACACCGAAAGCACTCGATTTGCTAGAGGGACTCGAATCGGAAGCGCAAGAGCGGTTGGTGAAGAAACTCGACGAGGCGAAAGACTGGACCTCCCACCGACTCGAAAAGCTCACCGGCTACCCGTACTACAAGCTTCGTGCCGGTGACTACCGTGCGATCATCACGTGGGACCGAGACGAGGATGTCCTCATCGTCGAGGCGGTCGGGCATCGGCGGAATATCTACGACCGTCACCTCCCACCGTAACTCACGCTGTCTGCAGACCTGCTCGGGTCGGTGACGAACTGGATCTGAGATTCAAGTACGATTCCGCTCGGTAGTGTTTATTGCCCCCGAGAGGGGCGCGGGGGAAGCCACTCCCCGTTACCGAGCCATGACCGATTCAGAGTACCCCTGGCGAGACGAATCGCTCCTCTACGAACTCTACTGGGAACAGGAGCTGAGTACGAACGAGATCGCAGATAAGCTCGACTGTACGCAACCGACGGTGCATAAGTGGATGCAGAAGTTCGACATTCCTCGTCGAGACGCACGTGAGGCGGCCCCGAACCGTCGACGGCATCCCGCCGTGTTCACCGACCGTGGTTACGTCATCTGTGCCACAAACTATCGTGGGACGACAGACTCGGTCGGTATCCACCGACTCGTAATGGTGGCAGAGCGCGGGTTCGACGCCGTCGCGGACAAGCACGTTCATCATAAGAATGGTGTCAGGTGGGACAACAGACCAGAAAACCTCGAACTCCTCAGTCGCACCGAACACGCCGAACGACACGGCTTCGGGTCCGAGATTAAACCAACAGACCACGAGTGGGACGTGTCCAATCGCGAGCGGGACGAACGGGGGCGATTCAAATGACGACGGCGTACGTCGGCCGACGTCGACGTGGAGATCTGGTTGTCACTCGTCGTCCCGAGGACACAGAGCTCACACCCGACCGCAGTCTCGATCTCGTCAACCACAGTCCCAGCGGCTTCGAGGTCGGGTATCGAGGCAGCGGGCCCGCCCAGCTCGCGTGCGCGCTCCTTCTCGACTACTACGACGATGAGCAGTTCGCTCGTGAGCACTACATCGCGTTCCGGAATCAAGTGGTCTCGCAGCTGGAGTGCGACGGTGCAGCGGCGTGCTGGCACCTCACCGACGAGGAGATCGACGCCGCGATGGCGGCAATCACCGACGACGTCGTCGCACTCCCCGACGGCGGACGGCCGTCGCCGACGCTCCCCGAGAACTGGCGAGCCGTCTCTCGCCCGGATCGGCGGGTCTTCCAGCGCGCTGATCGCGACCACTACATCGTACTCGGGGATGGAAGCGACGAGTGGCTGGTCGTTCTCTGCAGCCAGGGCGACCGTGCATATCCTGCCCCGCTCGTACATCGGACGGTTGCCGAGGATGCTGACGTAGAACGGGTAATCCGGGAACTCGCCGAAGAGAGCAACGACCTCATCGAACCCCCGGAGGGGAGGCACTGATGGAGACGCTTCGACTGGCGCGAGCCACCCACCGGCTCCTCGAACGTGGTGTCGAGGCGCTCGAGAAAATCGGGCGCGAACTGGAGCGATACAACGACCGACAGGAGCGCATCGACGACACCGACTCGTGACCCAAACACACTCTCTAGACCAAATACGGAGTACCGGCTTCCAGTATACGCCTACCCCCGAGGGGTGTTCGTGTCCCATCCATCGGGAAGGCCAGCCGGTCACGGCGCCGCTCGGTTTGCGGTTCGCAGAGCGCGTCCATATCGAATCGATCCCGCGCCACGTCGGCGGCGCGATCTACGAAGCACATCACTCCTATATGGACGATGTCCCCCGGACGAATCTCGTCCATCACGGACTCTGTTACCAGGACCAGCTACTAGGTGCGATTACGTGGCGCTATCCGCTGATTCGCTCGCTGGAGTACGACGGGACGCGATACGAGGGCGACGAGATCGTCGAGGCGGCACGGATTTGCATCGGCGTCGATTTCCCCAATCTCGCCTCTGCCGCCCTCGCCCGGTCGATGGAGCGGTTCGTGCGTCGGCACGGCCGGCGACGAGGCGTTCGGCTCCTGCTGACGTTCGTGCGGGCCGACTTCGACGGCTCGATGATCAAAGCGCTCAGAGACAAGGGCTGGCACTGTGCCGGTAAAACAGACCCCAGCCAAGCGGGAAATCGCCCCGATAAGCAGATCCGAGAGCAGCCGAAGTGGCGGTTTCTCTGCGAAGTCCCAACTAAGTCCAACCGGGAACAGGCCTCCCTCGGGAGGTGGTCCCCGTGACCACGAATGCCAGTCTCGATGAATTCGTAGCGGAGGCTGATTCGGAGAGCCGGACAGATGACGACCCATCGGTCGTCGACCAGCTGTTGAAACCGGTATCGCCGTCGCTCGGACTGCAGCTCGTCCCCGGCAGGGGTGACCCAATATACCTCCAAAACAGGGGGACCGAACGCTACCTGTTCCGAGATGACCACGAGCGATGGTTCATCCTCCAGCCCTCAGCCAAGAAATCGGTCGACGACTTCGTTCGCTGGGTGTATCTCCCCGAGGAGAAGCCCGCCGAGGTCGCCCGAACAGCGATGGGCCAACGGACGGTTATCGGCTACAAGTACGTCACGCGGAGCGAAGCTCCCGAGCCGGTAGCGACGACGGTGACAGCGATGTTCGTCAGCGAGCCCTGGCCCGATGCCAATTACGTGTGTGGATCCTGTTGTAGAGAGTTCGACTCACCGCAAAGCCACGCCCGGCATTGCTGGAACGCACATCCCTGGGTTCCAAATCCCGAACAGGTCCGTCGTCAGCGGAGTACTGACCCCTAGAAGTCGAGCATTTGAAATATTACGCCGGGTTCTTTGCCGTACACATATAGTGAAAGAGACGAGAGATGGTAATATGGCGACAAGGATGGCCACTCGTCTCGAGAACTTTTTCGAGCAACGAACGGATGGACACCTTCGTAGTATCGTGAAATACGAGGAGAATTCCTACGAGATCGTCTATCTAAGGGATGATGTCGCTGAGAAATATACTACCGGGGAGATTGAATCTGCAATCGACGATTCTCGGATGGAATCATTAACTGCTCCAATCTATGAAGACACCTATTCGGGAGACCACGGAAAGCTCACCTGCTTGGTGCAGTGCTTCGAGAACGTTATTGAGATGAACTTCGTCCTTGAGGATGGTGTTGGGGCCGCCGTCGCTCTTGATGCTAAAGCGATGGCTGATGCCCACGGACTGGTAGCTGAGGCAAGGCGAATCGTCCTCGAAGAACGGGAGTAGTCGCTGACAACAGGCCATCCAACTGCCTTTTGCGAAGTTCGTTGCATCCATCAGCGAAGAAGTCGATTACCACCTATTCCCGGGTCCGAGGGGTGATGTCAGTTAATGAGGTGGTGTTTTCGCGTTCGGGAAGGGCGCCCAAGGCCCGAGACGATGCAATCGCGAATCGGTGGGCGTTGTTGCTTCAGGTGATCGAAACGGCAGATCAAGAATGCATATATTCAGCCTCCGAGCCGTAGACCTCTACAGAGGACTGAATCACGGCGGTGTAGGACGATTCTATCCGGTGACTTCCCTTATGTTTATGAGATTCGCATTAGGTGGTTATCATAGATTCACGAATGGACGCCGAAGATCAATTTCTCCAGAACGTATTTGCGGGCGAGAAGCAGTTTGTCATACCAGTATTCCAACGGAACTATTCGTGGGGACAAGAGGAATTAGAAGCTCTCTGGTCTGATATCCAGAACCTCTTAGAAGCAGATTCAATCTCGGAAGAACACTTCATCGGAACCTTCGTCGTTATGCCCGGCAACCACCGACCCGGGACAGTTCCCGAATATCTCGTGATTGACGGACAGCAGCGCCTCATTTCGCTCACGTTGTTTTTGAGCGCCATTCGCGACTACGCAGCGGAAGTTGGAGGCGAACAGTACACGAACTTCGCTGAGGAGATCAACAAGAAGTATCTTATCGACGAGTTCAAAGACGGGGTAGAAAAATTCAAGGTCGTCTCCCGCGCTGAGGACCGAGATGCCCTCTTCGCAATCGTTGAACAGGAGTCTGTGGATGGGGATTTGGCGGATACTTCAATCTATAACAGCTACGAGTTCCTCTATGAACGGATTGACGACCTCAACGGCAACGACGAACTACAAACTTTAGATCGGCTCAAACAAATCATCATCCAGCAACTTCCACTGGTGATGATTACGACGTCTGAAGATGAGAATCCCTATGCGATTTTTGAGACGTTAAACGAGCGTGGACTCCAGCTTGAGGAATCGGATCTTATCCGGAATCACGTCTTTATGCAGCTGTCTCTGACCGAACAGGACCAGTTCAACGACGATCACTGGATGCCGTTCGAGCAAAAATTCGAAGAAACAGACCGTCATGCCGGGGTCGATCTCACCGAGTTCTATCGGGATTACATGATGCGAAACGGTGAATACGTCCAGAAGAATGAGATCTATCATCAGTTCAAGCAACGAACGGCAGACCTGACTCCCCACGAATTGGTTGACAAACTATCGTACTATGCCGATCTGTACCTCTGGATCCATCGGCCTGGAACAGCTCCCCGTGAGGAGCTGACGGATGCGCTAGAACGCATCCAGTATCTGGAAATCGGGACTGCCCACCAATTGATCCTGAATTTGCTTGACCGATGGAACTCCGATGATCTCAGCCTCGACGCGCTCCTCGACATCCTTCACGGATTAGAGAGCTTCGTGCTCCGTCGATTCATCTGCGGTCGTAGTACCCGAGGGTACTATCGGACGTTCCCAATTGCGGCCCGCTCAATCGAAGATGGCAACGAGAAAGAATCGCTGTTCGCCTATCTGGAGAGTCAAGGGTGGCCTGATGACGCAGAACTCTTCGATAATATCAATCGCTTCGATATGTACAACCGGGATAAGAAGAAAACGTGGCTTATTCTCTGGACGCTCGAAGAGCAGTTCGGCCATCAAGAGCCAGTACAGTACGATGAATTAACGATAGAGCATGTGATGCCCCAGACCATCGATGATAACGAGTGGGGTGACGAATGGAAGGATATGCTCGGCGAAGAGTGGGAGCGTATTCATGACCAGTGGTTACACGCACTAGGTAACTTGACTCTCAGCGGGTACAATCCCGAGCTCTCAAATCGGCCGTTCGCGGAGAAGCGAGAACTGCTTATGGAAAGCCACGTCGAACTGAACAGCTATTTCGAGGATTTGGAACGCTGGACTGAGGACAATATCAGGGAACGTAATCAAGATCTCGCCGAGCGCGTCGCCTCAATCTGGACAACTCCAGATATCGACGATACGTAGCGTCTGTTTTGCGCCTGCGATGGGTGCAGGCGCGGTTCGGAACGCATTGCGCCTGTGGAATGGAATCCATGAAAGACCCAGAGACAGCTACGGTCTTCGCAGGCCTCGATGGGCGAACCGACACCGAACTACCCGACTGGTACGCCGAGCAACACGGTGGTCCCGAACCGATCAGCTTCAGTGCGGCGATTCGAAACCTCCCGCAGGCAGTGGATACAGCAGTCGCGTATCGCAACCCGTACAGCGACGAATGGGTCGAAACGGAGCGATTCAACGCCATCGTCGAGCCGTCACGGTTGCAAGCAGAAGCGGATGGGGACACCGAGGCGGAGTCGCTATTTCACATCCCGACTGACTCGTACTCGATCATCAACCCGGTCGACGTCTACGGGCCGCTAGAGGAGGTCCTCCGGGAGGAGACCATCGACGGGACGCCGCTGGGCGAGGTGATGTTCGGCGAGATCCGGCGCTACCGGGGCGGCGGCGAGGTCCATATGGACATAATGTTCGACGGCCTCGAGGTGCGCCTCCCCGGCCGATCGGACCCGATCACGATGGGCGTCACGTCGGGCTACGACTTCTTCGGCGAGCACGCCGTCTACGTGGAAGGATTCGCCCAGGATGGGTACTGTTCGAATACGATGCGGTCGCTCACCGACAAGGAGGTTATCAAGCACGTCGGCGACGTACGGAACTTCCGCACCTGGTGGGAGGAACTCCTCGCACAGGTCGAACTCGTCGCCGACGACCTCCTCGAGTTCATCCGTGACGCCAAGAACATCGAACTCGACTTCTCGGACCTGCCGTTCACCGTCACGGAGTTCTACAGTTTGCTGGGCTTCGCGGACTACCTAGCCGAGCGTGCCGCGAGCGATGCGAAGGCCAATGCGGCCACCCCCGTCGAGATCGACATGTGGACGCTACATTCCGGCGCGACGTACGCGCTGACCCACTTCTTCCAGGGCAAGGAAGGCGCGTCGCTGGACGGCTACGTCCGCACGGCCAACGACATCCTGTTCAACCCGGAGGGCACCATCGAGCGCGTCGAGCGAGCCTACGAGGAGCAGCTGGAGCCAGACGGCGACGACGGGTCGCAGGCGTCGCTCGCCGGCGAGCGGGCGCTCGCGAGCATCGAGCGCGTCAGCGACGATCTACAGGAGAAGGTCGACCAGTTCGAGGAGCGTGAGGACGCGCTGCGTGAGCGGTTCCAAGAGGCGATGAGCTGAAATCCGACTGAAACGTCTCTCAAGGGGAATTCGAGCGGACCTATCAAAATAAAATAATTTTGAACCTTATCGAGATGCCGTTGCAGTTCATATGTGGCACACATCCGATTCAGCAAGTCGGGCCGCAAACCGTGATGCACTCCAGACGAGGAGGATGACGGCAGCTGCAAAAAAGAGCGCGCCGAGCGGTGATGCCGGATCGATGAACGCCCAGTAGAGTGGGCTCGCCGAGACGCCGAAGAACACGCTCGCGACCGCATACACCGCAGGCCCACAGCAGCAACAGGCCGTCGCGCCCGTCGTTGCGAGGCCACCGAGGATCCCGCCTGACGACGACAGTTCCAGGCTCCGTTGCCAGACCGCCGTCATCAACGAGACAGTCAGTCCAATGAGTCCGACCAGCGTGCCGATGAGCAATGCAGTGCCGACTGACATCGCCCCTGCGAGCGGGATTGACGGAAGATAGAATTCGACAGCAGGCCAGACAACCAGCGGATTCGCAAAGCTCGCCGTCGTAACGAACGCGGTTGTCGGGCCGTTTACCCCCTGTTCCGGGTTCACGGTGAACAGTCCCGCGGAGAACAGGAAGAACACGCCGAACATCGTTGCGACGAGACCGCCCACGCGTCCAGCGAGCCGATCAACGGCATCGCTCCGAATCACGGGCCACACATCTACCCACAGGATGTAGCCAACGAGAAGCGGGACGACGACCACGAGCAGGTAGCCGAGCGGGTTCCGATATCCGCTGTTCGGCATCAGGGCTGGATACCCTATCCAAATCCCGAGTGCCAGTCCGAGCGCACTGTATTCGGGACGAGTTGGCCATCGCCAGACACCGAGCAACAGGCTCCCCGTCGTGAGCAACGCAGTCATACCCACGGCGAATGGCGGATACCACCCGTGGAGCGTCGGAGTCGTCCCGACGGGTTCGATCTGGATCTGGATGATCGCAATCGTCCCAATGAGCGCCACGCCAAGCCCGATCAACACCCCGCTGAGCGTCCGTTTCGGACGGGTACTCCACGCCCGCTGTCCGAGAAACGCACTGCCCCCCATGACCACGCCCCCACCCAGGATCAGCACCAGAAACGCCCAGTGTGGGGTACCGGCGTGGGTACTGCCGCTATGGGCGGCTACAGGTTGCACGAACAGGAGTGCGCCGGCGAGGGCCAGCCCCCGAATCAGGAGACGGTGACCCATCCGCCGTGCTGTCCGCTCATCATCGCTCCCCGGACGGTCAGTCTGCTGTCGTGGACTCATTGATACAGGGTGACTAGGGTGTCATCTGTCTGGAAGCCGAATCCACTCATGCGGCACATCGTGTTACCCCCTTTGCGTTCTGAAGGACAGCATACACCAGCAGGAGCGTCGCCACACTCAATATCTCGAGTTCGTAGGTGGCGATGAACCCCTGGACCGCTCCACTGACGCCGAAGACACCGGGGAACACACCGACGAACATCGCTGCAACCGTCGGAAGGAGCGGTGAACAACAAAGGATCGGGGGCAAGACGCTGCCGAAGAACCCGGACGTCGTCGCAGTCGTGGACGTCGACGCCCCGAGCCGGAGACTGTAGGCCGTGAACGCGACGATGACGGCCACCAGTCCCGCCATCACGAGTGCAAAGCCCGCGAGGGCTGGCGTGAGGTAGCGAAGAGAGACCATCCCGACCTGGCCGCCCGTATACGTGGCCGGGAGCGTGAACGTGTAGAAGACGGCCGCCAGGAGAAACGTCGCGACGGCGAGTCCCGCGTACGTCCGCCGGGCGAAGACGAGGCCGCTGGCGGTCCGGAGCGTGTTGAGATGCGTCCTGAGCATCTTACTGGCCTGCAATCGGTTCTGGGGAGTGATTCCGGTTCTGTTCGATGAACTCGACGATTCGGGCACGGTCAAGTGACTCGAGTTCCAGCAGCTGCCCCCACGACGCGACAGCGATCGGGGCATCGTTCGCGGGTCGCTTCGTGACGATCACGCTCTTGGGGTACTGTTCTGCGAGATCCTGGAGCTGGGAACGCGTCTCGTCACTCACGTTCGTGTACGTGATCCAGATACCGCCGTGCTCGAGGTTGTGGACGACCCGCTCGTCCGGGAGTCCCTCGGTGTAGAACCCCCAGTCGGCCTGCTGGGAGTAGTGCCAGCCGGACGTCGGGGGATTGGAGTTGTACGGCGGATGGTCGGCTCCCTGCTGGATGTGCTCGGCGGGCTGGATTTCGTACTCTTCACCCGGGCGATCACTTCGTGTGTCGCCACCCTGTGCGAACTGGGTGATTCGGTCGATTGTCGCCGCCGGAGCTGTATCGCGTGCCTGGATCGTGCCGTCCTGGTCGATGAGGTAGTAGATGTCGGGCCGGTTTTGGGGATTGTACGTCTCGGTCGTCTGCTGGGAGGCGGTGCCCCACGTCCACCTGTCGGCGTCCAACAGCGAGGGCGCGAAGGATTGGACGAACTCGCGGACGGATGGCCCCTCGTACCCGGCGTTCCCGGCGGTTTTCACCCCGATGATCTCCATGTCGCCAAGCTGGTCATTCGTGTTCTGGAGCGCGCGAGCCCCCTGCTTACAACTCGGGCACCAGGTCGCGAACAGCCACAGCATCCGTTTCTTTCCCTGATAGTCGGCTAGCCGACCCGTCTCCCCGGAGAGGGTCGTAAACGTCGCCTGCGGCGCCGCCGCACCAGTCTGGACCTGCGCCGGGCCAGATGAGGAACCAAGAAGCGTGTTCCCGGCAAGTGCGCCGATCCCAGCGAGCGTGACCGCACCACCGCCGAGGAGTTGCCGCCGGCTGAGGCTGACGTTCCGAACCGCCCCGACCGGGCCCTGGTGGGCCAGCCGATTCCCGAACGTCAACGTCTCAACCTCGGATTCGGCTCGCTTTCGATCAACCCGCGAGAGTTCCCCCTCATGCCGGGCCAGCCAGTGAACGTACAGCTCGTCCTCGGTCGTCAGCTCCTCACCACAGTACCGGCAGGCATCATGCGCGTCCCAGGCGTGGTCGCTCAACGCGCCACCTGCACTGAAATCGTCGCCACAGACCGGACACGTCCCGTCCGTCATTGTCCATTCCTCCGTCGGAGAACCAGCCCGACGACGAGGAGCGGCAACGCAGTGGCGAGTGCGGTCACGAGGATGCCACCGAGTCCACCCGCGACACCGCTGACAGCAGTCGCGCCGGCGGCTGTTCCGCCGGCGACTGCGGCCCCGCCGGCGAGAGTCGCAGTGCCGATACAACAGAGACTGAGTGCCCCCGCAAGGCCGAGGAGCCCCCAGGACGATCCATCAGCCGAGGAGCCCATCGTTCACCCCCTCAACGTGTTGATAGCCGGCGGCAACGAACAGCGCGACCAACCCGCCCAGGCCGACAACCGCCAGATACGTCACGCCGGTCGAGAGCCCGATGGTGGCCGCGAGGCCACCGACTACCACCGCCCCACCGAGCAGTTCGAGTCCGAGGCAGCACGCGACGACGCCACCGACTCCCGCATACGGGAGCCACGATTCAGCGTCACCGCTCATCGGTCTCGGCCTCGGTGACGACCTCGCACCCGAGGACGCTCTCAATGTTCTGGCGAATACAGTCGTCGGCCAGCGAGAGCATCTCGACGGCTTCCGGCCGGCTCACCTCGTAGTACTTCTTGCGGCCGTCGCGTTCCGCGTCGACCAGCTGGCAGTTCTTCAGACACTGGAGGTGATGCGACACCAGATTCGTCCCGAGGTCGGTGCGGTCGCACAGTTCGCTGACGTTGAGCGGTTCGTCCGCCTCGATTAGTGTCTGGAAGATCCGGAGCCGAGTCGGATCACCGAGCGCACTGAAGATGTTCGCCCGGGCCTCGTGTACGTCGTCGTTCGATTGGAGAAGATTGATGCTCATTACAATAGCCAAATTTCCATTTGTGTATAGTCCTTTCGGGGACCAGTGGACGAGAAAGCGGCTGCCGTAGACGTTAAGAGCATAACGTTAAAGCCACAAACGATACAACGATTATTAGAATGTCTAAATCGACTCAGTATGATCTCGTAATCCTCGGGGGTGGGGCAGCAGCGTTCGCTGCCATTACCGAAGCGAGTGACCGAGGACTCTCGACGGCGCTGGTAAATACAGGATTACCGCTTGGCGGCACCTGCGTAAACGTCGGCTGTGTCCCCAGCAAGCATCTGCTCGCGGTGGGCGAGCAGGCAGCCACGCCGCGGGAGAATCCGTTCGAGGCGGTCCAGTACAGCGACGGCGAACCGACCGTCGACTGGGCGGCCGCACTCGACGGCACCGACGACCTCGTCGAACGGTTCCGGCAGGAGAACTACGTCGACGTCGCCGAGCACTTCGAGACCGACATCTACGAGGGGTACGGCCGGCTGGTCGACGACACGACCATCCAGGTCGTCGACGGCGCCCACGAGGGCGCACGCATCACTGGGGAGAAGGTACTCGTCGCGACCGGCAGTTCGCCGTGGGCGCCACCCATCGACGGTCTGCAGGAGGCCGACTACTACACGAGCGAGACCATCCTCAAGGAGCGCGACCTCCCGGAGAGCATCGCGATCATCGGCGGTGGCTACATCGCGCTCGAATGGGGCCAGATTCTCCACCGTGTCGGCGTCGATGTGACCATCCTCCAGCGCTCCGACCGCGTCCTCTCGGGGATGGAAGGCCAGCTCGGGCGTGAGATGCAGCGTGCGTTCGAGGAGGATGGCATCGAGGTAATCACCGGCAACGACTTCCAGCGCGTCCGCCCGCCAGCAGCCGACGGTGGGGCCGAAACGGTCCAGTCGGGTGTCGCCGTCGAAACAGTCGTCGACGGCACCGAGCGGACAGTCACCGGCGACGCGCTGTTCGTCGCGACCGGCGTCCAGCCGAATAGCGATGGCATCGGTCTCGAATCGGTCGGGGTTGAGATGAACCCCGACAGCACGATCCACGTCGACGAGCACTTCCAGACGACGAATCCAGACGTCTACGCGGCCGGCGACGTAATCGGCGAGCCCGAACTGGAAACGGTCGCCGCCAAGGAGGGCAACCATGCTGTCAAGAACGCCTTCGGCGACGAGGGCGTCAGCATCGACTACGATGCGGTCCCAGCAGTCGTCTTCACCAGTCCCGAGGTCGCAGCCGTCGGGACGACCGAACTCGAGTATATGGATGAGCACGGCACCTGTTCCTGTCGGACCGTCCAGATGGAGGACGTGCCGCGGGCGAAGGCCGTCAAAAACACGGACGGCCTCGTCCAGGTCGTCAAGCACCACGAGACCGACGAGATCGTTGGTGTCCACATGGTCGGGCCCCGTGCCGCCGACATGATTATGGAAGCGACGCTGGCCGTGAAGTTCGGCCTCACCGTCGACGACATCATCGACACCGTCCACCCGTTCCCCACCTTCAGCGAGGCGTTCAAACACGCCTGTCAGGCGTTCCGACGGGACACGTCGACGATGAGCTGCTGTGTCGAGTAATATTCATAAAAACAAATTCACGCCAAAACAGAGGAGGTGTCGGGGTACCGGAAGCCGCACAACAGCTATCCGAATACGCTACGACCACTAATCATGGACTCTAAACGAACATCTGAACGCCGCAGTCCGCTCCGTGTCGTACTCATCGTCATCGCTGCGATTCTGGTCATTCCGTTCGTGCTGATGGCAGTCATGATGCCGATGATGTGGATGGGTGGGGGAATGTGGCCCGGCGGCCCAGTGTCGATGTCACCGCTCTGGGAGCTGGAATGATGCTGGCCGTTCTGCTGGTCGTCCTTGGGGTTGGATACGCCCTCTATCGCGTAGTCACCCGAGGTGGTCTCAGTAGCAGAGACCCGGCACTCAGGGAACTCCGAGTCGCGTATGCCCAGGGAGAGCTCTCAGAAGACGAGTTCAAGCAACGGAAGGACGTTCTCGAAGAAGCGAACCAATAGCATTCCCCACAACTATGACAGACTCCGACTACGACCTGCTCGTGCTCGGGGGCGGGATGGCCGGCCTCCCCGTCGCGATGAAGTGCGCGTACTCCGGCATGGAGACGGTCCTCGTCGAGGACGATCTCCTCGGCGGAACGTGTCTCAATCGCGGGTGTATCCCGACAAAGACGATGCTCCGGAGCGCAGAGGTCGCACACCTCGCTCGCCGGAGCGAGGAGTTCGGCATCGAAATTGACGCCGACATCACCGCCAATCTGGAGGCGATTGTCCAGCGCAAAGACGACGTCGTCGAGAGCATTCGCGAGGGCGCCTACGAGAACGTCGCGGACCACGACGGCGTCGACCTCATCGAAGAGCGCGGCACCTTCGAGTCGCCCGAGGAACTCCGGGTCGGCGATCGGCGTATCTCAGCAGAGCGGATCGTCATCAACACTGGTGCCCGTCCCGCACGACCACCGATCGATGGACTCGACGATGTCGAGGTCCTCGACAGCACCGACATGCTGTTTCTCGATACGGTACCGGATTCGCTGGCGGTGATCGGCGGCGGCTACGTCGGGACCGAGTACGCCCAGATGTACAGCCGGTTCGGCACCGACGTGACCGTTTTCCAGCGCGGTGACAGACTGCTCCCCCGAGAGGAGCCGGCAGTCAGCACAGTGATTGAGGACGTCTTCACCGACGAAGGGATCGACGTTCGCACTGAGGCCGCCGTAACGAAGCTTGCATCCGACGGCGAAGGAATCGTCCTCGAGGCCGACGGGCCGGATGGAATCGTCGCGACGACGGCTTCGGAGGTCCTGCTCGCGGCGGGACGGCACCCAAAGACCGACGACATCGGACTCGAACAGGCAGGCGTCGAGACCGACGAGCAGGGATTTGTCGAGACTGATGACAGTTTCCGGACGACCGCAGACGACGTCTACGCTATCGGCGACGTGAGTGGGCCGCCGATGTTCACCCACTCCGCGCGCGACGACGCCGACCTCCTGTATCGACAGCTCGCGAAAGACGAAGAAATCAGCACCGAGGGCCGAGTCGTCCCGTGGGCGGTGTTCACCGACCCGCAGGTCGGGCACGTCGGACTGACCGAACAGGAAGCACGAGACGAAGGGTACGAGGTGGGTATCGGTCGTCAGGACCTCGCCGACCAGGGCAAGCCGAAGGCGCTCGGTGAACCCGAGGGGTTCGTCAAACTCGTCACCGACGCCGAGACCGACGAGCTCCTCGGAGCGCACGTCGTCGGCGAACAGGGCGCCGAAATAGTCCACGAACTCGTCCTTGCCATCGAACTCGGCGCGACCGCCGACCAAATCGCCAGAACGATGCACATCCACCCCACGCTCCCCGAAAGCATCAACTCCGCCGCCGGTGGCGTTCACAAACCCTCGTAACGCGTCTCGAAGCGGGTCACTCCGTCACACGAAGGTCAGGGGTTGAGGTTTCTGGAGATTAGCCTCCTATGAACTCCCCCAGCTAGCTGGGAGCAAGTACCACCGGTTGCTGGGCCGTCTCTTACTTTGCAATGGGAACTGAATCCCAACCCGACGACCGTATCGACCTGCCGCCCGACTTCGCGAACCACCTCGCGGCAGTGAGCAATCTCGAGACCCCACCGGAAACGATGGGCGACTACTGGGCCACGTTCGCCGAGCAGCTTGCGGCGAGCGACCGAACCATCGAGCCGGAGGACCTCTACACGGACGACCCGACCCGACACGAAGTCCGCGTGAACGGCCAGATCCAGTACTCGCCATGCATCCTAGACGCACTCGGTGCCGCGGTGATGGAGACTCAGGATCCAGTCACCGTCCGCTCGGTGGATCCCGTAACCAGAACGCCAATCACCTTCACTGTCCAGAACGGGGGCGTGGACGTCACCCCTGAAGATACCGTGATCACATTCGGGATCGCCGTGTCCATTCCGGAGCTCGAGGACAGCGATGAAACCATCTTCAGCTGGATGCTCCAAACCGAGACACCCACACTCACGAACACGTTCTGCCAGTACATCAACGCGTTTGAATCCGCAGACACGTACGAGCAGTGGGCTGCAGAAACCGACGGGAAAACCATGCCGTTTCAGCCAGCAGCAGTGCGGTCGCTGATACGAAAGTACGTGGATCTCGACTAACCCAGGAGGAATTCAAGGAGGTTGTGTTCCGCTCGCTGGAGGTGTTCGGCCACGGTCGAATCGTCCACGCCGAGTTCGGCTGCAATCTCCTCCGTTGACGATGTACGCGGTACGTCGTAATACCCGAGCTCGTACGCGACATCAAGCACTTCCTGCTGGCGATTGGTTAGTGCATCCAACGGCGACTCTCGGATACGATAGTCACGCAGTTGTTCCAAGGTAACGTTTTGTCCAGCAGCCTGCAGGTCAGCGATCATTGCTTTGAGTTCCGCCTGGGAGCCAGTCACCTCGAATGCGAATCCCCGGCTCTGTACTTCGGCCCATTCAGCCCGCGTCATACTGTCAGCATCGACGCCGGCTCGGTCCAACTCGTCGGCCACGTTCATCTCGACAAGATAGGCATGCTCCGATCCCTGATCCGCTACATATTCCCACCACTGAACCGTCTCGAGATCGTCCAGCCGTTGTTCATCCAGTCGCTCCTCGACGTGGAGGCGGGAAACGCCGCGTGGTCCCTCACACGAGAGGATTTCAATATCGAGTAATCCGGAGTCCTGAAACACCTCGAACCCGTACTCAGTCAGTGTTTCGTGGTCAATACTGAGTACCGCTTGG
The DNA here is from genome assembly GCF_055397165.1 of Halopenitus salinus. NCBI lineage: Archaea > Methanobacteriati > Methanobacteriota > Halobacteria > Halobacteriales > Haloferacaceae > Halopenitus > Halopenitus salinus. Next base: position 320,482 of record NZ_AP043852.1, read on the forward strand.
CGCATTATCCGAGTATTGCTGGTATAGCAGAATGAACCCTCCGCCCAGTGTACTGGGGGAAATTATAAATAAACGATATTCGACGAAATCGCTCACTCGGCGGTCGCTAAGAGATCGTCGAGGTCCCCGGTTTCGCCGAGGTCGATGAGCGCGCGATTGAGCAGTTCCCGAACGACAAACTCCTCGTAGTGCTGAGTTTCGCAGTATTCACACGGCTTCATCTCTCTCGCTACAGCCGCGATCTCGTCGCCGTGTTGCTCGACGAGGGTCTCGATCAGCGCAGCGAGCTCTTCACGAGTCGTGTCCTGTGCCGAAGCGAGTTGGTCAGTACTACGTTCGGGAAGGTCGTACGAGAAGACCCGCGTGTTCGACTTGTAGTACTTCCGTGTGCCACCACCAGCTTCCTCAAGCCGTGCGATCTCGACCATCCCGGCGTCCTTTAGGACGTTCACGTGGTGGCGCACCGTCGTTTCGGCCTTCTCCTCGCCACGACGATGCAACTCGTCGTGAATCTCTTCGATCGTCATAGCCTCGGCCGCGAGCATATCGAGGATCTTCGCCCGCACGTCGTTCTCCAGCGCCTTCGCTTTCTCTGGGTCCGTCGTCACGACTTCGCGGATCGGCACGTCTGATTCGAGGAGCGCCATTCGTGTGAGAAGGTAGGCAGACAACGATGGTAAGAGTAACGCCACGCTCCCGAAAGCAGTATTAACTCTTCGAAACCGCTATGAAATCTGTCGTAATGGTTATCCGCGTCGCGCGACAACCACCACCCACGATGGGAACGACACACGAACAATTCAACGTCGGGGGGATGTCCTGCTCGTTCTGTGCCGACAGTATCGAGAAGGCCTACAGCCGAACCGACGGCGTCGAGGACGTCGACGTCAGCCTCGCCCACGAGGAAGTTCTCGTCGAATACGACGATGAGCACCTGAGCGAGGTCGAGGTGAAGGACACACTCCGGGATCTCGGGTACACCATCCGCGACCCGGACAAAACGAGGCGGTACGAGCAACAGCAGGCCGAACTCGCCGACGGCAGGCGCCGCCTCCTCATCGCCGGTGGCGCATCCATCGTTGTCGCTGCCCTGATGGGATGGATGATTTTCGTGATGGGGCGCTTCGAGTCTGCATCGCTCGCGATGGACCTCGTGACTCTCGGGCTGGCACTCGGGACGATGTTCGGCCCTGGACGATACATCAAAGCGAAAGCCTACCAGAGCCTGCGCCGGGGGATCTTCAACCAGCACGTCCTCCTGGAGGCAGGTGCGTTTGCGGGCCTCCTCGGTGGACTGCTCGGCCTGTTCGTGTTCCCCAGCTTCCCGACCGTCCACTTCTTCGCCGTCTCCGTGTTCATCACTACCTACCACATCCTCTCGGAGTACACCAGCCTCATCGTCCGCACTCGGGCCTCCCAAGCCGTCCAAGGCCTCCTCGACCTCCAACCCGATACGGCCCGTCGCGTCGGTGATGACGGCGACATCGAGGAAGTTTCTGTCGACGCCCTCGACATCGGTGATCGCGTCCGCGTCAAGCTCGGCGAGAACCTCCCCGTCGACGGCGAGGTTGTCGAGGGCAAGTCCACGGTCGACGAGTCGGTCGCCACCGGCGAGTCAATCCCCGAGGAGAAGGCCGAGGGCGACGAAGTAATCGGCGGCAGCGTCAACGAGACCGGAACCCTGCTCATCGAGGTCACTGCAACGGGCGAGGACGCGTTCCTGAACCAGGTGGCCCGCGAGATCGAGGAGGCGCGGGCGATGAAACCCGGCATCATCCAGCTCGCCGACCGCATCCTCAAGTACTTCGTCCCGGGCGTCTTGACGATTGCCGCGCTCTCCTTTCTCTTCTGGGTGGTCGCACCGCTCGCGTGGAGGGCAGCCCCCAACGTCCAGCGCGGGGCGTTCGCAGCGCTGGCGGTCCTCGTGCTCGGCTATCCGTGTGCGCTCGGGATGGCGACACCGCTCGCCCTGATTCGGGGCGGCGGGAAGGCCGCTGACCGCGGCATCCTGATGCGCTCTGGCGACGCCTTCCAGATCTTCCCCGATATCGACCACATCGTGCTGGACAAGACCGGCACGATTACCGTCGGCGAACCTGCCGTCAGTGAGGTCGTCGCGTTCGGTGCCGACGAGGTGGATGTACTCACGACTGCGGCCAGTGCAGAGGCGTTCTCCGAGCATCCTCTCGCTGATGCGATCCTCAAGTTCGCCGACGAGCGAGATGTTGAGTACGCTGACCCCGATGATTTCGACTCCGTGACCGGCAAGGGCGTCCGGGCGACCATGGCCAGCGACGACGTGCTGGTCGGAAAACCGAGATGGCTTAGCGACGAGGGGATCGACCTGTCGAAGGGGAGCGACGACATCGAACGGCTCCAGGGCCGCGGCCTCACCGTCTCTGGAGTCGTCCGTGGCGGTGACCTAATCGGCCTGGTCGGCATCGGCGATGAAATCAAAGTCGATGCAGCCGAGACTGTCCAGCGGATGCGTGACGCCGGTATCACGCCCGTGATGATCACCGGGGATAACGAACGCACTGCGAACGCGGTCGCCGAGGAGGTCGGTATCGATCGCGTCATGGCCGACGTGCTGCCCGACGAGAAACGCGAGGAGATCGGTCGCCTGCAGGACGAAGGTCACCGCGTGGCGATGGTCGGGGACGGCATCAACGACGCTCCCGCACTCACGCAGGCGGATATCGGGATTGCCATCGGCGCAGGAACCGATATTGCCATTGAGTCGGCGGATATCGTCCTGATGGGCGATCGGCTCGGCGGCGTGATGGACGCCTACGAGATCGGGAACGAGAGCTATCGGAAGACTCGCCAGAATCTCGTGACAGCCTTCGCGTTCAACGGCGTCGGCGTCGCTGCCGCGACCACGGGACTCGTTCATCCGGTGTTCGCGATGCTTGCGATGGTGTTGTCCGTCTCGGCCGTTCTCGCCAACAGCTTCGCTGGCCAACTCCTCTCCGGTGAGGGTGTCAACACCGAGTTCGCCCTCGACGAACGCACGGACGGAGACGTGAGAGACGGCCGAGCGACGGCTGATTAGGCCTCTACGTCGTAGCCAGCCTGTTCGATTGCCGCGTTCACGTCGTCGTTGGAGACCCCATCCTCGAGGACCACATCGACCGTGTCAGCTTCGTGGTCGGCTTCGACCCGACTCACACCATCGAGGGTTCGCAGGGCGGTTTCCACGTTCTGTTCGCACCCGTTGCACGACATCCCGGTGACGGAAATCGTCTTTCGCTCCATACGGACCTGTAAACACTCGCGGGGGATGACCATTACGGTAGCCGTTGTATCGGTTTTATCTCTATTAGAGGTGGGGCGTTATCGTACGGAGAGTTGTTTGTGTCGGCCCTCAAGGGGTGGAGGCTGTTCGAGATGGGAGCCACTGACGACGAAGAAAGTGACGAATTCCCTCCAGAGAAGCGTCTGGAAGCACCGAACACGCGCCTGATCAAGGCCGGGATCGCGACGATCCCCGATATGGAGACGCTCCAGGAGTGTGTTGCCTACGAGAACGCCCACCAGAATCGGACGCAGATTCTGCGCCGACTCCAGTGGAAAGCAGAAGCGTTGCGAGAAGACGAAAAGTAATACTTCGGAAGGATTACTCAGCTATGCTAAATTCATCGAACAGCGAGATGACCCGCTGTTCGATTTCGTCACGGATTTCGCGTACCTGATCAAGATCCTGTCCGTCAGGATCCTCCAGCGCCCAATCTTGAACATCGACATCCTCGCCAACGTCACCGACGTCGAGTGTCGAGCAACCCATCGTGGCGACGTAGTCGCAGGAACGCAGTTCGTCCAGCGTGATCTCTCGTGGCGTCCGGTCGGAGAGGTCGAACCCGGCTTCGTCCATCACGTCAACGACTTCGTTGTGTACGTGGTCGGCCGGGTGAGTGCCTCCAGTGAGGATTTCGACACGGTCCTTGAGGTCACGGCATTCTCGTTCACGTTCTGCGAAGGCCGTGGACATCTGTGAGCGTCCAGCGTTCTGGACGCACATGAAGGCGATACGAATCGGATCGTCTGCTTCAGTGTTGGATGACATTTTTGTGGTTAATCGTCAGTTGTCGGCTCAGGTGCGGACGAATCGAGATTTCCAGTATCGAAGCCACCCCAGTCGAACTTCCGCTGGAAGTACAGCGCGACGTTGACCAGTGCTAGGAGGACGGGGACTTCGATAAGCGGGCCGACGACGGTAGCGAACGCGACACCGGAGCCGACCCCGAACACCGCCACGGCGACGGCGATGGCGAGTTCGAAGTTGTTCGACGCCGCCGTGAATCCGATGGCCGTCGTCGTCGAGTAGTCCGCACCGATGCCCCGCCCCATCCCGAAGCTCACGAGGAACATCACGACGAAGTAGATCGTCAGCGGCACCGCAATCAGGAGAACGTCACCAGGCGAGGCGACGATGTTGCCGCCCTGCGTGGCGAACATCACGATGACGGTGAACAGGAGCGCAACGAGCGTCAACGGGTCGATCTTCGGGATGAACTCATCATCGTACCACGCTTCACTCTTGGCGCGAGTGCCGACGTACCGGGTGAGGAATCCTCCGGCGAACGGAATCCCGAGGAAGATGACGATCGCCTCGAACACCTGTATCGGCGTGATATCGAACGTCGTGATGCCGGCGACGAGTGACTCCATACCGAGCAGTGGCGGAAGGAACAGAGCGAAGAACCAGACGTACACCCCGTAGGTGACGATCTGGAAGAGGCTGTTGAACGCAACCAGGCCCGTCACGTACTCGGTCGATCCCTCCGCGAGTTCGTTCCAGACGAGTACCATTGCAATACACCGAGCCATCCCGATGAACACGAGCCCGAGGAAGTATTCGGGTCGCGCCGGGAGGCCGGGGACGAACCCGCTGAAGAAGACGACCGCGAGCCCGAACATCAGCGTCGGGCCGATCAGCCAGTTCTGGATCAGACTGAGTCCCAGCACCCGCCAGTTGCTGAAGACGGTCCGAAGTTGCGAGTAATCGGCCTTCGCCAGTGGCGGATACATCATCATAATGAGGCCGATCTCGACGAGGTGGAAGTTCTGGATCGGTTGGGTCACCGACGGGGCGACGAATCCGAGTCCCACGCCGATCGCCATCGCGCCGAAAATCCAGACGGTGAGGTACTTATCGAGAAAGTCCATCGAGCGCGGGTCGCCACAGCTCTCACAGTCACAGTTGGGGCCGTGGTCGTGGGCGTCGACGTTACTCATCGCTCACACTCCCCTCGAGGACGGTAACGAGCGCAACAGCCCGGTTGGTCGCACGGTACTTCTTCCACCGGCCGTCCTTCCGGCCGTCGACTAGTCCGGCATCGACGAGTTTCGAGAGCGCGTGGCTGAGCCCGCTCTCGGTCACGTCAACAACCGCATTCAGTTCACAGACGCAGAGTTCCTCTTGTGCGGCAACGAGCACACGGACGAGCGTATACCGTGTCTCGTTGGAGAGTGCCGAGAGCACATCGAGTTCAGCCTCTACCTGCGCAGTTCCGAGTGCTGCTTCGAGGGTGCTGAGCTCGTCGAGTCGGCGCTCGACGTCCTCGCTGCGACACTCCTCAAGTTCGTCGTCGAGATAGCGTCGAAGTCGTCCCGTCCCTTGTGCCATCGTAATCGAATTGAATAGACTCTCAAGTAAGACTTCCGATTAATGTCTCTTATGCGGCTCATCTCTAGCCCTATTCCATTTCTGTGGATAGAATACTTGATTCATTTCTAAAGACACTCATAGCCAGTCAATCGGGTGAACGATTAACCAACATCTGGTGGGTATAGCCATTTGTTGGTTAATAGCGCTTACAGCCTGTTGTTGGTGCCCCTGAGAGGGCGCGGGGCTGCAACCTGTGGCCCTGCGACCCCAATCATAGACACAGGCCATTATCGATAGGATGACGCATCACAGAGACCAGTACGGACATTCAAATAGCGAGCCGGGACCAAACTGAGTGACTCAACCGCATCAGAAATTATGGGCAAGAAGCTGTACTCGGAGGAGGAACTCCTCAATCGACTCCAGAAGTTCGCTGAGGAACTGGGTCGTCCCCCTTCGCAGAGTGAGATGGACGATTCAGGACCTCATGCTTCGAAGACGTACGGGGATCGCTTCGGGTCGTGGAATAACGCACTCGAGGCTGCCGGACTTCAAACAGGAACGAACGACCCAGACGGACGATCACCGACGCCCGATGAGGACCTCATTGCAGATCTCAAATCGGTTGCCGACATCGTAGGGGGAACTCCGTCAGAGCGAGAATACAGTAATCACGGGGAGTATTCGGTAAAGACATACTGCAAGCGATTTGGAGGATGGAATTCAGCACTACAGGCGGCCGGTTTTGAACCGAACGTCGAAATGAACCTCTCCGAAGAGACACTCCTTACTGCCTTAGAGGGGTTCGCTGAGAAACTGGGTCGACCCCCCACGACAGATGAGATGGACCGGAGTGGCCCCTACACCTCGAATTCGTACAAGCGAGCGTTTGGAACCTGGAATCGTGCTCTTCGACAGGCTGGGTTGGAAGTCCACTCCGTGTGGAATGTGAGCGAAGAGGATCTGATATCCGAACTCAACAGTCTCGCCGAAGAGCTAGGCCATGTCCCTCGGAAGGATGAGATGCGGAGCCAAGGGAAACGGAGTGCAGCAGTCTATCAGGAGCGATTCGGTTCGTGGAATGAAGCTCTCCGAGCTGCCGGCTTCGAGCCGAATCAGCGGTGGCGAATTCCACGGGAGGAGTTATTAGCCGAACTACGGGCTGTCGCAGATGATCTGGGTCACCCACCGACAACGACGGAAATGAACGAACACGGGAAGTTCTCCATCGTTCCGTATCAGCGTGAGTTCGGAACGTGGCGAACGGCCCTTCAAGCGGCCGACCCGGACTATCTAGAAAACTACCGTCAGTCTGATACTGAGACAGTTCCGTTTGGCTCGAACTGGCCACAGATTCGTGAGGAAATCATCGCCCGTGATAACGAGTCCTGGCTGCGCTGCGGTATGGGCCGCGAAGCTCACCGCGAGAAATTCGGACGTGATCTTCCGGTTCACCATCGGATTCCTCGACGGCGGTTCTACGACGACCCAGACCAGTCGGTCGACGATGCAGATGTCCTGAGTAACCTGCTGACTCTCTGTATCCCGTGCCATCGCCGCCTCGAGCGGTTGCCAGTCCAACCAGTGGTTGACTAACAAGCGAAGTTCTACGCTCAGTTCGAATCAAATAGCCGTCCAGCAGAGCGTCTAACTCCCGCCGGCGTGACGTAAATCGAGTTGTATTCATTTCCAGATCTCCCCGAACCGACCGATGAACAGGATTTCTCAGTGCTTAGGCTATGAGAACCCACGCAGCTCCGAACGCAAGCAGAGAGACGGTCAGATTGCCCAGCGCATTCAAGAATGCAGCTCTCTGTTCGCCCTGTTCCCAGAGGCTAACGGTCTGAAAGCTAAACGACGAGAATGTCGTGAACGCCCCACAAAATCCGACACTCACCAAGAGGAGGATGTCGGAATCACTCACCCCGAAGATGACTAACCCGAGGATGAAGCTCCCGAGCGCGTTTACCACGAGAGTGGCCCACGGGAACGACGAATTGTCGATTAGCTGCCCGACCACATAACGCAGGACTGCACCGACTGCTCCGCCAATACTGATAAGAAGTACCTCCATCAGTCATCACCCGGTGTCGGTGGCTGTATTGCGGTTGTAGACGTCGCAGACACGATTTTTCGACTGGCGAGGACTCCGCCAAACCCGGATGCGTAACTGGCGATAATATAGGGGACTGCAAGTTCCGGTGCGGTCAACGCAATATCGGCTACGAACGTGCTGTAGGTGGTAAATGAAGCGAAGAAGCCCGTTCCGAAGACATACCGCACCCGTTTGGTCAGGACCTCATCTGCTCGAGCATCGAAGAGGAGTACCCCGAGTCCGAAGCTCCCGACGGTGTTGACGAGGAGAGTGGTCAAGAGTGCGTCACCCGCTGCTGCCCCAACAGCGTATCGAAGATTCGCACCGACGATTCCACCAAGTGCAATCAGTACGATCGCTTCCCCGTGCCGAATGAGTTGTCTCCGTAGCATCTGATGAGCCGGAAATAGGAGTCATCAGCCGTGTCGGCGGTTGGGGAAGGCGGACTCCATCGCCCGTGTTTCACTTCTGTCTCCGGTGAACGGGCAAATAAACTCACCGTTCTCCAAAATCTTGGGTAACCGATGAAAATCGGGATGGTAGGTAAATCGCGTTGGAAGAATCAGTAGAGTGCGTCTCATTCGACTGTTTTTCGTGCCCCCAGAGAGGGCGAGGGCTCCTTCGAAAGTCCTCAGAGGTGATGCCTGTGAGTCAACAACAGCGTCCTGACAACGTCTCGATCGACGAGATCCCGGTCGATATCGACAACACGCAATCAGCGGAGGTCGATCCCGCCGACGTCCCCGACGAAATCGAATCCATCACCCGTGGGCTCGCCGGTGAGCAGCCGCCGACGAATCCGCTGGTCGTGCTGAAAGCGGCCCGGTGGTGGTACATTCACGGCAAGGGCGGCACGGATCCCGCCTTCCAGTGGGCCATCGAGTGGGCACGTCATCTTGCGACCGACACGCCCAGTGACGTCGAGCGGTTCGACGAGTTCCTCGAGTACCTCGTCACGGTCGGCTTCGCGGACGAACGCCACGAGCTCCGGTGACCCAGCCCTACGATCTGGATGCCGTATCGAGTGAGACTCAATCACTCTGGCCGACATCGAGGTCGAGAATCTGGTCGGGCGAATCTGGGACTAACCAGGCCGGGACGATTCGTGTGAGGACAACCATCCCCGTTAGTTCAACGAGTGTCTGAGTGACCACGACCGCTGGTGCGAGCGCGTACCCCGACGGGAGCGCGAGTGCCAGCGGGAGGATAACTAGCGAGTTCCGCGTCACGGAGGTAAACACGAGCGCTCGACTCTCGCCAGCCTCCATCCCCAGTAGTCCGGCCACCAGCCGACCGACCAGTGGCATAATGACGAGGAACGCCACGTAGACGGGAACGACCGATGCGATCTGTCCGATCGAATCCTGCACGCGCGGCAATTGGGAGGCGATGACGACGAACAGCGTCACCCCCATCATCGGCACCGGCAACCAGCCCATCGTGTCCTGCAACTGTGCGCCGCGCTCGGAGCGCTCTGCCCAGTACTCAGTCGCCCACGCGAGCGTCAGCGGAAGCGCGATAATGACGATGAACGCCTCGATGAACGGCCCCGCCTCGATGAACTCGGCCACCTGCTGGCCCATAAACAGCCAGAGGTACAGCGGGAGCAACAACAGCTGGATGAGCATCAGTGCCGGCGTTGCAGCCGTGATCTGCTCGGCGTCACCGCCCGCAAGTTCGGTGAACGTAATGACATAGTCGATACACGGCGTCAACAACACCATAAATGCCCCCACGAGGATGACTGGCTCCTGTGGAAGAAACCGCGTGAGCCCGAACACCACGATCGGGACGACCACGAAGTTCATCCCGAGCGCCGCCGCCATGAACCGACCGTTCCGGAACGCCCGCCGAATACGGACGAACGGGATCTCGAGGAACGTCACGTACAGCAGCACCGCGAGCACAGGGTTGATGAGCGGTTCCAGCACTGAGCTCGCGCTCGGGAGGCCGAGGCCGACCACAATCGCGAGGAGAGCGGCGACGGCGTAGATCGCGACCTGATTGTGCTGAATCCACTGTTTCGAGAATCGTGTCATACTGTAAGTGTGAGCAGGCGACTGTGTTCGTCGATTGTGGTCGAATACATTAGTGATGTATGTCCGTCTATTCGGGGAGAGGACAGCCGGCGATTTCACCGCCACGCATTCCATCGGCTAACCAGTAGAGCGAGAGAAGCAATACGAACACCGCAAGAACGCTGAATTCGAGTCCATCGAGCGGAAGCGCGAGGAGGAGTCCGGAGGCTCCGATGACTGAGAGGAGTCCAGCAAGGACGGCCGACCCGCACGCCGCACACCCAGCCCCGAGCGTTCCGAGAACGATCCCTCCGAGGCTGCCGGAACCTTGTCCGACCGATAACCTGTGTTCGCGAACGTGGTAGGTCGCGACGGCCATGTTGATGCCGATGAGGATCGCTGTCAAGGCGAGGATGGTTCCTTGGAGTGTGGTATATGCAGTGCCAACGAACGGATACAGCTCAGCGAGAACCGTCGCCCGACTCACCCACGGCAAACTACTACCAAGGACGATCTGCCGGAGGATGGCTAGATTTCGCGAGAACACGAATACGGAGAGCCCGAGCGCAGCGTAACCGACGGCGAGGACAGCGTACTGCGGTAGAGAGAGGACGAGTCGGACCGTGCGGCCGACCAGTCGCCACTCGTCAACGCTGGTCGGTAACCGAGGACGGAGGTCAACAGTCATCCGAAATCACACCCCCAGTGAGTTCGCGAACACATCGTACGATTGCGGACCGACGATCTCGGTCGCAAACGAATCCCCGCTGAAGAGGAAAAACGTCGGCGTTCCCCGCACGCCCGCATCTTGCGACGCTTGCAGATCCACATCCACTGCATCTCGTGACGTTTCACTCTGGACATCGCTGATGACAGCGTCCGCGTCGACGTCGGTCTGGTCGGCCAGGTACTGTCTGGTCACGTCCTGAACGTTTTCCGTCCCGACGTTCGCCTGCTCTCTGTAGTAGAACGCTTTGAGTCTCCAGAACGCCTCGGCACTGCGGCTATATGTCGCCTCCAAGGCCAGGGTAGCAGGGTCACCCCACGGGTAGACGACGGGAATCCCGCGGAACACGAACGAGACTCGTCCGGGGTCGATGAGTTCGGATTTTATCTGAGGGAACGTGGAGCGCTCGAACCGGGCACAGGCCGGGCACGACGGATCTTCGAACGCAACGATTGTTCCCTCAGCCTCCGACGGCGAGGGGCCAAGCGTTGGCTGCGTCCCGAGATCCGTCGCCGCAGCGTGCTCCGTCAGGGCTTTCCCGCCACCGGAGCCACCGAAGATCGTTGCCCCGGCAACGCTACCAAGACCGAGCAGTCCTCCGAACAACAGCTTCCGTCTGCTGAGACCGGTATTCGCGACCGCGCCAACGGGGCCCTGATGGTATAGTCGTTCACGAAACGTCAGCTCGCCGATTTCGGACGTTGCCCGTGCTCGAGCTCTGTTCGACAGGCTGTCCTCGTGGACTGTGAGCCAGTGCATGTACAACGCGTTCTGGTCGTCGAACTCCGTGCCGCAGTAGTGACAGGCGTCGTGGACATCCCAGCAGTGGTCGTCGAGGCTGGATTCGGACGTGAAGCTGGCACCGCAGATCGGACAGGTGTGACCCGTCATACGAGTTCAGTCACCTCCTGGGTGTCGAGGCCGACAAGTACGACCGCAGCTGCGAGGGCACCGAGATTTTGCCAGGTGGGCCCGGCAGTAATCGCGGCAACGGTCATAATCGGGATAGTGAGGAGCGCTGCGAGCCAGGAGAACCGATCGAGAAGTAACAGCCCGGCGGCGACGAGCTCGAAACTACCGACAACTGGGACCAGAACAGCCGGTGCCGGCAGCCCCAGCGATTCGAAGAACCGAACCGACGTCCCGTAGGTGATGAACTTACTCGCTCCCGGCACGAGCAACAATGCTGCGATGCCGATCCGGAGAACCGGGCGGAGATTACGTCGGAGATCGATATCGCCGTCCTCTGACTCGCGAGCCATCGATCAGTTCCGAGGGTGCCCCTTCTCGTCGAGCGCCTCGCGGATCTCCGAGAGCGTCCCGTTCTGCGTGTGTTTGTCGATCCACTCCTGATGCGTGTCATCCCGGTGGGCTTTCTCCTTTATGTGCTCCGCCACCTTGGCAGTCGCAAACTGCGCTTTCGCGTTGTCCGAGGAATTACAGACCGGGCAGTTCTCTCCGACGGCGTCGGTCATGCGTAGTGTTCCTCCAGATAAGCGACGATGTCGTCGAATTCATACATTGTCACGCCGCGCTGGTGATCGACGAGGAAGGGAATCTGATCTTCCCCGCCGAGTGTTCGGAGGTGGTTATGGGTTTGTTCGTTGCGAGTCTCGCCGGCGGCAGAGCGGGGGTTGTGGGCGACGTATGAGACGCCGAGGTCGGTCAGCGTCTCGCGGACTTTCGCCGAATATCGACACCCCTCTGCCTGATAGAGTTCAAGCATGGACAGCGTGAGTCAACAGCTGGGCACTCAGGCGTGCGCGTGAGCGCGGTCGTGGACAGCCGCAGTGATTGCTTCGAGGTCGATCTCGCCGTCGTGGTCATCCTTGTCCCAGACGAGGTCGTCGTCTGCGTGTACCTTGAACACGCCGCCGTGACCAGGCTGGAGCCGGACGCCGTCGAGATCTTGCCCGAACTTTTCGAGCAACATTTCCTGGGTCTCCACGGCGTATTCGAGGAGGCCACACGGCACACAGTATTCGATGTTGATTTCCGTCATTCCAAGTTACCCGAAGAACGCTCGATAGATAAGTATCACGTATCTGTTAGGTTATGAGGTTTCGTCCGCGAAACCGTGGTTTCGTTTGTATATGTCGTATCGTTGGGGAACTTCTATCCGGGCGGACGTACAACAAAGCTGTATGAGCGACTCGGCCGACGTTCCGGAGGACGAATGCCTGGCGGTATGGTGTGCGGGCGACGACTGGTGTGCAGTCACGTGCACAATGGATGTGATCGACAAGAAGTGGCACCCAGTCATTATCCACCGCCTGCTGCAACACGACGCGCTCCGGTTCAACGCACTCAGTAATGAAGTCGGAGAGATTACGAACAAGATGCTTTCGCAGAGCCTCGACGACCTCGAAGAGAAGGAACTGGTCGACCGGGAAATCGTGAGTGAGAAGCCCGTCGCCGTCGAATACTCGCTAACTGATCGAGGAGAGTCACTGCAACCAGTCATCGACTCGCTTGAGGAATGGGGGAAAACGTACCTTCAACCTGCCAAGAGCAAAGACGATTCCGCCTGCTAGGACGCCCTCAGTCGTCGAGACGATAGTGAGTTCACGCAGATTGACTACTTGACGCCGCCTCTTCCTCCAGCCGTTCGACTAACCCCTCCCGAAACATCTGTCGCGTCCCCTCAGGACCGGTGACGGTCAGAACCGTTTCTTCGTATGGGGGCGACACGGTGATTTTGTAATCAGCGAACGAACAGCATTGCAGCTCAGCCGAAATGAACTGAGCAACTGCTTGGAGTGACTCGTCACCGCCTTCGAATCGGAGCTCCAAGGCGTCTTCTGGAGCTTTGTACCCAATATAGTGTGAGATGAGAAGTGATCGGACATTCTCTGATCGTGCTGCTTCCTGTTCCTCAGTGAGCGTACACGTAACTTCCCGTTCTGGGTTATTTTGACACATAATACATCACTACTTTGAATACCGAACTATTTATACTGTCAAGTCCGAAGTATGAAATCAGGTGTGGTGAACGAAAGCTATGCCAGATTCTCGAGACACAGTGACTGAAACGCCAAGTTCAACGAATATCGACATGGACTGTCTCTGTCCATTGGGTGACGTGATGGACCTTCTCAGCCGCCGGTACGCAATGCAACTCGTCTGCATGGTCGATGTGATCGGCCCAGCCCGCTACGGTGACATCGAAGAAACGTTCGAGGACGTGAGTAGCTCGACGCTCTCGACGAGACTCGACGAACTCGTGGAGGCCGGGATTCTCGCGCGCGAACAGTACGCGGAAATCCCGCCACGGGTCGAGTACGAACTCACGGAAACTGGCGAAGAGTTGGGCCAACACCTCGAACCCCTCCTCAAGTGGGTAGAGGAGATCGAAGAGTGATTCCCCGTCCCTAGTTGTTCCAGTTGCTGGCTGTAGCGCTCCGTTACGGTAACGTAATGTGGTTACTGTCGGGGTACTGAACGTATTTTGTCCGTCCTGAAGAAGGTCGGTGCATGACCGAGGACCCGGTGAAGCGTACCGAGGGGGAGAGTCGGCCTGATGGCGACACCGACCACAGAGGAGCGGCTAGCGAGGTGGCCGACCCCGATACCGCTCACAGTGAGAGTACGGCATCCTCAGAGGACGATGGCTCACGATGGGGGATACTCGCTATCGCCGGCATCTGTGGGCTCTGTTGTGTCGGTCTCGCCTCGCTTGGGGGCGGGGCAGCGGTTGCCGGAGGTACGGCAGCGGGCGTGACCGCGGCAAACGGTGCCGTCGGTTCCATCGGCGATGCACTTGTGGTCGGGTTGGCGACGGCGCTCCCGCTGTTTGTGATTGGGCTCTTCCTCCGTCGTCGAGCCCGCACGTCTTAATTCGGCCGCGAGATGGAAGGCCCCGGGTTAGAGTTGTACGAGATGCTGACCCGCGAGGAGAGCCGCCGTGAGAGCTAGCAGGAACGCAGGTACGGCGGTTTTCGACAATGGATCACCGATGTGAACGTGGGTGATTATCGCGCCAACCATCACCCCGCTGAGGAGCAGACCACCCACCAGCGCTAGTCCGGGGTGCCAGACTAACCCAGCAAGCAGGCCGATACCACTGAGTATCTCGATGATACCGGTAGCGACCCGAAACCACTGTGGATACCCGAATCGCTGGAAATCGTCGACTTGGTCCTCTTGGTGTGTGACCTTCGCGCCGCCGACGGCCAGACCCGCGAGCCCGAGTGTAGCTTGTGAGCCGACGAGTGCGATACCACCCAAGCTCATTCGGCGCCCCACGAAGAAGAGGTCGCTGTTAGTGCGGCGGCGATGGGTACACCGGCGTCGAGGGGAATGCCGACCGTGGTGGCCGCCACGTCTTCCGCCCAGCGCTCGTAGTCGCCGCGGGTGTGGAACGCCTTCACGTATGGACAGATGGCTCCGTAGGCCTCCCGGGTTGTGGGCATCTCGTCAGCGGGCACGTCACTCTCGGTGGTCACACCGAAGGACATGACCGCATCTGGCGGTGTGACTGTGGCGCCGTTCGCGGGCGACACCTGAATATCGACGGGGTCGTTTGTGGGGGTTTCAGTCCGGATTTCGACGGGTTCATCCACGAGATGGGCGAGCGCGATACCGTCGTAGAAACACCGGAAGTGATAGGTCTCATTTTCTGTCTTCGCGTAGTGAGGGGTTTCACCATCAACGTGACAGAGTTCGTCGATAGCGATTCCCTCCCCTTCGACCACCGTACGAATCGCCGCTATCATGTCGTCGAACGTGTCGATCGAATCGCCGAAGAACCGACTCATATTGTCTCCCACGGCCTCCGGGAGCGCGGCGGTCTTCACTGGCCGTTCTTCGATCCAGCTGTCTGTTTCCGGGGTCTGTGCGTCCGACTTGTCAACCGTTGGGTCGACACAGTGGCAGTCTTGATCCGACATGCGCCTATACATCTATACTCAAAGTAATTATACTGTCAAGTCCGAAGTATAGAACCTGCTTCGAGCACTCGAAGTTTCTCGCACGCTAGAAACTAATCGGTCTATAATAATCCGTCAACGACAATTCGCTCGATGAAACTCCACTCAGTATTTTCGAATACCTAGGCTCAGGAAAGCAAGTTAGCCGAAGTGTCTGAAGAATCCGAGTCGATTACTCGTGGATTAGCGACCAAACAACCGCCACCGGGCCCGCTCGTCCTTCTCTAAACGGCTCAGACACGGACTCCCGCTGACCGACAGAGCGGTTTTTGAACGCCCCCGAGGGGTGCGGCGCGTTCTGAACTGCTGCAGTCGCCGTGAACTCGATTCGGTGAACACAATGGCTACGACTAGTGACTCGTCGGTCTCCTTCGACCAGACCGACACGCGATCCGACGAGATGAACAGCACTATCGAACAGTGGATCGACGACCTCGTCGCCGGCGTCGACGACGCGCAGGCTAGCGAAGAGTTCCAGGGGTGGCTCGACGTCCAGAGTCGCTTCCACGACTACTCCTACCGGAACACGCTCCTTATCAAGCAGCAGTGTCCCGAGGCGAGCCGGGTGGCGGGCTACCGGACGTGGCAGGAGGAGTTCGACCGGTACGTCACAGAGGGCGAATCGGCCATCTGGATCTGGGCGCCGATCATCACCAAGCAGTGCCCGGAGTGCGAGAACTCGCCGAGCTACCACGAGGACAGCGACTGTGAGTACGACGAGACGCCGCCCGAGGAATGGTCCGAGGGTCTCGTCGGGTTCAAGCCCGCGCCGGTGTTCGATGTCTCCCAGACCGAGGGCGAGCCACTTCCTGATCTCGACACGGAAGCGACCGGGGACGCCGGTGATCTCGTCGAACAGTTGACTGTCGCCGCTGACGACCTCGGCGTGACGGTGCGGATCGTTCCAGCCGAGGAGTGGACGCACGGCGAGGCGAAGGGCATCTGCGAGCAGCTGAGTCTCGTCGATATGCAGCCGCGTGTCGAGGTGCGTGATCGGGAGAACGACGCTGATCTCGCCCGGACGCTGGTTCACGAGTACGCGCACGCCCTGCTCCACTTCGACGTCGCCGACGACACCGAGCGGTCGAAACGCGAAGTCGAGGCCGAAGCCGTCGCGTACGTCGTCGGCCGGTACTGCGGACTCGACACCAGTGGGTCGGCGTTCTACCTCGCAGCCTGGGAGTCGGACGATCCCGAAGCCGTTCGCGAGCGGCTCGGACGAATCAGTCGGACGGCAGAGGAGCTCATCGACGTGCTCGAAGAGCCGCCTGCTCCCTAAATCGGTTAACCAACAAATTGCCCGAATCTCCCTCTTTTGTTGGTTAAGTTTTTTCTGCGCCCGCAGAAGGGCGGAGGCGCATTCTGACCTCCGCGAACCATGACTGAAGACTATCTCACAACGGTCCTCGAGGAAGCCGAACACGTTGCCGAGCAGCATGACCAGGTCGCTCGAACGACAGACAACCAAGCCCACGAGTACCTCCGAAACGCCGTTCTTCGGGTGCTCGAAGGCGAGGCGGATCCCCTCCCAGCGGACTGGACGCCGATCGATGGCGTGACAGTCGGCTACGGGAGCGACGAGGCGATGTACGACAGCTGGGGCTCCAGCGAAGACTGGTGGGAGACCGTGCCGCCGCAAGAAGGGTGTACCCGATTCCGGGTGTTCTTCCCGGACGACCACCAGACGGTTCCCCGCGACATCGTCGACGTGATGGCCGCGCCGGGTGCCTGGCGCGTCTGGACTGGAAGCGCAGCCACGTGCGGCTCCTACGACCATCGCGAGCGTCGTGAGGTCCACTACCTCTGGCCGGAAGGCCATCCGGTGGAGGAAGTGCTCCACGAGTGGCTCAGTGGCCCTGCGGAAGCCGTCGCTCCGGACGGTGGCCGAACGGGCGACGTTCGCGACCGGCTGGTCGTCGACGAGAACGCAGAGTCACAGGACGATCTCGAGCCCCGCACGAAGCGTGCCGTCGCCGAAGCGATGGACGTTTCGCTCCTCTCGAAAGGTGGCCGCTACGAGGTGCAGTCCGCGTCCGGGAACCGGTACGAAGTCGACGTCATCGACGAGTCGTGTACCTGTCCCGACTGGCAGCAGCGTTCACCCGAAGGCGGCTGCAAGCATCTGCGTCGCGTCGATCACGAGATAAAACAGGGTCGTGTTCCACGTCCGGATGGGCGCCTTCCAGCACCCTCGAACTAGAACGATATCTTCTGGAGCGCGTGGTAGTGTGGCGACACACTAGGCTTTTCACGGCCGGTCACGTACCGAGAGGTATGAGCAGCGACAGAATCGACGCCGAAAGCAAAGTGTCTGGCAATCAGGCGAACATTCCGGCCCGGATTCGGCGTGAACTCGATATCGACGACGGTGACCAGCTCCGTTGGCATCTCGAAGATGACGGGAGCATTCGGGTCCACGTCATCCAACAGCAAACCGGCACGTTCGCCGACTTCGACGGCTACGCTGGTGAGGAGCCGACCGATGTAACGCGCGATCACGACGCCTGGGGCGTCGATGTCGAGTAAATGCCCCGTGCACTGATCGATACGACAGTCCTCTTTGCCGCCGCATACCGGCGGGATGGATCCCACGATGCCGCACTTCCTGTGCTCCAAGGCATTGACAATGGAGCGCTCCCGGAGGCAGTCGTCCTCGACTACGTGCTCGCGGAAACGCTCAACGGCCTCACGACCCACGCCGGCCACGACGCAGCCGTCGATCTCCTCGATCGAATCGAAGAAAACGCCCGCTTCCACATCGATTCACTCACCACCGACGCCCTCGCAACCGGGAAGGCCCTCTTTCGCCAACACGAACCCCTCTCCTTCGTCGATGCCTGCATTGTCGCGTATATGCAAACCGAGGGGCTCGGCTACCTGTATGCGTTTGACGACGATTTTGACGCCATCGAGGATGTCTATCGGCTCGAGACAGCAACGAATCCCTACAACCCGAACTGACGCCGGCAGACGGCACGGCTGGCGACGACGTTCGGTCTCAGGATAGTCGCACCTCGTAGTCTGCCGCCAGCTCCTGAAACTCGTCCCACTCCGGGAGCCGGTCGTCGTCGACCTCACCGTGCGTCTCGAGATAGCGGAGCAAGGCGTCGATTTCGTCTTCTAGATCGTACTTCACCGCCTGCGCTCGGAGGTCCTCCTCGGCGACGTCGACGTGGCTGAGCAGGAGGAGACAGTACGAGCGGTGGCGGCTGCCGTCGTCGATCAGCAGCGTGTGACAGCAGAGCTCTGCCGGCGTGACTGCGTCGAGGTTCTCGGAGTAGACGTAGTAGCGGTGCCCGGTGAGCAGGAACTGGAGGTCGAAGGCCGCGAATCGAGCGAGGCCGGTTTCGTGGAACGCCGCCGCATCGATCTCCGTCTCGGCCTGAGCAAGGAATTCGTCGTAGTCTTCCCAGAGAATCGTCCCCTTCGGGGCGACGGCTTCGAGGCGCTGGCGATGTAGTGGTGTGCGAGTTCACAGGCGAACGCGTGGAGGCGGTCGAAGTCGGCGTTGAACTTGTAGTGGCCGTCGACGGTCCCGACAAGCCCACGGTCGCGAAACCGCTTGAGGACCCGGTTGACCGTGTTGCGGTAGTTGTCGGTCCGGTCCGCAATCTCGGAGACAGTTTGCGGCTGGTCGAGGTAGTACAGCACCTCGAGTGCCTTCCCGGTCAGCAGCTCGGGGAACTCGATGTGAGAGTGCTGGCGGACAAGGTCCTGATAGAGCTCGACGGCGCGAGCATCCGACGGGACGACGCGTTTTCGACGGCCGTCGCGTTCCGTGTAGACGAGCCCCTTCTCGACGAGGTCGGCGACGGCACGAGAGAGGTAACTCTTGCTGTGGTCGAGCTTCGTCGCGAGTTCGGAGATCGTGTCGCCGCGGTCGACCGTGGCGAGGACCTCAAGTTCGATGCGCCGGAGCACGGCGTAACATAGTACGAAACTTATGTATGAAGAAGTTTCGAGTAGTGTTACAGTCAGCAGGCACGGGAGCCGTCTCCACCGTCTTAACCAACAAAACTATGGGTGGAGAGTCTGTGTTGGTTAACACGGAGAGAGTCGATGTCCTACGAACCCCCGACCCCACCGGCGAACCTCCCGACGGAGATCGTCAACACGCTCAACGAAGCCACATCGGAGCATCTTCGGGACGTTGCCAGCTACGCCGAGGCGTTGGCCGAACACAAAGAGCGGGAAGCTCGTCTCGAGGAGGAAGCGGACGACGCCGACATCGAGGAGCGCCCCGATGACCTCCCAGACGACGTGCCGGCGAAGGCGACGATCACGATCAAGGAAATCAACGACAACCGCTACTACTACTGGCAGTGGCGGGAGGGAGATTCGGTGACGTCGAAGTACAAAGGGCCGGTGAATCCCGACGAGTAGACGAGATTGAACTGTAGCCTGGTGGTCTTTTCAGTACTATTAGAGACGTAGCAGACGACACCCCCCAGAGTGTGAATGGGATTGGTTTGCCCAACACCCCTCAGTGTGAATGGGTCCGGTCAACCCGGACGAGTGAAACACGAAGGGAGAGGACACCCGCCCCACGTTTCCGTCGTTTCTCCACCGTCTCCGCATCATCGATGGTGCCGACGATTAAGAAATCGTAGGACACACCCCCCGTTTTCGAGTTGTAAATGGGAGAGGGAAAGGGGAAAGCACAGTACATTGACCGGCACGTCAAATCTCTTGGCTCACCCACCCCCCGTTTTCGAGTAGTAACGAGACATCCCGACGAATGACACCCCCCATTTTCGAGTTGTAACGCATCGCGCGGGATACGAACACCCCCCGTTTTCGAGAAGTAAGTGCGGGGAGAATACGGGCGAGATCAGTTCTTACTCCGGAACTGCTTCAGCCGTTCGCGGACAACCGCGCTGATAGTCGCCTCTTCGTGAGCTAGATCTTCGAACCGGGAATCCTCACGGATCGTCTCCATGATCGTTTCGGGATCTTCAGAGAGGGAGAAATACATATGCACTCCTCTGCCTCGACCCTTACCTCGACGCTCGAAGTCCAACACACCGTACGTACTCTGCTCTGTGACGTGATTTACGAACGTCTCACGGCTGTACTGGTCCGCGTCCATTGTATCAGCAATGAATTGATACGTCTTGAACGCAGGTCCAGCAGGGATCCACTCAGGGTGTTCTCTTGCGTAGTGGGCAGTGGCCGCCACAGCGTAGATGGAGAGTTTCTTTTGAGTCGAAATGCCGCTGATATGGCGGAGCTTGCGGTTTTCGGTGTATTTTTCCTGAGCATCACGGACATCAGTCTCGATAACCGTGTCGGCCCCACGCCGCTCGGCTAATTCACCAGCCCATCTGAGGAGATCAATCGCTTTCCGCGCATCCCCGTGCGTTTGGGAGCCGAACGCAGCAACAAGCGGAACAACGTCATCTGCAAGTGAGTCTGGCTTGAAGGCGTCCCGCCGGTTGCGGAGAATACTACGGAGTTGGTTCGCATCGTAATCGTCGAAGAAGATGTCGTCAGGGTTGTAAGAACTCTGTGCGCGGCTGTTGAGGTCCTTCATGAAGTCGGCGTAGTTCGTGATCGTCGTGAGCGAGATGGGACCATCAAAGTCAGCGAGTTTGCGAGCCCGTGAAAGCTGGTAGATGAGAGAATTGTACTCTGATTCCTGATACGGCCCCTCGAGCATATCGATCTCATCGAGAATGAAGATGACACCGTCGTAATACTCTCGCATCAGTTCGTACAGTCGCTCCAGCTTCTGATCCGTTGAGACGCCGGTTTGGGGAACACCAGGATCAACGCCGAGGTCGTCGGCAGCGGCTTTGACTAACCGATAGACAGCCCGATCTGCAGTCTTCGGCCCCTCGCAGTTGATTGAAATGACCCCGAAGGTCTTGCCTTGAGATTCACACAGTTCGACGATCTGTTTGCAGACTGCATGAATGATGAGCGATTTCCCCGTTCCAGATGGCCCGCTCAGGAGCATATCGGGGATCCCTTCATTCTGGAGGACCGGTTTTAGATTGTCGACGACACGGCCCAGTTGGTCGTCCCGACCGACGATACGGTCCTCGTCGATGATGGTATCTGACCGGACGAGGTCTTTGTTCGCGAAAACGCCACCGGACGACTCCGTTTGGAGACGATCACGAATTGAGATGCCGCCACCGTCGCCGTTAGTTGCTTCTTGAGACGAATCGGCGGGATCTGATCCGTTTTCGAAGGTCGTTTGTGACGTGCCAGGAGATGCCACCTCCCCATCCGTCGATTCAGGAGTTTCAGGATCAGCAGCAGAAGATTCACGATTCTCCTCACCTTCCGGATTATTCGATCCTGCTCTACGTCCCTCTCGTCCCATTATGAACCCCCTCGAACTCTGGGTATAAAAAAGTGGACCCTTGTGGAGTTGTAACCAGGCGAAAACAGGCTATCTAACGACTACAGCCGCGTATTCTCTGAATGAGCCAGATACCGTCTTCGGAATCTATCACCTTCCGTTGTCGAGTTGTAACGGTTCGACGAAGCTCGCTGTCGTCGAACTTCCTTGATGACCCGGACCCCCCGTTTTCGAGTTGTAAGATGTTGGGGGGCGGTAACACACCTGGTTCGATGCTCCCACCCTCACGTTGTAAGGAGAAGTGAGTCGAGGTGGATCTCGGAGCAAAATCCACATAATCCGGATTTTGTGAATGATGCTCAGGGTGATACGGTCTTTCTCATACTCCCCGTTTTCGAGTAGTAAGCGCCAGAATGCTTGCGAAAGAACGCCACTCGTAGAATCCGTTCACGAGTGAGAGGAATACCGGGTTTTGGACATGATTGCCGGGGAAGCCG
>NZ_AP043854.1:0-32296 GCF_055397165.1 Halopenitus salinus
TACCGGCCATATACCCATACTCATTGTAGTGAGTGATAAATACTTATCTCATAGAGTGACGTCTTACTACTTACAATCGAGAGTAGTTTAGAGAATGTTTATTTCCTCTCCCCCGTTCATATCAATTACAGCGGATGACTGAGGAAGTGGCTGAGTGGACTGAATTAAGTCCTCGCCGGCAGGAACTGCTTGAGATCATCGAAGAGGAATACACGCTGGACGACAAGTTCGGAAGGTCTGACGTGGACGACCTTCTGGAAGACGATGAAAATACAACGACGAAGACGCTCAATAATCTGGCCCACGAGGAAGACTATTACCTGAATCGAGTTTCTGTTGGCGGAGGCCCGTTTCTGGTGGCGAACAAGACCCACGAAGAGGACGAAACAGCAGCATCGCCTTCCCAACAAGAAAGCTTAGCAAGAAAGATGGTCAACGAAGAAGGACTTGAGTTGACCCCTGAAGATTACCAGTGGGCAGTCGATGCCTCCAGAAACGCATTCGCATCGAAGTTCAACGCGCGAGCTAGCCGCGTTAATCTGAATCCAACCTGGACGAGAAACCTCTACCAGATCACTGTGGAAGGGCAAACGCGTATTCGAGCGAACGGTGACATCTGAGGAAATGCGGGATTGAATCGTGGAGTGATTCTGTACAAGGCGTCCTCCTCAGCGAGGCAATGTCTTTCAGAGATCAGAGATTGAGTTATACTATATCTGCCGACTTATCATAGAAGTCGTCACTGGAACACTGCTATTCTCCACTCAAGCCGCCTAATCAGCCGATCACACACCACCGTTTCTGATGCTCGACAGATATTTAGTGTAAGCTTGTTTTAGAAGATCCTATGCGATTGGAGGCGACCGCAAAACAGGACGAATACAAGGTCTGGATGACCGATGCTGAACTCGAGGAGTTGCGGCGGGCCGCTGCGAACCATCGCGACGATCTCATCATCCAGCTCGGTGGCTACGTCGGCCTCCGAGCCTTCGAAATTCCACAGATCCGCCCGGAACACGTGAAACGCACGCCGGACGGCGATCACTACCGACTCCGGGTTCCAGAGGGAAAGGACACGACCGGGAACGGCGGGAAGCCCCGTGATGCCTACCTACCCGCGGACGTCGAGGGCGACGTTCATCGCTACCAGACTGCCGACGATATAGCGCCACACGATTTATTGATCGATCTCACCGAGCGCGGTGTCCGCGACGTCGTGAAGCGCACCGCCGAGCGTGCGGCCGCCGAAACCAGCGACGACGACTATCAGTACGTGAGTTCCCACGATCTCCGCCGTCGCTTCGCCCAGCGACTCCTCGTCGACCGGCAGATGAATCCCCGCGTCGTGATGGCCGTCGGTGGCTGGGATAGCTTCCAGGCTATCGAACCCTACCTCAACGCCCCGACCGCCGACGTCGTCAACGATGCCTTCGAGGAGGCCGGGCTCGCATGACCGAGGACGACGTCGACCCCGAGAACCCGCGACCGGACGGACACTATCCCCGGTTTCGAGAGAACGAGTGGCACTACGTGCCGGACGAACTCGCACAGACGATCTCGCTGGGGCCGGGCGGCGACGGCGAAGAGGGCCAGGACTGGGTGCTGACGTACACTCCCGAGCGGCGAAACGAGGACAACCGGGAGAAGGTGCTCGTCCGGCTGACGCCGCGCTCGCTCCACGAACTCTACATCGAGGTGAAGGACCTCTCGCCAAACGCCCGGCAAGCGGGCCACACGGCCGAGTGTGACCTATGCGGGGAGTCGGTTCCGTTGGAAAAGGCGATTCCGAACCCGAGGGGTGAGCCGGCACACAGGCGGTGCTACGTCGACGCCTACGGCGGGCCGGAGTGGCTCCAGAACTACTAACCATGCACCAAAAGGGCCACTACGGCGCGGCGTTGGTCGCCTACGCGCCCATTGTGTTCATCCTGACTGCGCTCGGCTACACCACGCTCGGAGTGCTCGGTGGTGCTGTCGTTGTTGGCGGGGCCATGCTTCCCGACGTCGATCAACGAATCCCCGGCGTGAAACACCGAGGACCGACACATACCGTGTGGTTCGCGCTCGCTGTCGGCACGGTCGTCGGTGTCGGTGGCCTACTACTGGGGGCGTCCCGTGGGGTGCTGGCCGCACTCGGGACGGGACTGTTCGGCGCCGTCGTCGGGACCCTCACCGTGGTGGCTCACATCCTCGCCGACGTACTCACACCGACCGGTGTCCGTCCGTTCGCGCCCGTGCGTGGCGAGAAGTACACGCTCGACGTCGTCACGGCTGCGAACCCGATAGCGAACTACGCCCTGCTCGTGATCGGCGCCGTGGTCGCCGGTGTGGCGGTTGCCGGCGGGCTCGCGCTCAGTACTTAACCAACATACGGCCCAGAAGACCGGCAGTTGTTGGTTAAGACTGTGGACAGGAGCAGGCGTACGCCATCGTCGCTGCTGGGCTGACGCCTACGGTCCCCCCGATGGTTCACTGACCACACGTAGCGAAAATCGGTGAACTGAAGAATACGCCGGCGAGAGAAGCGGTTTCCCGGGCACGAGGGTAAGGGTTGAACCAGAGAGAACCAGGTTCCAGAGCACGCTATGGGAGCAAATCACGGAGATCGTCCTCGTCGAGCGCATCGTGATCCGTGAAGTATTGCTCAACATCGGACACCTGCTCCAGCGCAGTGACCTCCTCAGCTTTCGCCTCTGCACTTGGGCTGTACGCTGCCAGCGCCTTGTGAGGGTAGTCGTGGTACGGATCGATGAAGAAGAGATAGATGACATGATACTCCGTGTCTCCACGTGGGATTTCGTCAACGACTTTGGTGTACAATCGGCCCTGATCACCGACGGTGATGATATCGAGGTTGGCGATACGCTCATAGATGAACGAGCTGGGTGGCGCCTCGCTCGTGACGATGTTCAGGAGCCGGGTGATGACTTCTTCCTGTTCCGAGGCATCGAGTGCAGCAAAATCTGCAGCGGCTTCTCCAGCAAAGATGACCCTCGTCTCTTCGTCCGACAGTGATACGTAGCTCACATCTGCCTCAAGAAAAGCCGGTTAGTACTTCAGCAGAGACTCGAGGTCTTCTTTGCTCGCTGTATTCCCGTCAGCGATATCCTCAATGCCGCGAAGAACGCCCTCAGGAACCTCAGGCCGATCTCCGTCCTCGGCGTCGCCCTCGCGGTCGTCGCCAGCGGGGTGGAGACTCATTGATGAAATATCGGTGCTCCTCTGTAATAAGCCTGTGGACGGCTACGCGGAAGTTGGTGATTCAGACCGATTACCACTGTTGTGATATATCTCCCTCTGACGATGAGCGTGGTCTTCTATACACTTGGGTGATTATGGAGAGCCAACAATGGCGGCTGACGATGTTGAGACGCTCCGACTTCTCTGTATGGGAGACAACCACGGGGACGTTGACTCTCTGGAACGGGTCGTCGACGGAACTGAAGGCGAAGAATTCGACTTCGTCATTCACGTCGGCGATATCACGAATGCGTGGTTCGATGGCGTCGACGAAGGCCGGGAACAGCTCGATGCGGTCACCCCGTATTTCGAGACGCTCCACGAGCGCGGAGAATTTCTCTATATCTGGGGGAATCGAGACGGAGCAATCGGCCCGGAACAGCCATTCCAGGCCTACGACCTCCCGGGGACGTTCATCCCCGAAGATGACACAATTACCGTTGCTGGAGAGACGTTCACACAAAATCCCGAGTTAGTCGAGGACGAGACAATCCTCGTGAACCACTACTGGCACCCCGAGTTGCTGGAACACTTTGCGGGGAAGGCCTACTTCTCTGGTCATATACACACCGGCCGGTACAAGAACAAGGCTCTCAACACCGCATTCCTCTACCGGACGGCTGATCATGGCGCGGATGCTCTTTTCGGCGCGTACTTCGTTGTCGAGATTGCATCTGACGGTACGTGGCAGGTCGATTTCCGAAATATCGGGCAGGTTCGGAAAGGGATCTGTCCCAGGCATCAGGCACTCGGTGTGCAGTTCGTCCCGGACTACTGGCGACAGGACTGTCAGTTCTGCTACGACGAAGACGATTTCTACAGTGAGGTGGTTCGCACAGCACTCTACGGACTGGGAACAGTACAAGAGGAAGCCGAGATTGACGAAGTTGTTGAGTCTGCAACGTCAACGTTCGGAGCTACGCCACCGTCTTTTGAATCGAGACTGCGAGAATTCCTCGAAGAGCGGACAGAAGATCATCGATAGCGACCACTGTGAGACGAGAAACAGAATCTATGCCGGTTCCTCTCGGAACCGTTCGATTGGGACATCGGTGACGTCGTCGTAATCATCATCGGCACCGACCAGGAGCATCCCGTCGACGTGTGCTGCGGTCCCGAGTGCGAAGGCATCGCCAAGCGCCGGCGAGTA
Organism: Halopenitus salinus; assembly: GCF_055397165.1. Taxonomy (NCBI): domain Archaea; kingdom Methanobacteriati; phylum Methanobacteriota; class Halobacteria; order Halobacteriales; family Haloferacaceae; genus Halopenitus; species Halopenitus salinus. The sequence continues at coordinate 4,391 of NZ_AP043854.1, forward strand.
GCGGAATTTGAAGTCAGCTGCTGACGCCCAGGTCTGTTCGGTGTCGACGCGACGGATGCCGCTTTCCTCGAGGACGTCGACGACAGTATCAGCGCGCTCCTCGCCGTCAATCGCACGGACGATATAGTGGACCTCGGCGAGGTTGATCGCCGAGATGTAGCCGTCTGCTGCGCCTTCAACGGCGTCGACGTACGTTTCGACGGTGTCGCTCCCCGGTTCGTTACAGAAGTAGGCGATGAGTGGTTCGGCGTCGAAGACGATCGTTTCGGGAATCTCTGCCCCGTCCGTCATGCGTCAGCCTCGTCGTCGCCGGCGTAGCGCTGCCGCAACTCCTCTTCACTGGCTTTGTCCGCTGCACGTTCCTTCCGTAGGCGCTCGGTTGCCGAGCGCCCCTGCTCGTCGGTTTTCCCTTTCAGAATCCCACGCAAATCCGTCACTGAGTGGATGGGGCGAACGACGATGTCACCCTCCTCGGTCCGGACGAACTTCACACGACCGGGCGTGTCGATACCCAACTCCTCACGGAACTCCTTCGGGATGGTGGCTTGCCCGCGCGACGATACGGACACAACTTTTTCAGACTCTGTCTTACTCATACTATTCTCTATCATTACTTTAGTCCAGTCATACAAAAGACTAGCGCTGGGTTGGGTAGTTAGCGAATCAACTCAGTCATTGGTTTCAACACCAGGTGGAGTATCGCCTTAACCAACAAGTCCGATTATACCGGCCGTTGTTGGTTAATAGAGTCACGCTCCGGTTGTATTCGAAGCACTCGATCTACAGTATCTGTGTTACTCGCAGCTCGACTGTGGGCGTAATAATTAAGGTGGAATCCAATGTGGGAATAGACGTTACCAATGTGGTCCCCACGAACTGCAGTCCAGCGATTTTTCACAGACCAATGTGCAGCTTTGGCTTGCCCTCTACCGCCACACACCGACCTTCCGCATCCACCGACTGCCGATTTCCCCATCGCATCGCTCACACCAACCACGGCGAGTCTCGCTCGGAGCGTCTGAAATGGGTGGGCGCGACACGCAAATCACGGTGTACGTCACTGACGAACGCAAGGCCGAACTCAAACAGCGCGCCGCTGAGGAAGACACCTCCATGTCCGGGGTCATCAACGACATGATCGACCGCCAGCTCCAGCAGGACGCCCAAGACGCGATTGCCTCAGAAGCGCGCGCTGAAGAACGCATTCAAGAACTCATCTCAGTCGGCACCGAGCAAATGGTCGAGACCGCCAAGGAAATCCGCGATATGAATGCGAAGTTCGGCGCCTACACAATCGCCAACTTCGAACTGATGAAACAGGATCGGTCAGATCACGTCCGGCAAGAGGCACTCGATACTGGGGCTCGCCGGATGCGCCAAGATCTCGAGACGAGTATCCAAGAAGTGGGTGAGGACACGTCGGCCACGAAGGCGAGTGCTGAAACCACGACCGAGTCGTCCACAACGCAGCATCCCACCAACGATGAAGAGCCCGACTCGCCTGACGCGGCCACCGACGACACGCCGGACGACGTCGACGAGACGACAGACGGCTCCGGCGATGCTGAAAGCGATGAGGACGATGGCAGCGATCTCTTCGATAAGCTTCGGAGTGATCGCGGATGAAGGTCTTCACGGACACCAACTATCGCGAGCACGGTGCGCGGAACCTCGTCGAGTATCTGGATAAGGAGAAGGGGCTTGAGAACCGCGCTGGCGAGGAGATGTCCGACGAGGAGATCGAGGCGTTCATCGAGAAGTCCGAGGAATACGAGTTCGAGCGAGAGGTCATCATCTCACCCGAAAACGGCACCGACCTCTCCGACGACCAATTCAGTCTGTACACTCGGCAGGTGATGAGCGAGTTTTGCAAGGACCGCAATACAGCGACGTACTGTTATGCAATCCATCGCGATACTGATCATCCACACGCCCAAGTTGCACTGACGGGGACGAAACGCGACCTCTGGATGGACAAAGAGGACTGCGAACAGCTCCGCGAGCGCGCCCAAGAGCAGTTCCACGACCAGCATCGCGAACTCACCAGGGATCTCTCCCACCAGTTCGAACAGACGTTGCAGCACGACGCCACACACGAACTGGAAGCTGAATCTGATCGGGACATAGACCACGACCAAGATCCCGACCCAGAACCCGATCAGGCACAAGCACAGGGGCCTGAATCGTGAGCAGACATACTGATTCCGAGTCCCAGAGCAAGGACTACCGGCAAGAAGACGAGGTTGAGATCTTCTTCCAGATCGCGGCCGTGATGACGGCTGCACTGCTGTTGCCCTGGGTGTATGCCATCCTCGAGCGCGCGAATTTCCACGACTTCAAATTCGATGGGTTACATCGGAGTCGCGCACTCTGGCTCGTCCCTCTGTTCTATCTGGTGGCCGCAGTCGGCACTGCCCTACTGTTTCCAGCGCACCTCCAGCTGTTCTGGGCGTTTCACGTCCTGCTGCTCGCACAGATCGCTGAAGTCTTCCTGCATCAGGCCGGCTATCTGACCGCCATGTCGCTGCCGCTCATCGAGCAGTTCACGCCGCTCCGTGTGGGTGGCTTCGTCGTCGCACTCGGGAGCGCAGTGTATGCAGGCCAGCGACTGCGGACCTGGGATACGGAGCGTGAATTCCGTCGAATTATCGATGACGGGAACTATGTCCTCCCGTTTCGAAGCCTCTCTGCAGCGAGTGATCGTATGAGTCTCTCGCGATTTGTTCCGCTCCGCAAGGACCGGTCGATTCTCGTCCTCGGGGAAACGGGCGCCGGGAAGACGGAGACGATCAAGCTCCTCACCCACCAGATGCAGGCTGGAACTGACGATCCGTTCGTCGTCTTCGACTACAAAGGCGAATATCAGGAGAGCTTCGAACACGACCACGAGCACGAGGACATGATCTACCTCTCGTCGACGGACGCAACCGAATACTGGAATCTCTTCGCCGAAATCGAACGGGAAGCCGATATCGACGAAATCGGCCGCGCACTCTTCCCCCAGACAGATGGCGCGGAGTTCTTCAGCCAAGCTGGCCGCCAGCTGTTCGTTGCCGTCGTGACGTATCTTCATCGAGAAGCCCAGGCAAGCGATACGACACCGACGAACGCCGACCTCGTCGCGTTCGTCCAGTCGACGGATAAGCAAGAGATGCACGAGCGGCTCACAGACCATTCGGATCTCACCGCGGCGGCATCGGCAATCGATCCGGATTCGGAACGACAGGCCGCGGGCGTGTACGCGAACTTCCAGCAAGTCATCGCTGACCTGTTCCGCGGCGACTTCGCCGAGGCAGGTGAGTTCTCGATCCGAGAGTATATGCAGGATCCCCAGGGACGGACGTTGCTGTTGGATTTCCCGATTACGGAGGGCGACGCAGTCCAACCCGCGTTTCGGTTCTTCATCGACTGGGCGGCACGGTTTGCACTCGCAGACGATCAAGACACGTACTTCGTCCTCGACGAGTTCGCGCGCCTTCCCGGCCTCCGGAAGATTGGCGACCTGATCAACGCAGGCCGGGGCCGAAACACGCAACTCTTGCTCGGTGTGCAGTCGGTCGCACAGCTCCACGACACCTATGGCAAAGATCGGGCGAACGCGCTGTTGAGTGGCCTCGTCCAGTCGGTCATCATGCGCGTTGGCGATTCGGCGAGCGTCGAGTACGCCCAGTCACAGATCGGCCGCGAGGAACAGCGCCGGTCCGTCCCCGTCCACGACCGCGACGGGCGCTCGGTTGGCCGACAGGAACTCCAGGACGAAACCCATCCGATCGTCGAAAGCGACCTCGAACGGCTCAACGACGGCGAGGCGATCGTCGTCGTCCCCGACGGCTGGCTGCGCGGCCTGATCGCCCGCTTTGAGACTGTGCAAACCGAACTTGAGCGAGCACTGAAGCGTGGGACGGAGTAATCCGAAGTAGAGGGGTACTGGACTCAAAATCTCAATCTCCTGAACAGGGCGTACAACAGTCATTCAGATATCGTCCCCGAGGTTGTGGCTGCCGGCCGACCGGAGGGAGGCCGGGAGCGGAGGGTGGGGAGGCGGGGCGGTCTCGGGCAGCTTCGAAGAATGAGATCTAATCGACAGTCGGGGGAGCTCCACCCGTCTGGATACCGATCACGTCGTACCATCGCGTCGACGTCTCCCCTGCTACTGTGTCAGCTGGTCGGATGCCCTTCCTCAGCACTCTTAACCAACAGGAGCGGGGATAATAGGTAGGATGTTGGTTAACGCTCTGGATCAGTGATCCGCAGCTCGCCATCGACCGCGTAGAGCCAGCCGGAGTCAAGCAGCCGTTCGATAGCGTACTCCGCGTCAGCCGGTTCAGCTGGGAATTCCTCAGCAGCGAGCAGGAGGTCCTGGGCCTGTTCGTGCGAGAGGTTCGGCTGTTGATCTGGCGTCCCCGCCACGAGGATCTGATAGGCATCCTCGATCCAATCGGGCAGTGTCCGGGGTTCGTTTGACCACATCGTCGGTTCTCAGGTGGCTGGTGCTTCGTGTCACAGCTAATTAAGAGCCGCCGTCTGGGAACCGCGTGGTCTTTTCCCTCGGCTCTCCTCCATCCTCAAGAACCGTCGAAGAGGTAGGACCTCAAAATCGATCGTAGCGATGCAGTCGGAATTACGAAGAGTCGGGGACTGGCTCGGGGATGCCGACCGCGCTGAACCGGACGTCGACGGCTCCACAGCCAGCGCAGTCGTCGACGAACGCACAGACCTGCAACGAGGTCTCTAACTCTCGGAGGCTCCCACACACCGAACACTCGTACGAGGTCCGATATCGAACGGGTATTCGGCTATCTCTTCCTTGCGTGTGGGGCACTGCCGTCGACGATGGCTTTTGGCGATGTCCGGGTGCCGTATTCGATTGGCCTGGATCGGGCTGGTCGAGTGAACCGTGCCACACGTCGTCGGGGAGGCTGTCGTAGAGTCGGGCAGGGTCGCTGTCGGCGTCGTCGACGGGGACAGCGTCAGCTGGTCGTGTTGGTTCCGCTGACTCCTGGTGGGTTGGTGAGCCAGCATCGTCGACATTTGTGCGCTGATCATTCGGTGGGAAGGCTGTCGTCGAGGCGCTGATTGCGACGTACTCCGTTCCGTCATGGAGTTCGCCATCGATTGCAGCGGCGAGTTCAGCGAGGGGATTCGCGATCTGTGGGTCGTTGTGGTTCTCGACACCCGTCTCGAATAACCAGTCGCGAAAGGCGGTTGCTGTCTCAACGTCGAGCGTGAACGATGGGGTTGGTGACATCAGTGACTCGCTCCGTCCCCCTTGGGAACGACAAACCAGCGCTCGCCCGCCAGCTCGCAACGGACATTCCAGGGAGATCAGACTCGAACCAACCGCTACGTAGGCGTGTAAACCAAGCTATGCCGATAACTTTGTTATATCTCAACACAAACGCGCATCTTATGTTTGAACGGAGAGAGTTCGAAGGTTATTGGTGGACTCCTGAGTCTGAGGATCGAAAAGTTCCAGGGACACTTGAATACGACCCAGATGAAGGTATTACACTACAATTGCTCACAACGCTGACTGAAGATGGGGACATACCGAGCGCAGACTCTGCTGCAAGGCGCTACGATCGGATACTGGGGAAGTCAACAGACGATGACGATATAACTCTAATCAACTGTATTGTCTCAAATGTTTCAGGTATTGGTGGGACACAAACTGAACAGTACCAAGCTAATCAGTTACTGATCGGCCATTGCTTCCCCGATTCGATTGAGTTCTCTCGTCTACAAGTGAAATCCGAACTTATTGATGCTTGGGCCGAACGTGCCGCCACATCATTTGATAGTTCAATTTTTGATCGAGCTGATGGAGAGGAACCAGTAAAAGGGAAAGCAGGTGATACATTTGAAATTAAAGCAGAAACCCCAGAGACTCTTGAAACAGAGATTGATAGAGGAACTATCAAACTAAAGCATAATATTTCAACTAACCTTCGTCGGCGGGGTGGTGGCGAGATTACTGATAAGTGCTTCTTTGAACTAGATTTTGAACCAGATACTGTTGGACGTGATATATTACTAGATTATGTAAAGAAAATTGAAGATTTTATCTCATTAGCTCTAGGGGAAGAATGTTGGGCTGAGGAACTAATTGGCATCGGGACTGACAACGACACAGAGATCAAGATTCTTTATCCGCCCCAGGGAAGCCCGAAAGCAGCCTCGAAAATCCATCCGTATAAAACAAATTTCATATTGCCCGACATATCTGACAATTACGACACGGTTATGGAGAATTGGTTTACTATCTCTGATGAGTACTCTCAAGCCCTCAACCTATACTTTTCCACCAGATACAACAACCGTATGTATGTGAATAATGAGTTTTTCTCACTTGTTCAGACTATCGAGGTATACCATAGACGAAATGAAAAATTTGAAGGAGTGTATCTCGACTCAGATGATTTCAAGGACTACTACGATGACCTATGTGATACGATCCGGTCAGATTTCGATAACAGTTTCAAACAACATCTGAAGAACGGAACGTTCGAGTACGCTAATGAGTATTCATTAGCCAAGCGGATGAGGGAACTTGTCCGCGACATAGACGACATTCTCGAAGAGATCCCTCTGGAATTTGAGTCGAATATTAGGCCAATCGTAAACGCTAGAAATAATCTCACTCACGAAGGAGATGCTGGAACTTCTACAAACAAACTCTATGAATTCACACTAGTCCTCAAATCCCTCTTTGAGACTTTGATTTTGCTTGATATTGATATCGGTAAAGACCACGTTCAGGAGCGCCTTAGTCAGAGATATGCTGAACTAAGTAGTGACGTATAACGAAAGTATGGGAACCTGTCCATACTCTCGTATGGCGCGGGGATGAAGCAGTAGTAGATTCTCTGTATACTGCTGTCAGGTTGTGGCTGCCCGCCGACCAGCGGGAGGCCGGGAGCGGAGGGTGGGGAGGTGGGGCGTCCACTGGGCGGTGGTCACAAGAAAAAACGGGGGAGTGCCCCGCTCAGTGCAGGGTGTCCGGCTCCTGGTCGAGGATGACACCCGGGTCTTTGGTTCCGTGTCGGGCCTCGTAGGCGTCGACGAGCTCGCAGTTGTACCGACTGATCCGACTTGTCGACGTCGGCACGACCGTACTGGTCGCCTCCGCGACCTGCCCCTGGGTGAGATGCTTCTGGGGCGTCAACCGGTCGGCACCATAGAGTGCCGCCGCCGCGATGGTGAGCCGCGACGTCCCCGGCCCAACTAGCTCTTGATCGCCCAGCTTCATGAGGTGGTGTGCCAGCCGCCACGTCCGCACGGCTGCACTCCCTGGAAGGGCGTCGTCATCGAGCGCGTCCACGACCGTCATCACCGCGTTCGGTCGGGTAACGGGGACAGTGTCGATCCCGAGTTCACACCGAATCTTCCGCGCCGCAGCACACACCCGCTCGTGGGGTGCCTTCGTGTAGGTCGCCACATCGACGTCGATTGCCTCGCGCTCGATCCGCGACTCGCGCGCTGCAAGGAGGACGGCACCGCCCGCGAGTGCCTCCCAGGCCATCCGCCCGCCGGCCAACCGCGCTTCTGAGGCGCGTCGGAGGTATCGTGCCGCCGTCTTGACGACGTGCCCCGGCAGCCCCAGGTTGCCGCCGATCATCTCGATATCGCGCAGCCCCTCGTTGAGCCGCTTCGTCCGCTTGCGACCCTCGCCGAACTGGTAGCGCTTGTGCCACTTCCGGAGGCGCTGGAACTTCTGCCACTGTTCGTTACTGAGCGGATTGCCGTGTCCGTCAGTGCTCTTCGTTATCTTCGTGTGGAGGCCCTTGTCCGTCCGCAGCGGGTCCACCGTCTCGATGCTCTGCTCAGCGTTCCCGACCATCCCCAGATCGCCCAGCGTCGGACTCCGATCGACCCACTCGGCCGCGACGACCAGGCCACAGTCCGCACAGAACGATTCCTCATCGTGGGTCACAACTTGACCCTCGCACTCCGGGCACGCCGACCGGGCCGCTGGCTCTCGCTCGACTGTCGCATCGAGGCCGTCCAGCGTGGTAGTTGAATTCTGTTCGTCCGAAACCGTCTTTTCGCTCGCGTTAGTACTCGACATTGCAGTAACCCTGAAGGCGCTCACGCGCCCGACACCGCGATGCTACTACATCGCGGATTTCTCAACGACGACAACCCGACAGACTCGTCTGCGCGCTCTCGCTCGCGCCTTCGCGAGCGCCCTTGGGCGCGAGCGAGAGCGCGCCCGAGACGTCCGACCATCCAGCACCGCGCGCCGACCCGCCCGGAGCGAGCGGCCAGCTTTAAGCCGTTTCTCGCGTCCGGCCCGGACTGCGGGTCCGTGTCCAGGGCGACGGTCGTGAGCACGGCGAGTCGTGGTGTGACTCGCCGCGCGGAACGGCCCAAAGCGCTGGAACGCGAAAGCCCGCGAGGGGCGCAACCGAAAACGCGCTTAATGCTGGCGTCGAGGGCACATTCACTTTAGCCCGGAACGGCGAGCTTGCTCGCCGCATGCCCGGAATGGTCGGTCGCGAGCGACGCGGAGGGCGGCAGCGGCGAGCGGGGCGGGCCGTCGAGAAACACCGTCCAACTGGGCTCGACGCTCAGTGACGCAACCGATCTCCTGGTGGACTCAGAAAGGGCGAGGACGACTCGGTCGTCCCCCGACCCTGCAAGCACCGAGTGTAACGAGGCGCGCAGCGGCGGTCGCGGGATGCCGAGCGGCCGAGGGCTTTCGAGGGAGTTCGCTCACTGTCTTTATCAGGTCCGGTGGCGCTATGTTGGATATGGGATTCGGACCGAGCATTTCGGCTCCGACGATAACAGGAACACAGGTCGTCTACCCAGCACGGCTCGTTGCAGCGTGGGCCATACTCACTATCGCCAGCCTTGTTCTCGAACGCGTCATCCACCGGTGCAAATACTGGACTGTCAAACTCACAGGCACGCATCCGTTCGGCTGGTTCGCGTCGCTCGACAGCGATCACCAAGGCGACTTGCGAGAGACAGAGACGTACACGGTTGCGGATCTCAAGGACCGACTCGACTGGGAACGCAAGTGGTGGCGTCGAACAACACGACGAGGCGTCCGCGCCGTCGTGATCGCGCCGGTGGTTGAGGAACTCACGTTTCGCGGCGGCCCATACCTGCTAGCGGTCACGCTGGGTGTCGCTCAACTCCCACTGTTGGTCGCCGGGTCCGTCCTGTGGGCGTTCCTCCATACCCGGAATCCACGCCGCTACCGTCGGGGAACCCTGCCGGTGTTCGTCAGCGGGTTGCTGAGCCTGTATCTGTGGCTGATAGGGCTCTGGTGGCTGGCGATCCTGGTGCATGCAGGCAACAATCTGGTTGCGATAGCGCTGGCAGCCGGCGAGGAGTGGTGGCGGCGCTGGCAGCATTCGTTCTCACCAGGCGAAGAATACACCGTGACAGTCGACGACCGGAGCCCGCAACCGGATTGTCATGGCCTGTATCGGGCGTACACACCGGCTGAGGAGACACTCCACGTCGCCGACGTCGAACCGGGTGAGACGACGCGTGTGCGAGTCGCGACGACGGTTGGATTCCATGGGTACGCGTATCCCATCACCGAATCAGGCCAAGCCGACTAAACTGCCTTAACCAACAGTAGAGTGGAATGGCTGCCAGTGTTGGTTAATGCACTGAAGGGGCCAGCAACTGCAGCAAACACTCCACCGGTTCCCAAGCTTCGATAGATAGCGCAGGCCGAGTCCGCAGGGCATGACCCTAGAGTAGATCACCGATCACCCCGAGACAGATCCTGTGCAAGTGCCTCTTGAAGTCCGTCGGGAAGCAACGACCCGGGCTTTTCTGCGTGAAAAGCGACGTTCTCGTAGGCCGCTTCGATATGTTTCTGTGTGGCGTCGTCGTGCTTCGCTGCAAGCGCCTCTAACTCCTCGACCATCGTCTGAAGTTCATCGTCGGCCTCGATCATCTCGGCTGACAGCGCCAGATCCTTGAGCGCCTTGGCGGCGGCTCGTCGGACGCGCCCGTCGTCGTCGACGAGTGCCTCCAAATAGAAGTCTCGAAGCCAGTTACGATGCGTCGCGATGTCGTCGAGCGTCCACTCGCCCGGCAACGCTTCGTCGGTGATATCGGCTCCAACCGTCCGAATCCCAAGTCGTGGGTACAGCGCGGCCGCAAAGCGAATCACGGACTGCCGTTGATAGCCGTCATCGCTCTCGTACAGCCCACGACACAGCTCGAAGCAGTCGTTGAACAGCGCGGCTCGCTCCTCGAGGTCCATGTCCTCGACCTCATCAATAGCCTGATTCACGCGCTCGGTGTCACCCGACGACAGCGCAGTGCGGAACGCTTCGGGTGTCTGGTCCATGGTTGTTGTTCCATCGCCACTCGTGTAACTCCTCGGGGGACGAGGAGAACAAGAAGATCGCGGAGGGTGGAGAGATTGTAGTCGCGATCGCTATCGAGAACGATCCGCACTCTAGAACTGCAAGCGAACACGAGGAACGGGCATACTTGTACCGACGGCCAGTAGTGACCGTTATGACGGGCGACGATACGCCGGTAGAGCACTATAGATTGGCCGACCCGGCGGATCTCCGCACGGCGCTTGCGACAGCTGGGATCGAATATCTCGACCTCGACGAGCAGCGAACGATCGTGATCTATCAGCAGGCGATTCTCATGGTGATCGCCACAGAGGGATCGGCAACGACAGCGCATGCATTCGACGTCGAATTCTGGAAGGAGCCGCCGACCGGCCCTGATCGTGAGCCTGACTCGCTGTTCGCTACATTCATCGATGAGCTGGTTACGGCTACTGAGACGACTCGTCGTTGAGTGGCCGATGTCCGAATGAGCGCCCCAAACAGTGACAAATACGAGTGCAAGAAGCGGCGGGTGAGATGTCATCGGACCGACGCCGCGAGCAGTGTGGCGCTGAGAAATATCCAGTAAGGTATTCCCCTCTCACTCGACAAGGATAGCACAGCTACGATGGAGCTCAAGTTCGACGACGGCACCCTTCTGCTTCGCGACGCTCCTGAGTCGGTTCCATACGCAGAGTGGGATGACCGCGTCGACGAGTACCGGTCCCAAGCCTACCGGTATCAGGCGCTCCTCGAATGGGCTGGCATATGCTCGGACGGCAATGAGCAGGCAACGCTTCGAGACGGCTTCGGGCAAGCGCTCGAAGACACCGCTCGGGCCTACCCTGACCTCGATCTCACGCCGGCGCTCCACATCGAACCGCGTGACTACCAGCAGGCCGCCCTCGACGCCTGGATCGACCACGGGCGACGGGGCAGCGTCGTCCTCCCGACGGGCAGCGGGAAGACGTTCCTCGGGCTGCAGGCGATTGCTGACGCCGGCGTCAGTGCGCTCATCGTCACGCCGACGATCGATCTGATGAACCAGTGGCACGCTACGCTCACCAACGCCTTCGGCGACCAGCTCACGGAGCCAGTTGGTGTCCTCGGCGGCGGCAGCCACGAGGTCACCGCGATCACGGTTACGACCTACGACAGCGCCTACCGCTACATCAACGAGTACGGCGACCAGTTCGGCCTACTCGTCGTCGACGAGGAACACCACCTGCCAGCCCCGACCTACCGGCAGATCCCCGAGATGATGATCGCCCCGTATCGCCTCGGGCTGACCGCCACCTACGAACGCCCCGACGGCAAGCACGAACTCCTCGAGGACCTCATCGGCCCGGTCGTCTACCGCGAGGACGTCGACGAGCTCACCGGCGAGTACCTCAGCGAGTACGAAACGATCCATATGTCGGTTGATCTCACAGCCGACGAGCGCGAGACATACGACGAGGAGTACCAGCTCTATCGCGACTACGTCGACAGCCACGAGTTCGACCTCTGGAAAGAGGACGGCTATGCGGAGTTTCTCAAGCGCACGTCCTACGATCCACAGGGCCGACGGGCGTTCATCGCCAAGCAACGCGCCGAGCGGATCGCCCGCACCGCCGAGAAGAAGCTCGACACGCTCGACAACCTCATCAAGCGCCACCACGACGACCGCGCGATCATCTTCACCGCCAACAACGACTTCGCCTACGACATCTCCCAAGAGTTCATCGTTCCCTGTATCACCCACCAGACGAAGACCAACGAACGCACCGAAATTCTCGAGCGGTTTCGAACTGGTGAATACTCGATGCTGGTGACCTCACAAGTCCTCGACGAGGGGATCGACGTCCCGGCGGCGAACGTCGGCATCATCCTCTCGGGGAGTGCCTCGAAACGCCAGTACGCGCAGCGACTCGGCCGAATACTGCGGCCCACTGATGACCGCCAGCCGGCACGGCTCTACGAGATTATCACGGACGACACGATGGAGACGTACGTCTCCCAGCGCCGCCGGGAAGGGGTGAGCACATAGTGCTGACCACGAATCTCGCACGGTCACGCACGACCGACCAGGAAATCAGACCGTTGTTCATCGATCCGACTGATGGCCGCTATCGTGAGACGGCGCGAGAACTCATCCAGCTGTTCGAGACCCACCTCAATGAGCCGAAAGGCGACCTCGAAGACGCAATTGACGAGTTGACTGTCGCGGATACCGACTACAAAATCGTCCAGGGACTCGCAAAGCTCCTGAAAGACGAGTGCGAGTTCGAGGTCGTCGCCTCAGTTGATCCCCACGAGATCCGCCAACGACTGTTCGAGAAAGCCAATACGCGGTATCCGATCGTCCGCCAGCCCACGCTCGGTGAGGATACACAGAAACTAGAGGTGTACAGCGCGGTGGCCGACGAGTTGGGGATCTCCCTCGAGGAGTGCTATCGCGGAATGTACGCCGATCTGGAGGACAACAAGCGGCTCGTTCGGATTGGAACGCGAACGGTCGACCAGTACACGACTGATGGCGTCTCGTCGACGTCGACGACCGCGTTGACCGGCAGTAGCGACGCGGACTACGAACACACCGACCTTACCGTGGACTGGCTGTTGACCCGGTATAATCTGGCGCTTGCTCAGGCAGTGCTGTACGACGCCACAGAGATGCGGATTCGCGTCTGGGATCACTTCGGGACCGTCTTCAGCTACGTGAAGTTGTTCGGGTTGATGCACCGGATTTATCCAATCGACGCCGAGGGCGAGCGCGTCGCGAGCACGGATCAGGCCGCTGGCTACGAAGCCGTGCTGGATGGGCCGGCGTCGCTGTTCTCGAAATCACAGAAGTACGGAATTCGCATGGCGAACTTCCTACCGGCATTGCCGCTCTGTAACCGCTGGGAGATGGCCGCCGAGGTTCTCGCCGACGAAACGACCGGCGAGACGCGAGTGTTCACACTCGACCACACTGAGAATCTCGATTCGCACTACAGTACCGGGGATCAGTTCGATAGCGACGTCGAACGAACGCTTGCGCAGAAATGGGAGCGCTCGAATACGGAATGGGAGCTCGTCCGTGAGGATGACATCTTCGACCTAGGTGCCGAAGTGATGATCCCTGACTTTGCGATTGAGCATCCTGACGGTCGGCGGGCGATCCTCGAGATCGTCGGGTTCTGGACGCCCGAGTATCTGGAGTCGAAGCTCACGAAGATTCGACAGGTAGAGGCCGACAATTTCGTGTTGGCTGTGTCGGAGCGCCTGGATTGTGCGAGTGAAGAGTTCGGACGGACAGCCGACCGCGTTCTCTGGTTCAAAACCGGGATTCACGTCTATGACGTCGTCGACCTGGCCGAGACAGTTACTGTCCCGTCCGAGACACCGTCTGGTTCCAAGTAGGCCGGTTCAGTGACTGGGCGACCGATGCCCTGCACCGTGTCGCTGTCTTTGGTTGCGAACTCACTCGTAACGAGGGGTGTTCACTGGAAATGTGGTATGTTGTTAACCAACAGCTGGGAAGAAATAGGCGGTTATGTTGGTTAAGCAGGCTCTGAACGGAACGGCTAGCGACTCAAGATAGTCCGGAAGGTAGCGCCAGTGATCGAACGGAACAATCGAGAGGGACACCAGCCTTCCCGATCTAGCGGCCGACAATATCGATGAGCCGTTGACGCATTCGGGAATCAATAGGAATCTTTGAGCACCGATCATCGAGGCCGATCGATTGAAGCAAGAGACTCGCCTCGTCCAACAGTGAGAGCTGAAGGTACGTTCCCTCTCGATATCCGTCACTCGTTCGGGTCATATCGATGATTTTCAGCGTCTCATACTCCCGAAGCTGGTCGGTGATTCGCTTCTGCCCAAGGACATTCGTATCGATCGCTTCGGCGAATTCGCGATAGACTTGATACATTTCGGTTGCTTTGAAATGAGACTGGTTCGTGTATTCGTCCATCGCAGCGAGCGCGGCAATTGCAACCTTCGCCTGCGTCGGACACCCGCGGATAAGATCCTGAATCCGTGTCACTTCGGCATCATCGTTGGCAGCACGAACGTGTTCTTCACGGACGTGGTCGGCATCGTCGTCGCGAGCGATCTCGCCGGCGAGTCGAAAGAGGTCGATCGCACGTCGTGCATCACCGTGTTCCTGTGCAGAAAACGCCGAACATAGCGGGATGACGTCGTCCGAGAGGACACCGTCATGATAGGCGTCGCGACGTCGATCCAGAATGTCGCCGAGCTGGTTTGCATCGTACGCTGGGAACACGATCTCGTCCGGAGCAAACGAGCTCTCAACGCGAGTGTCCAGCCGATCGCCGTATTTGAGGTCGTTACTGATGCCGACGACTGTAATGCTGGCCTCAACATCGTTCTCCTCACCGGCCCGGGACAACTGCATCAGGAGTTTGCTATCATCCGCCTCCTCTGGAGGGACATTTTGGGCGTCGTCAGGGGGTGCAAGACGGTCGATTTCGTCAAGAACGACAATAACGGCGTCGTAGAGTTCGTCGATAACCGTCCACAAACGGTCGTAGTAGGCCCCCGTCGCGATGCCCGACTGTGGAATCTCCACACCCGTTTTGTCGGAGTCGTTCAAGCTCTTCGAGAGATGAATGATCGTCTGGACCTCCGAACGGCGTTGCGCACAGTCGATGATTGCACGTCCAATGCGAACGTCATTGCTCGCGCCTCGTTCTTCGACTTCACGACTGACATACCGAGTGACGAGTGTCTTGCCGGAGCCGGACTTGCCCAAGAGAAGTGTGCCTTTTCCGGAGCCACCGTCGATCGTCGGTTTGAGTCGCCGAGCAACGGTTTCGATCTGGTCGTTTCGACCAACGATTTTGTCGTGGTCCGGGATGTGGTCGATACGGAGCAGATCTTCATTGGCAAAAATCGGATCTTCCTCGTCGAGGACAGAAAGCGGATCATCGCGAGACTTGGAGCGAGAGTAGGCAACAGCCCCGTGTTCGGCAGCATAATCGCCGAGTGTATTCGTCTGCTCCTCGCTTGAAGCCATACACCGAATTTCAAATGAATTCGACTTAGTTCTTTCCCTCGGTCCCATTGTTCGCTCGGATTTGGCCGAATACCGGCCTCGTTCCTCTCGTTCGTTCTCGAACCAAGTTCGGCGATCAGCACTGAGAACACGTTTGCGTAACACCGCATTTCAGATGATCTTCTCGTGTGGACAGATCAACTGGAGAAACTACCCGACCCCCACACCGAATTTCAGATGAAATCTTGGTATCGTCTGGTTCGGTTAGAGTAGTACGTACACCCCCACCCCGGATTTCAAATGAATTCCCCAAAGAGTAGAAGCCCCGTATAGCCAGTGCGTTAGAGAGAGCGGTGCCGCGAAAGTCGGATAATAACGGGATAGAGGCTCTGTAAATGGGAAGTCATTCGAAATATGGTGCTGCTCTCGTAAGCATTCGAGAAGTATTGTAAGTAAGTCGTCGAGGAGGAACAGAGTAGCTGTTCTAGTAGAGAGTATATAAACGCGCTTCTAGGATTCATCGAGCTGTGACCGATAGCCGTTCTAACTCTCGAAGCTGCGTCTTTCACAGCTTCACTACTACTACTACTTTACCGTTATAGTAAAATATATAATAACGTGATAAGTAAGCTGGTTTCCACACGAAACCTAGAACCTGAATATTGTGCAATACAAACTCGCTACCGCACAATTGTCCTTCTCTGGCAGTCAACCGAGTTCCCCTCCGAACTAACCCACCCCTTCCTCTGGAACTGATTTCATTTGAAATCCGGGGTGGGGGTGTTGTCCGGCAGGCGAGGTCGTTATTGTTGCAGTCTCATCTCGCTATGTTGCTCGAGGTTCGTGATGTTGGTCCTGAACCGCGCCTATTCTCACCGCCCGCCAGCTGATCCGACCTCTATCGTCGAGTGCTCTTACTTCTTCGTCGACACCGACTCATTCACTAAAATACTGGTCTGCTGTACTATTCCTGATCGAGATCCTCCCACCCTTCAAAATGCTTGAGCCGGATACGCAACTCGAACTCCGACCATCCACACGTATCCGCGAGGTACTGTGCAAGCTACGTCGATTCTTCTTCTGTGTCGTCTGTCAGTCCGAGCTCCTCTTCTATTGTCGTCCGGTTACAGACGGCGTCGATTACTGCACCGTAGAACGCATCATTTTTCGGGAGATCTTCTTCAAACTCGATTTCGTACTCTAACGACATCTCTTTGTAGAGCCGGTCTAACCGCTTCAAACGATCCGTTCCAAGATAGAACGTCCGTGCCTTCGTCTCACGAACTGTCTTTGAATCAGATGATGTCGATGAATCCATTGACTCTGATGATGTCGTTGAGGTAGATGATGTTTTTGATGTCGTTGAGGACGTTGTAGATTTGTCTGATTCAACTGTCTCATTGATCTCATTCACGTCATTGACTTCGTTGTCGTTGTTGAGTACCTCCTCAGTCTCTGTCTCTTCATCCTCTACGGACTCACTCTGCTCGGCTCTGCTACCGAAGCGTTCACTCATACGGTTTTGCCGATCCGTCTTCTTATCGTCAGTCATAGGGCGTCCTCCAGATGGGCAGCGAGCTGGTCGAACTCGCCTTCCATATCACAGTCTTCGGTATGTTCGAACACTGAGACTCCATTACTCCACGCCCGCTTGAGGACGACACGCTTCCGTATCTCGAAGATGGGTAGCCCCGGCTCAAAGGTTTCCTGAAACCACGTCATCATCTCTTCGGCTTCGCCATCGGGTTCGACACGGTTCGCAACGATCGCCTGCTCGGTGATTGATGTCTCATACTCGGCCTCGAGCGTGTCGATTTGATCAAAGAGAATATCGAGCGCGCGGGTTGACGTAGATTCTGCAAGGGCGGGAATGAGAACGTTCTGTGCAGCAAGGAGCGCGCTGTCAGTCAAGACGAGGAGTGAGGGGGGACAGTCATAAATGACGAAGTCGTAGCCCCCGCCGACATCGGCGACGGCCCGCTGGAGCCGTTTGCGTCCTTGCATCTCGGTGACGAGTTCGGCTTCGCCTTTGAACAGATCGATATTTGAAGGAACGAGATCCATCTCGGGATGTGTCTCGATGATCTCGGATAACGCTGTGTCTTGTGAGACGAGTACTGATCGGAGGTTCGGTTCAGGCTCTTCATAGACCTCGGAGAGGCCAAGGCCTTCAGTGGCGTTTCCTTGTGGGTCGACGTCGACGAAGAGGACGGTATGGCCTCGCTGGTTAAGTGCACCAGCGAGATTGATGGCAACCATGGTTTTGCCGACTCCACCCTTCTGGTTCGACACTGCGACGTGTTTCGTCGATGTAGACATATCTCAATGAATTCAATGAGGTCATATAAACTATACTCTCTCAACGACGTCAATGATCTCATTGACTACATTGTATCTCATCTACGCGCTTTGACTCTGCACGTCTTCTGAGCAAGGCGATTAACCAACATCTTCCCGCTCCGTCCGGTTTGTTGGTTAATCCGGATCAGAAAAATCAGTTCGTGTGGTCACCTGATATCGGTGCCAGGTTTGAACTCGGTCAGCTCCTCGATACGCTGCTCAAGCTCGTCGACTTCCTGACGAAGCTTCTCGGCATCGGGATCGTCGCTCAGCGCAAGCTGATCTTTCAGCCCTTGGAGCCGCGTTTCCTTGTGCTCCTCGTCGACGTCGGCCTTCCGGACGTACTCACTTGCTTCGATCTCGTAGACAGCCGATTCGGAGAGGTCGGTCACGTCCAAGGCGTCGTCGACCTTCTCGCGGTCGACGGCCATGATCCGCTCGCGAGGGATGCCCGCATCTTCGAGCACACCGATGACTTCGTCGTCGTCTTTCAGCGAGCGATTGCGCCGACTCGTCCGCTGGACGGAGCCGTACTGACCGTGGACCGGCTGGTCATGGTGGAGCCGCCCAAGGAGTACCTCACGCACGTCCTGGCGAAGGTCGCCAGCGTTGCGCTGGACGTCCGACAGCAACGTATAGAGATTGATGAGCACGGGCGTCTCACAGTCCTCGAGTGCGGTTGGATCGTGGCGTTCGAGGGCGTCGATCAGCAACAGCATATCAGCGTAGACATCGAGATCTGGCTCGGTGCGGTCTGCGGCGTCATCCTGGTCGTCGGCGGACTGGGTAGTGGCTCCTTTGATTAGTTGGGATGTCGTCGGCTCGTCGGTTTCTGTGAGCGTACCCTCGCGGTCGTCGATCTCGTAGCGGGGATGCAGGCTGAGTACTGCCGCGTACGGTTCGGCGTCCGGTGGGAGTCGCTGGAGTTCGAAGGTGCCGCCAGCGTCAGTGATTCGTTCGGCCAGCGTTTCGAACTGCTCGCGTTGCAGTGGTTGCGGGTCACCCGAATCGACGAACTCGATATTGATGCGGTGTTCCTGGGTGTCGGTGAGGCGGAATCGCGTCTCCGAGAGAGGCGTGATGAGCGTCGCATCCGCGGCGAGCTCCTCACACTCGTCGAGGAGCGTCCGCCAGCTCGCGGTAAAGGGCATGGTAGTCCTTGGTCGTATCGCGGGAAAACCTCTCGGCTCAGCCCTTCTCGAAATTGACCTCCTGCAACGCTTCGGCTAACTGGCGGCAGTTAACCAACAATAATCGCGATACACAGATTCTGTTGGTTAACAGGGCCGCGATTCAGCGGATCACTCGTCTGCAAGCAGTGTTTCGATTGAGTCACGGAACGCTGCGAAAGCTGCTTCAGCTGACTCAGTCTCTTGCGCGCCAGTGATCACCACCTTCCCGGTAGCAAATACCAGTAGTACGCACGCGTGGTCGTGAGGTCGGTACACCAAGCCGGGGAACTGCTCAGGCTCGTACTCCGTCACCTCAAGCCCTAAGCCGATCGCAAGGGCTGACAGATTAACCGACCGCTCCATATCTGCCATACACACGTAGTTCTGGACGGTGAACCAGGCATCCTCGGCAGCCGAGACAATCCCGTGGCGATGCAGGAGGGTCAGGAACTTCTCTCGGAGCTGTCCAGCCTCGGCTTCGGATGACGCTCCGGTGATGATGTACTTCCCGGTGCGGTAGAGCGTGACCAGCGGCTCGTCGCCACCGAATCGAACGTAGGCACCAGGGTATTTCTCGGGATCGTAGTCGACGACGTCGTCAAGGTCTCGGGCGACTGCCTCAAGATCGAGTTCCACATCGAGGGCTCCCGACGCGACGACGTTGACGACTTCTACCATCAGTTGCCCACCTGCGGCGATGGAACGACAAACGCTGCGGTCACCAGGTCGGGCTCTTCCGGCGTGACGTGTTGCTCCTCGTCGAGTTGCGCAAGCTCCGCTTCGCGCTCACGACGGAGACTCTCGAGTTTCTGTTTTGCATTCCCAATCGGGGCGGACATGTCCCGCCCCTGCTCTGCACGCTGCTGGTACGTTTCGAGGCGCTCCTCCCATTCCTCGATTTGCTCGGCGAAGTAACGCTCGGCGTGTTCACGCTTGATCTCGATTTCGCGTTCACGCTCGCAGCGAGCTTCCTGAGCAAATGATTCTACCTGCGTCCAGGCCTCCATCTCGGCCGCCTGATGGAGGTCGTCAACCACTGCAGCGAGCTGTTCACAATCCGGATGGGACGCTGCATCTTCCGGTGGCATCGTCTCCACGAACTCCGGAACCTCCGTCATAATTGACTCGTCTAGCGTGGCATAGAGTGGAACGAACTTTTCGGTCACTACGTCTCCGGCCCCTGAGACGTAGCCGAGTCGGTAATTGAAGAGGATGCCCGGCGCACGATCAGCGCTCGCAGCCACTTTCGTTGCTACCTGGCCTTGGACTCGCTCCGAGTCCAGGCAAAACTCAATGAGTGATTGGACGAGTGGATGATCGAGCGAGATAAACTCGATGTCGTCCTCCACAATGGCGATCTCTTTGGTGAACGTTGCCCGTTCGTAGCGGCGGTGGACATGACTGCCATTCAGTACATCGGGGACGTCGAGTTGGAACACGTCGCCGTCCGTCCGTGCGGGACCGGGGCGGACGCCCGTGATCAAACCACCGAACTCGTCGAAGAACACCCGAACGAGCGTCTCGATATCGTTCTCGGACACCTCGCCGTGTTGGCTCCGCTCGATGACGTCCAGAATCTCGTCGTCTTCGCCCGAGAGGTCGAACCTGTCTCGGATGAGGAAGTCGTCTTCGACGGTCTGGATCGCTTCCTTGCGCTCTTCGATCGTCGCCTCAACGTCGGCAACGACCTCCTCGGTCGGCTGGCCCTCGGCAATGGCCGCCATGATGGTTTTATCGAGGTCGACGTCTTCCAACACGCGACCGAGCACGTCCGAGCGCATCCCGAGGTCAGACTCGATCTGGTTGGTCTTCTCGATGAGGAGATTCAAAATCTCGCTCTCGCGGGTGTTGGCGAAGAAGAGGTTGCGGATCTCGACGGTATGTTCTTGGCCGTAGCGGTGGAGTCGCCCCATTCGCTGGTCGATGCGGATGGGATTCCACGGCAGGTCGTAGTTCACCATGATGTGAGCGAACTGGAGGTTGAGCCCCTCCTGGGCGGCGTCGGTCGCGAGCATCAGGTTCGCCTCCTGTTCGAACTTCTCCATCTCCTCTCGTCGACGATCCTGGTCGAGATCGCCGTACACCTGCGCGATATCGTGCTCGGGGAACACCTCGTCACGCAGGTACTCCAGCGTGTCCGTGTACTCGGTGAAGATGAGGATCTTCTCGTCGGGGTCATCGGAGAGAATGCGATCGACGAACTGGCGAAGCAGTCGGGCTTTCGAGTCGGTCTCGATGTTCTTAGCTTGCTGCCAGAGCTGTTTCACGCGATCCAGTTCCTGCTGGATCTTCGACCGATTGAGCGTGATGGTGACGGTCTCCAGTGCCTCCTCGACGCGGGCACGCTCGGCGTCGGTCAGCGTCTCGGGTTCGGTACTATATCGCGGAATGAGGTCCTGAACCTCGTCAGGGAGGTCCTCGGCGACGGCGTCGTTCTGAATCGCTCGCATCCGGTTTTCGAGGGATTTCCGGATCGCGTAGATACTCGAGACCAGCCGCTTCTGGTAGATGACCATCGTGAACCCCGCCGCCTGATTCTCCTCCTGCTGGGCGAGGTTGTAGTACTCGCGGATGTACTCGGTGACATCGTCGTACAGCTTCCGCTCCTCGCGAGTCATCTCGACCGGGAGTGCCTCGATGTTCTTCTCGGGGAACATTCGGGTCCCGTCGGTCTCGTACATATCATCCTTCAGCCGCCGGATCATCAGGTCCTCAAGCGCGTCAGGGCTGATCTGTGATTCGTGGCTGAAGCGGTACGGATCGAGCAGACTCACGAGGAAGTAGAACTGGTCTGATTTCCCCTTGTGTGGGGTCCCGGTGAGCAGCAGGAGCGAATCGGAGTTGTCGGCGACCGCCTCGCCGACCTGGTATCGCTGTGTTCGTTCGATGGAGTCGTCACTCGACCGTCTGGCCGTAAGGTGGTGAGCCTCGTCGAAGACCGCGACGTCCCACTCCTCGTCGAGATTCTGGAGGGCATCGAGGACGGAAACGCGGTCCGACTCGGGGTCGTCCGTCGTCTGCTTCGCGAAATCGATGGAGGTGATGATGAGGTCTTCCTGTTTCCAGACGTTCTGGTTGGGGTGGGATTTCCGGTGGGTCCGGACGGTTTCGCGGTCGTAGATGACGAAGTTGCGGTCGAACTTCTCGCGCATTTCCTCCTGCCACTGGACGGTCAGCGGCGCCGGCGCAACGATGAGCACCCGGTCGGCCCGGTCGCGTGCGATGAGCTCCTCGATGACGATGCCAGCTTCGATGGTCTTCCCGAGGCCAACTTCGTCGCCGATGAGGTAGCGGTGGTCGTAGGAGTTGAGGATCTCGTAGGCGGCCTGGACCTGATACGGTTCGATCTCGATACGGTTGCTAGTCAGCGAGAGGAACCGGTCGTACTTGTAGGCGAGATCGAGCCGGATCGCCCGCTCTCGAAGATCGTAGTGGAGCGGGGCGTCGGACTGGCCTGCTGCGAGCCGGTCGACGAGCGAATCGAGTTTCTCGATGTGAGGGAGACCGCTGGGGAGTTTGCGGAGCTGCCCCTCCGAGGTATAGACGTGGAGGAGGTGGCCGCCGTTCGGCCGTTCCTCGATTTTCGTGATCTCTCCACGCCCGCCGGCGAAATTAACGTGGTCGCCGACTTCGAAGTTAGTCATCCCCGAATTCGTCTCGAACTGTCGTTTTTTCTTCTTTAGTCAATTCGTAGAGAGCACAGACGCGGTCCTCGATTGTTCTCCGAGCATCTGCTATCTGATCGTCGAGTTCGTGAGCACGATCCCGCTTGTCGATATACTGTTGTAGACCTCGTTCTACGTCGTCGATTTTGGGCAACTGTAACTCACCTAGGCGATCGTAGAGGGACTTCGAAGTAGTCGCGTTCTCTCTGAAGTTAGCGAAGCCACCAGCCTTCTCAGCAGCATACGGAACAAACGTCTCTATTAAGGCTTCGTATTCAGGGTCTCGTCCCGTGAATTCCAGCGCTGGAATCGGATCAGTTTCGGCGTAGCCCCATCGATCCGTTTCAGCGCTATCGTCGTCCGGTTTGAACCGCGCGGTAGCGGTTACGACGAGAGAGGTACGTGTATTTTTGACGGCGACCGTTCCGATTTTCAGGTTCGGCCACTCCTCGCTGGTCGACGCAAGTTTCGTCGTCGAGACTCCTTCAGAGGGTTGACATTCGGGGATTTCTTGGATGGAGGGCCCCAGTTCGTAATTGCCGAGATAGTCGTCGATTCGGAGATTTATACGCGATCGTTCGTCAGTCAAGTCAAGTAATTCATCGACGGTGTTGACGATCTTTTCGTCTGCCCCCTCGTCGATAGCGACGGGAAACGCCTCAAAGGTCGACTGATTTATTTGCGGGAAGACGGACCGGTACGCAGCGTGCTTATAGTGATGGTAGAAGTTGAGTAGCCTCGAATTCAGAACTCCTAGGATGTGTTTCAACTCGTCAGTCGAGTCCGAATTACTATGGATATTGTACGCCGACTTGATCGTCACCAGATCCTCCGAATCGAACGTCCCGACTAACGAATCGCTCGTCTGTCGGAAAATCAGCTTTGGGCTTCGGTAGTTGCGATTGCTCTTTTCGATATCAGTTCCGGTTATATATCGAATCTCTTCATCGTTTATCCCGTAGCGTATGATTGCGCCACCGGGGGCGATAGGACGAGTGTTCGACTGTGGATTCTCGGAGAGGAAATCAGCCCGCTTGCTGATTTCTTCCCCCCTGGAAATATCGATGTACTCCCCGAGCGGGTTTTTATTCTCTACCTTACTGAGTATCGACCGCGTTTTCTCATCGAGATAGATGAGGAATCGCTTTGCCTCCTGTTGTTCAAAGACGTGGTGAGGTATCCGGTTGTAATCGAGCGACGGAAGATCAGTACCGGCTGTCGTACCTGCACAGCGGATTTTGTCTTCGTTACCGCTACTTACAAGGATGACAGCACCGGTTTCGACATCTTCAAAGGCAGTTCCGACTCGAACGATCTCGGAAAGTGAGGTGTTCGATAGAACGAAATCGCGTATCGGTTCGTTCTGTTCGCGAGTGAGGATAGCGTCAGGGACAATGATCCCCACTCGTCCCTTCTTCGACTGCTGAATAGACTGTTCATAGAATGCGACATAGAGGTCGAATTGGTTCTTTGTGGAGCGGAAGGCACCTTCAAGGTAGGACCGGAGATCCGTATCGATGTTCGCACTGATGTCAGCACGGCCCGCGGTTGCAACCCAGGGCGGATTCCCGATTACCGCGTCGAATCCTCTTTCTTCTAGCGCGTTACCTTCTTCATCGTAGTAAACCTCCGGAAACTCCAACTTCCAGTGGAAGTAGCGATCGGTCTGGGCCCATTTCTGGGCGTCCTGGAACCATCGCGTCTGTGCCACGTCGTCCCATTTCTCATCGTCTTCGAGAGCGGTCGCTATTCGTTTGTAGGCATCACTTGGGAGGTTATCGAGACCAAACTGTTCAGCCGTGTGGACGTTCGCCATCCCCTCCAACCGTCGACGGAGCTTGTTCCGCTCGAACTCGTCGTACTTGGCCTCCATCTCCTTGACATCGGCGAGATCCTGGTTCTCGATGGCGATGAAGTCCTGATAGATCCGCATCAGCTGCTCGATGGTTCCCTTTCGAGCCACACCGAAGTCCGCGAGCGTCGCGTTCTGCCCGCCGCCGCCGGCATCAGATTCCAATTCCTCAATTTCCTCGATGTCACTACCGACCAACGAGTTCCCTGTTTTCAGGTGGTGATCTAGGAACGCGAGCGGCTGTTCAGCCGCGAGTGTCCGGAGCCAGAGCGACACCTTCGCGAGCTCGACGGCCAGCGGATTCAGGTCGACGCCGTAGATACAGCGCTGGGCGACCTGCCGGCGGGCCCAGTTGATGTCGTGTTCCTCATCGACGGTCTCGATTCCCTGCTGTGCGGCTTGACGCTCCTGAGCGTCGATGATTTCGCGCGCCAGGTAGTCGATGGCGCTCGTCAGGAAGTGACCGCTCCCCATCGCGGGGTCGAGGATTTTGAGATCGAACACTCCCTCAGCGAATTCCTCAGCGAAGCCACCCTCGTCGAACGCACTTTGGCCCACGAGGCTACCTCGAATGTCGTCGACGAGCGGGCCGAGCGTCTCTTCGACGATGTACTCAACGACATACTCCGGCGTGTAGTAGGACCCCGTCGCCTTCCGTTCGCCAGAACCAGTTGAAAGGTGGACTTCGCCCTCCTCGACGATCACTTCGTCGCCCTCGCCGGCGGGGACGTACTCACCATCTTCCAGTGCGAGGGGCTCGTCGGCAACGTCGAGCTGATACTCCAGCAGCCCCTCGTAGATGCTCCCGAGGTGGCGGACATCCAGCGACGAGTAGTCGACGAAGATCTTCCCGCCACCGTTGCCGTTCTGACTCCGCGTGAGGAGTTCGATAACCTCCGCGAGGTAGGCGTCGCCCACCTGGTGATTCGCGAGGAACCGGGCTTCAACACTGTCGTCATCGTCAGGGTTGGTCCTGAACAGCCCACCGTTGTACGCTGGGATGTAAAGGTCCTCCTCGGGGATACCGCGCGACTTGCTCCCCTGGTCAATGAGCTTGAACAGCTCGTCCAGTCGGTCCCAGAGGTTGTCCTGCCAGTCTCGATATTTCGGGCTCGAACTGTCCAGTTCCTCAGCGATATCCTGCTTGAGGGAGTTCAGGCTGTACGATTCCTCGTAGATCTCGTTAGTCGTATCGAGGAGGTCACGGCCCTCACTCTCTGCGTAGAGGACGAAGATGAGCCGATACAGGTAGATGAGGGAGCTGTCGTGAATGAGGTCGAGATCCTCTTCGGAGAGGTCGTTGTCCGGGTACTGCATGAACCCCTCCGAGAGGACCTTGATCGCCTCGTAGATGTTGTCCTGGAGATCGGCTCCTAACTCCTGGGCGAAGACGTTGGACTCGTCGTAGACGTCGTCCAGGAAGCACTCGCCGCTAGAGTCCTCGAGGAATGCGCCGTGCCTGAAAAAGAGGTAGAAGTATTTGAAGTCCTCAAGATCGCCCTGTTCGAGAACGGTCGGTAGGTCGATCTCGTAGTAGGAGTCCAGGCGGTGGCTCGTCGGGCCGTAATAGAGCCGCCACTTCTTCCCGTCGGTGAGGACGGCCCACCGCGCCGGCGTCTCCTGCAGGTAGACGTGAATCTGGTAGCTCGGGTTCTCGAAGTCCCGCTCGTGTTCCCCACTCCCACGGGTGTCGAGTGGCCGACCCCAGCGCTTGGCGTCCGCGACGGCGACGGCGTCCTTGTAGAAATCGCCTCCTTCCTCGCGGCGCTCGAACGCGCCACGTGCGGCGTCCTCGGACTCGAAGAAGCCGTAGTCGGGCCGACGTTGGGTCCGGCTGGTACTCTCCTCAACCTCGAAGGGAATGCCCAGCTTCCGGAACATCGGCCGGATGAACTTCTCCTCGAGCTGGGACTCGTTGCGCTTGGGAGCAGTTCCCTTCTCGCGCTCCCACAGGTCCATAATGTCCGCTTTCGCCTCGCGGAGTTCATCGTCGCTAAGCTCGTCCCACGCCTCAGTCTCGGGGAGGTGCTCGTCCAGGTAGTAGTTCGAGAACAGGTCGCGATTCGTCCGATAGGTGAGTGCTGTCTGCATGCGTTAGATCGGGGTGACGATGAGGAATTTCTCAGAGTCTTTGCTGTCGATGAGAGCATGTGCGACGTCTTTCGTGTCGGCGACATCGACTTCAATCGTGTCGCCGATATCAGCGCCGACCGTATCAAGCTCAGATCCAGAGATATTGACTCGTCCGGAGTGGCCGGTGTTTCGACCGATTTTCTTACGCGTCATTCGAGGATATCAGCGACTGTATCAACGAAGTAATATAGTCTTTACTTAGACTGTTGCCTGAAGCGGTTCAATTTTTCAGACGGATATCGAGTTAGCGTCACCGAAGAACGCTGTTTTCGGTATACTCTGGGTATTCCGAGTAAACGAAATCGAGAACCTCAGAAAGATCTTTTTGATTGAATTCATCTTTGAGCTCCTCAGAAAGGTTAAGCACCTGATTAGTTTCTTTCAGGTCTTCGAATCGCTTGGCGAGATCGCGTCCCTTTTCAGTAAGTTCGTACTCGTATAGCGCCTTGTCCTCGTCAAACTCCTCACGGGTCTCTTCTACAAGCCCTCGGTCGATTAGATCATCCAAATCATCGTAGAGTCCCTTCGAGAAAGGGCCGTAGTCGTAGGCTTCAAAGTCATAAGTGCTAATGCTAGAATCAGTTTCCAGTTGTTGTTGCAGTAAGAAGACCATTTTCTGGAAGCGCGTTCTCCCCTGCACCGCTTCTCGATCCTCGGAATACATGAGGGCTAGTGGAATCACCTCTCTACGGTGCAAGTGGACTCACCTTTGTTGCCTCACTAGCTAAATCTTCGAAGTCTCTAATAAAGATGGTTGCCATGGCGGAATCAGAGAAGGCAACCCCTGATCCACCCCGCCCGATACGGGCGATCACCCGACTGTTATCGATTACGTAGAAGCTGCGCTCAATACTGTTAGATTGGAATGTTGTCACACCCTCGTCAGCCAGCCTGTCGACAGTCTTGTCATCATCTGCTCCGATGATTTTGGCGCTCACACCATCATCAACAAGGTCGGACATCAGCTCACGATCTTCCCGTGAAACCCAACGAAGGTTGGCATCCACCGCGTAGATTGCTTCTTCAGCGTCTGTAATGGCTGTCCGAACTTGATTAACAAGTCCTCGCGTACTGTCTAATGCCCACGTATCATCGTCGTCGTTGAATAAGGACCGTTCGGCTTCCCATGCTTCTTCAAGGCGACTCTTTGCCTGTTCTGATTTGCGTCGGAATTGTTCAACCTCATCGCTGATGACATCACGTGGATGAATTGCGTCGTATGTTTTCGGCCTGAACCCTTTCTGCTTGACACAACCTCGCTCTTCCAGTTTAGATAGCACACCGTAAACGCGCGAGTTTGGGATATCGGCCTCCAACTCAATGTCTTTGACCTGCAGCTCACCGTTCATCACTAGAGCGCAGTAAGCGGCAGCCTGGTACTGGGGCCAATCCAAATCACCAGTCAAAACACCCCGTAGTTGGCTAATTGTGTACTCAC